>RFHU01000028.1 GCA_003695705.1 Planctomycetota bacterium
CCAGCAGGACGCCTCCGGGGTAGGGAGGAGGGCAGGCGACGCAAGTCGGATGCGGAACGGGAGAGGCCCTACCCGGCGGCCGACGTCGGGTCGAAGCGATCCCTACGAGTCGAGGGCGAAGGGGGGAAGGGGCGAGAGGGAGTCCGAGGGGCGCAGAGTACGGTCGAGGCCCGGGGAACCTCGGGAGGAGGGAAGGGGCCCTGCTTCGCTCGTGCTCGATCCTGGAGGAAGGTGCGCGGGCATGGCCCCCTGCGAGAGAGGGAGGGGTCCAAGAGTCCCAAGAAGTTCGAAGTACCCCGCCTCCAAGACAGGCTGTTCGTGGCCGCCAAGGCCCACCCGAAGCGCCGGTTCCACACTCTGTACGACCGGATCCACAGGGGGGAGGTCCTGTGGGAAGCGTGGACTCGGAAACTGCCTCGACACGATCGGAAAGGAGCACTGCTTGCACCTCGGTGTCCTCGTTGGCGGTGCGGAGGACTTCGTCGTCCTCTGCCGGCGGCGATCCCAGGCGAACGAGGCGTTGAGGCGCTTGAAGGGGATCTTCGAGCGCCTTCGGCTCACGCTGCTGCCGGAGAAGACGCGGCTCGTGGAAACGGGGCTGGGCAAGGAGGGCCTCGAGTTCCTCGGCAGTCGCTTCCGGATCGTGAAGTCCCGCTTCCAGGGGCAGGCCAAGGACCTTCGATCCGTCGTCGAGGACCCAAACCCCGTCCTGCGTGGGTGGGGCAACGGCTTTCGAGCGGGCAATGCCTGGGACGAGCGCAACCAAATCGACACCTCCGTCGGGAAGCGGTGGATCCGTCCCACGATCCGGAGCGGGGGTCCGAGGCGGAAGAAGGTCAAGGGGCGGCGCTTCGACCCGAAGGAACGGCCACACGCACGCTTCGGGAACGAGCACGGCCTCCGCAGGCTGCTCGGAACGATTCGCCTTCCGGGGAGGACGAACGCGGCATGAGAAGACCGTCGGGAAGCCGTGTGCGGGCACTTCGCACGCACGCTTTGCAAGGGGCCCTCAGGTGCTGGAGCCAGGCCGACTCGAGGGACGGAACCTGCAGAGGCATCTGCACAGGCACCGGGGGCTACCAATGAAGGCCTCGCTGTCTACGCTCCTCGTCTCGCTCCCCGTCCTGGCCTACGCGCAGGGCGCCGCGCCGCAGAGCCTTCGCGCCGAGGCCCGGCGGGAGGAGCCCGGGCGTTTCGTTCTCGACGTGTCCGGCGAGGTCCCGGGCGCCGCCGACGGAGCGCCGGTCGAACTCCGCCTGGCGCCCGCGGGCGGCGACCTGCGCACGGTGGCTCGGGGCCGGGTGGAGGGCGGGCGCTTCGCCGTCCGCATCGGCGGCGGGGAGCGCTGGCTGCTTCCGGGCGCCTACGCGCTCGAGGCGCGCACCCACGCCGGCGCAGCGCGCCTCGACCTGCGCGTAGGCTCGCCCGACGACGAGGCGCGCGAGCGCCGTGCGGTCCGACAGAAGGTCGCGCTCCTGCTCGACGCCACCTACCTCATTTACCACGGGCTCGCGAGCTGGGGCGGCGCCCTCTCGGCCCACGCGGCCGCGGCGCGCGAGCGCTTCGGCGGGCGGGTGCCGCGGTCCTTGGCGCAACAGATCGCCGGCGAGTGGTCGAAGGTGCTCCGCGTGGTGCAGCGCGACCTGCCCACCATTCGCTTCGACCACGACGAGTTCGTCCGCAGCTACTGGTTCGGCTACGCCCCCGCCGCCGACGAGGCCCTGCGCCAGACCTTTCGCGACCTCGAGCGCTGGCGCTCCACCCTCACCGTGCGCATTCTCGGCGACTTGGGCGTCTCCGTCCCCGAGGCCGTGCGTGCGGACGCCGAGGGGCTCTCCGCCGACGAAGCGCGCGAGCGCATTCGCGCGCGCGCCGCCGCCGTCCGCGCGGCCGTGGGCCTGCCGCCGCAGCCCTGGGAGGTCGTCCGCGCGGGGCTTCCCGAGCGACCGGGCGACGCAAAGGGCGACGTCTTTGTGAGCAGCGTGTCGGGCTTCCGGGTGGAGAAGCCGGGCCCCGACTGGTCGTTCGACGCGAGCGCGCGGAATCCCAACATGCGGCTGCGCATCGTCTGTCGGCGGCGCGACCTAGGCGGTCCCCTCCTCTCGGGCGTGGAGATTCGCACCTACCCGCTGGCCCGTCGTCCCGAGGAGGTGCTCCGCGTCGACGAGAACCAGACCCGGAACCGCTGGCCGGGCTTCGAACTCATTTCCGAGCGGCCCGTGGTCTGGAAAGGCGGTGAGGAGGCAGGGCAGCAATGGATCGGGAGGGAACTCCACTACCGAACGCGCGCCGGTCGGGGGAGCGTGGTCGTCGTCCAGTACGGCCTCGCCGATCCCCGTGGCCGGCGCCTGCTGTGCGTGATGAGCTTCTTGGGTGAGGGCCTCTACGAGCGCTGGCTGCCGACCGTGCAGCGGATCAACGCCAGCTTTCGTCCGGTCGGGGGGCGCTGAGGCGAAGGGGAGAACGGTGGGGTCGGTCCGCGTTCTCCAGGCAGTGGGACCTCGGTGCGGGGCGAGGCATGAGGTGACCCCCGCGACGAAGGCCGCGGGAAGGTGGGGGCGATGAGCGACGATTCGGGTTGCCGCAGGGCGGGGGCGACTCCCTCGGCAGCCGCTGGGAGCGGGGTTCCGGCGGACGGAGCGACGGGACCGCTTCGCCTGCGTCGCCCGCGGCCCGAGGACCTCGAGGCGCTGGCCGCGCTCGAGGCGCGCTCCTACCCGCCCGACGAGGCGGCTCCGCGCGAGGTCCTCGCCGACCGGATCGCCCGCGCCCCGGCCTGCTTCCTCCTCGCCGAAGGCGAGGACGGCGCCTTGCTCGGTTTCGTGTGCGGGACGCGCAGCGCGGCGCCCACCCTTACCCACGCCTCCATGCGCGAGCACGACCCCGCCGGGGCGAGCCTGTGCATCCACTCGGTGGTCGTGGACCCCGCCCACCGCCGCCGCGGGCTCGGTCGCCGCCTGGTGGCCGCCTACCTCGAGCGCGTAGGCCGGGATCTCTCGGGGGTCGAGCGGGTGCTCTTGATCTGCAAGCAGCACCTGGTGGGCTTCTACGAGCAGAACGGCTTTCGCCTCGTCGGTCCGTCGAGCGTGGTGCACGGCCGCGACCCGTGGTTCGAAATGCGCCGTCCCCTTTGCCCGGCGGGCGAGGGCCCGCGCCCCCCCACGGCCCCGCGGCAGGCGTAGCGGCCGAGCGCCGTGCCGTCCGCCGCAGCCGGACTCGGGCGAGCCCGCCGCCGACACGCTGCGGGCGGCGCGAGTTCCCCTCGCGTGCTCCAATGGCGCGCCGGAGGTGCCCATGTCCCCTCGCGTCGTCCGTTCCGTGCTCGCCGCCTTCTTCTGCCTCTCGGCGGGAGGGATCGCCCGCGCCGACGAGGTGCGGCACGTCGTCTTGGTCAGCATCGACGGCCTGCGGCCGGAGTTCTACCTCGACCCGCGCTGGCCTGCGCCAACCTTGCAGCGTTTGGCGCGCGAGGGCGCCCACGCCCTTGCCGTGCGCGGGGTCTTCCCGACGGTCACCTACCCCTCGCACGTGACCCTGGTCACCGGTGCTCGCCCCGGACGCCACGGGGTCTACTCGAACACCCCCTTCGAGGAGGGTGGCCAGACGGGACGCTGGTTCTGGGAATACGAAGCGATCCGGGTGCCTACGCTGTTCAGCGCCCTTCGCGACGCCGGTCGCGAGACCGCCGCGGTCTCGTGGCCCGTGACCGTGGGGGCGCCCATCACCCGCAACTTCTTCCCCGAGATCTGGTCCCTCGACCGCGCGGCGCCGCCCCTCGCGGCGACTCGATCCGCGACCACTCCGGGTCTGGTGGCCGAGGTCGAGCGCGCCGCCACCGGCGTCCTCGACGGGCGCCGCTGGTCCATGCACAACATCGGCCGAGACCTCCTCGCCGGCGAGGCCGCCGCCTACCTGCTCGAGCGCTACCGCCCAGCGCTCCTCGCCGTGCACTTCGTGGGCGTCGATCATTTCGCGCACGAGCAAGGCCGCGAGGGGCCCAAGGTCTCGCGGGCGGTGGCGACCGCCGACAGCGCGCTGACCCTCCTCCTCGAAGCCGCGGAGCGCGCGGGCATCGCCGACCGCACGGCCTTCGTCATCACCGGCGACCACGGATTCGTGGACATCCACACGCAGATCAACCCCAACGTGTGGCTCGTCCAAGCCGGGTTGCAGGAGGCGCGCCCGGACCGCGGCGACTGGAAGGCGGCCTTCCTCACCAGCGGCGCGTCCGCCCTCCTGCGCCTGCGCCGCCCCGGCGACCGCCAGACCCTCGCCCGCGTCCGGCGCCTGCTCGCGGGCCTCCCCGCGGGCCTGCGGAAGTCCTTCCGCGTGCTCGACCGCGCCGCCCTCGACGCCTGCGGAGCCGACCGCGACGCCCCCCTCGCCCTCGCGGCGCAGCCCGGCTACTCCTTCGGCCGGTCCAACCAGGGGCCCGCCCTCGGTCCCACCCCGATCCTGGGCACCCACGGCTACTTCCCCGACTTCCCCGAGATCCACACCGGCTTCGTCGGCTGGGGCCCCGGCTTCCGCCCCGGCGCCGTGGCGCCTCAGATCGGCCTCGAGGACGTGGCGCCGCTCGTCGCCAAGCTCTTGGACCTGCGCTTCGACGCCCCCGACGGTGTGGCGCCTGTGGGCCTCCTCGCGCCGCCCCCGCGAATTCCCCGCAGCGCTCGCCTCTACTGAGCCTGCGGGGGAGTTCGCCCCGATCCTTGGCGCATTCGCAATTCGTGGGAAAGTGGAGCCATGAAGGATCTCCTCTGGCCCCTGGGCATTTTGGCCGCCTGGTTCCTCCTCCAAGCGGTCATCCTCCCGCGCCTCGGCGTCCCGACCTGAATGTCCGGTTCGTGCGCCGTGGATCGGCCCGCCTCCAACAAGAAGCAACCCGCCCGCATCGTCGACTTCCCGCCGGCCGAAGACGCCGCCGAGTAGCCGGGACTCCTCCGGACGGGGTGGTCGCAGGCGTCGCTCCTTGCGAGCATGCCTCGCCATGAGCGACGTTCCTCCGCGCACCCTCTCGGGGCGCAAGCAGAAGACCATCTACCACCGCGTCCCCGACGTCATCGACCATTGGTCGCGCCGGGCCTTCGCGGCGACCTGCCTCGTGTGGCTTGCCGCCGGCGTGGGGCTGGGGCTCCTCTGGGCGCCCGCCTACCTGCTGCTGGTCCCCTGGGCCTTGTTCCTCGTCCGCGGTGCGGTCGACATGACCCAGCGGCACCACACGATCCTGCGGAACTTCCCCGTGCTGGGGCATCTGCGCTACCTGCTCGAGTCCATGCGCCCCGAGCTGCGCCAGTACTTCGTCGAGTCCGACCGGGAGGCCAATCCCTTCGATCGCGAAGACCGCACCGTCGTCTACCAGCGAGCCAAGGACGTCGTCGACACCCTGCCCTTCGGGACGCGCGACGACCTCTATTGCATCGGCCGCGAGTGGATCCAGCACTCCCTGTTTCCCAGGCACGTTCCCGAGGAGCGTCGGCGGGTGACCGTGGGCGGCGAGGGGTGCATGCAACCCTATTCGGCCGCGCTCCTCAACGTGAGCGCCATGAGCTTCGGATCCCTCTCTTGGGCGGCCATCGAGGCCCTGAACCGCGGCGCCAAACTGGGCGACTTCGCCCACAACACGGGCGAAGGCGGCATCAGCCCTTACCACCGCCAGGGCGGCGACCTGGTGTGGCAGATCGGCACCGGCTACTTCGGCTGCCGCACTCCGGCGGGAGGCTTCGACCCCGAAGCGTTCGCCGAGAAGGCGGCCTGGCCCGAAGTGAAGATGATCGAGCTCAAGCTCTCCCAGGGCGCCAAGCCAGCGCATGGCGGCATCCTGCCCGGCCGCAAGGTCACCCCGGAGATCGCGAAGATCCGCGGCGTTCCCGTGGGCCGCGACGTCATCTCGCCGCCCGCCCACTCCGCCTTCGACGGACCGTACGGGCTGGTGGCCTTCGTGGCGCGTCTGCGCGAACTTTCGGGCGGAAAGCCGGTGGGATTCAAACTCTGCCTGGGGAACCCCGTCGAATTCCTCACCCTGTGCCATGCCATGCGCGACCTGGACATCGTTCCCGACTTCATCACCGTCGACGGCGCGGAGGGGGGCACGGGCGCGGCGCCCATCGAGTTCTCCAACTCGGTCGGGACCCCCCTCGACGAGGGTCTGACCTTCGTGCACAACGCGCTCCTCGGCGCCGGCCTCCGCGACCGGCTGCGGCTCGTCTCGGCCGGGAAGATCGCCACCGGCTTCCACATCGTCCGCCAGCTCGCCTTGGGCGCGGACCTGTGCAACGCGGCGCGCACCATGCTCTTCGCGCTCGGCTGCATTCAGGCCCTCAAGTGCAACACGAACCGCTGCCCCACGGGCGTCGCCACCCAGGACCGGGCCTTGGCCAAGGGCCTGGACGTCGAGTCCAAGGCCTGGCGCGTGCGCAATTTCCAGAGCAAGACGGTGGAGTCCGCCCTGGAACTCATCGGCGCCGCCGGCCTCGACGACCCCGCCCGCCTGCGGCCCTACCACGTCGTGCGCCGCGTGAGCCGCACCGAGGTGCGTCACCTCGGCGAGATCTTCCCCCTCGTCGAGTCCGGCGCCTTCCTCGAGGGGAAGGCTCCTCCCGAGCTCCAGGCCTGGTGGTCGGTCGCCCGACGCAAGGCCGACAAGGCCGCGCGCCCGTCCGCGAACTGAAGGCGACCGGCCGCCCGCGATTCCTCCGCGCCGTTGCGCTGCGGTGCAGAGTTCTCCGCCTGCGCTTCGCGCTTCGCTGGCCGTTCGGCGAGTTGCCTGCCGGACGCCGTCCGTCGCCTCCTGAGGGTCGGGCGCGCGCGGGTCGCCCGGGTACCCGGTCTTCGCCGGGGCGGCAAACTCGCCCTCCGCGCCCGCCGCCGTCCCAGACGGAACGGATCGCGGGAGAAGTCAGAAGTAGCGTCGGTGCGCGCGCGCACCCTTCGCCGCCGCTTGGGCCAGAGCGGCGCGAACGAAGGCGAGGCTGCTCGCGAGGTCGTGGATTCCCTCCTGGCGGGCGATCGCTTCGCCGTCGGCATCGAGGACGAGGAGGGTCGGCGTCCCCGCGACGCCGTAACGGCGGGCCAGGGCTTCGTCGTTGCACGCGTTGAGGTTCAGCAGCACGGCGCGGTCGCCCACCGCCGCGGCGAATTCGGGTCGCTCGAGGACCTGGCGGCGAAGGATCGCGCACGGCGGGCAGCCGTCCTGGTCGAAGAGGACCAGCAGCGGGCGCCGGCTCGCGCGCGCGTCGGCCAGGGCAGGCGGCAGTCTGTGGTGCGTCCAGCGCACTCCGGAGGCGGTGCGACGCCAGCGGGAGCGGAGCTCGGCGACGGTCTCCCCCAGCGCCCCGGGGAGCGAGAGGTCGGCGCAGGCGGCGGCCGCCGCCTCCGGGTGCCCGCGGTTCGCCACGTCCACGGCGTCGCAGAGGGCGGCCAGGGCCTCGGGCGCCGGATGGCCCGCTTGCGCCGCTCGTCCTGCCGGGCTTGCGAGCTCCTGCCGCCAGACGAGGCGGGTTTCGATGCGCTTGGCCTCGTTGTAGAGGGTGGCGTCGAGGACGAGGCTGCGGAGGGCCTCGTCCTCCGCGCCGAGGAGGAACTCGCAGCGGAAGGCGCGCAGGGTCCGCCGGCCGCTGCCTCCGGCGGGACCGCGCGCGCCTTCGCTGCGGACGACGATTCGGCGGGCTCCCTCCGGGGCGGCGCTTTCTTCGTAGCGGAACGCCGCGTAGACGGCCGGAGGCGCCCAGGAGGTCACGCGGTCCGCTCCCTGGGCGTGGGCGCGCAGGCGCGCGCGGTCCCGCACGCACAGGCGAGCGAGGGCTTCGAGCAACGTTCGGTCGGTGTACTGCTGGCTCAGCGAACGCGCGATGGTCTCGTCGGCGCTCGCGGTGTCTTCTCCCCGGCGCTCGAGCCGCAGTTCCCGGTGCGGCTCTCCGAAGAGACCACGCAATCGACTCTCGACGACGGCCGCTGGGAGCTCTGCCCCGTTCAGGACGACCTTCGCCAGTTGCGTTGCGTCGATCCGGCGCTCCACGAGGGTTCGCCGGACGCCGCGCGCGGGCGGTGCGCGGTGCTCGGTTTGGATGCCGCGCTCGGAGAAGACGAAGCGGTTCTTCACCGGTTCGTTGCGGAAGTCCACCTGCGCCTCGAAGCGGTAGCTGCGCGCCTCCACGGACCCCGAGGGACGGTCGCAAGCGGCGAGTTCGGACTCGATGGCCTTCCGCAACGCGTCCGGAGAGAATCCCCAGGGGCCTCGCCCTCCGCGGTAGGCGACGCGCCCGTCCCGACCGACGAGGTAGAGGCGGTCGGGCCAGCCCCGGTAGGCTCGCTCCACGGCGTCGTCGAGTCCGTCCACGAGCAAGGGGAAGTCGATGCCCAGGGCCTCGCTGCAGGTCTTCGCGACCCCCAGGCGCTCGCCGAAGGTGCGGGGGGTCTTCACCTGCAGACGAGGATCGGGCCAGCGGCTGTCCGCGGCGTGCGCCTCGCGGATGTAGACCACGTAGAAGGCGACCCGCTCGCCGAATTGCCGGTAGAGACGATTGAGGGCGCCCACCGAGCGCCGGAAGGGCGGTCAGGTGTAGGAGCCGAACACCAGCGCCACCGGTCGTTGACCGAAGTGCGCCGAGAGACGGACGCGCTCGTCTCCCGGGCTCCCGTCCTGGCCCAGGCGCCGCAGCACGAAGTCGGGGGCCGGAGCGCCCACGGCGGGTGCGGGGTCCGGGCGCGCCTCCTGCGCGCTCGCGAGGAGCAGCGGGGCAACGGCCAAACAGATCGACAGCAGCGGGCGCACGAGGGCCTCCTTCCGCACGAACGCAACGCAGGAACTGCGGCGGGCGTTTGTCCGCATCCGGTAATTCCGAGCTCGGGCGGCCTGCGGCCCCTGCTTCTCGGCGGCTCGGCGCGGATGCGGCGGGTGCCCGTCGCCTGGAGCCGCGGCGAGGCTTCGGGGTTGGACGGCGACGCTTCGGAAGCGGACTGCGGCGGGGTTCTCCGGGCACCATCGCTCGGGCGGAGTCGGCTGCTACCTTGCGGGAATGCAGTTCCTCCCTCGCCTCGCCTGCGCCGCTCGCGGCGCGTTGCTCGCTGCCCTGCGCACGGCGCTGGCGGAGGAAGTCGAGCTGCTCCCTGTCGCGGACGACGGCGGGGCGCGAGCGGCCGTGGGTGCCGGGGAAGCCGACGGCGCCTTGCTCCTCGCCCCGACCGCCGACGCCCGCCTGCGGGTGCGCGAAGGCGCCTGCGCGGTCACGGGCGCCTCGGGCGCCGAGGGGTGGCTTGCCGCCGCGCGCTCGGCCCTGGCCGCCCTCGAGGCGCTGGGAACGTCCCGGCCCAAGCTGGTCGCCTTCGCGGGGGCTTCCGACCTCGAGCGCGGGGCGACGCTCGCCCGTCGCGAGGGCCTCGCGGTCGAGGGTCCCTTTCCGCCCGGCGAGGCCGCGACGCGCGCGGCCAGCGCGTACCTCGTCGCCGACGAGGCGTTGTCCGACGTGCTCTTGGCATTGCTGGGGCGGGGGCCGGAGGCTTCCCTTGCGCTCTCCGAGCCCGTGGCCTGGGCTCGGGGGGCGGACGCCGCGGCGCTCGCCTTCGCCGCCCGACGGCTCGCTCCGGTCCTGCCCCGGCCCCTGCTCGCCGAGCGCGACGCCGCGATCCCCCCGGAGGTGCGCGTGGCGCCGCGCGGAGCGCGGGGGCGCGACGCCGGGCGCTGTCCCTACTGCCGCCGTGCCCTCGAAGCGCGTCCCGACGGCTCCGAGGGCCGCGCAGGGCCGCCCGTGGCCTGCGCCGAGTGCGGGACCGAGCACCACCGCGACTGCCTGGCGGAGCACGGGCGCTGCACCGTTCTCGGCTGCGAGGGGACCCGCGGCCTCCGGTTGGGGCTCACCGTGCCCGTGGCGCGCCTGGGGTCGGCCGCTCCGCGCCGGGTCCCCTTCGCCGTCCTGGCCGGCGACCCCGAGCTCGAACCCGCTTGCCTGTGGGTGGAGGCGCCCTTCGACGATCCCGACCCGAGGCCGACCCGCCGGCGCGTGGCCTTCGAGCTGGCGACGCGGGACGTGCGGCGGGGCGGCTGGGTCGACGGACACGTGGCGGTGTGGGCGCCCCGCCCCTTTCGGGTGCGCGGCGGCGCGCTGCGCCTGCGGGCCAGCCTCACCACCCGCGCGCGACGCGGGCAGGCGCCGCCCCACGAGGAACCCATCCTCGCGCGGGAGGCTTCGCTGGTGGGGTTGGGGCCGGCCAGCGCCCTGGGACGCCTCGGGGACGGCGTCGTCTCCCTGTTCGTCAAGGACCTCGGAGTTCCCATTCCCGCCGGGGTGCGGCGTTACCCTTTCGCCTTCTTCCTCGATCCCCGGCACCCCGCGAGCGTCGAGAACCGCCGGGGCGAAGTGCACGAGACCGTGCGCACCGTCGTCGAACTCGCCTTCGACACCCACACCGCCTTCTGCGAGCTCGTCGTCCGTTGACGGTGGACCTGCGCGTGGCGTGGGCGCCGGCCCGTCTCGCCTCGCCCCGAGGCTGCTAAGCTGCCGCTCGTGAGCGACGAGCGCCCGGCCCTCCCCCACGCGGAGACCGTCCGCATCGACGGGCAGGGCGCCTCCGTGCCCCGCGAACCGGTCGAGGTCGCGGTCCCGGCCAAGTACACCATCGAGCGCCTCCTCGGGCGCGGCGGCTTCGGAGTGGTCTACCGAGCGCGCGACACGAGCCTCGACCGGCCGGTGGCGCTCAAGTTCCTCGCCGAAGCCCGCCCGGCCGACGTCGCGCGCCTGCGGCGCGAAGCCCGCTTCACGGCGCGCATCGGCGCCCCGGGGATCGTGCAGATCTACGAGCTGGGCATCGAGCGCGGGCAGTTCTACATCGCCATGCAGTACGTCGACGGGCCGAACCTGCGCGACGCGCGCCTCGGTCTCGACGAGACGGTGCGCGTCGTGCGCGAAGTGGCCCGCGCCCTCGAGTTCGCGCACGAGCAGGGGATCGTGCATCGGGACATCAAGCCCGAGAACATCCTCGTGGACCGTCGCGGTCGCGCCTACCTCACCGACTTCGGCATCGCCGCCGACCTGCGCGCTCGGCGCCGCGGCGAAGGCGAAGGCGTGCTGGCCGGGACTCCCGACCTCATGGCGCCCGAGCAGGCGCGCGGACGAGTCGACCGCATCGACGCCCGGACCGACGTCTACGGCCTCGGCGCCACCCTCTACGTACTCCTCACCGGACAGCGGCCCTTCGAACGCGAGGAGCTCGTGGAGACCCTCTACGCGGTCATCCACGAGCCGCCGCCCAAGCCGAGGACCATCGACCCCTCCATTCCCCGCTCCCTGCAGGCCATCGTCCTCCGCTGCTTGTGCAAGGATCCTGCCGGCCGATACCCGTCGGCGCGCGCCTTGGGCGAGGCCCTCGACGACTACCTCGCCGGCCGCGCGAACCCAGCAGATTCGGGCGGCCGCTGGCTCGCGGTGACCGCGCGGACCGAGGACGACCGATCGGGCGCGGTTCCCCTCGACACGACCGCGGCCCTCGAGGTGGCCCAGGCCATCGCGCACTGGGACACGCAGCGCTACCGCATCGCCGCCGACATCGTGCGCACCTTCCCCGCCCTCGAAGACGTGGTCGAACGCTTGAACGAGGTCCTCGCCGAGCGCCCCGAACTCGCGTGGGCGCGCTTCTACCGCGGCATGGCCCAATTCCGCCTCGGGCGCATCGCGGCGGCCCTCGAGGACATGGAGCGGAGCATCGACCGCATGGGAGACTTCGCCGGCGCCTACTTCGAGCTGGGCCGGGTCTACCTGCACCTCGGCCTTCTCGAGCAGGAAGACGACAACCGGCATTTGCACTTCGTGGACGACGCCGACCACCTCGCCGTCACCGAGGGCTACCTCGAGCAGGCCGTGGTGGCCTTCCGCGAGGCCGAGCGCCTTGCCGGTGGACTCGAGACCTGGCAGGCCCGTCTCGTGCAAGCGGTCCACTACCTGGCCGCTCGCGACTTCGGGGCCTGCATTGCCGTGTGCGACGCCATTCTTGCGGACGATCCGGACGCCGACGAGGTGTGGAAGCTGCGGGGCGACGCGCTGCGCCTCGCCGGGGAAGATCCCGCCGAGAGCTACCGGCGCGCGGTGGAGATCCGCCGCAGCTACTACGAGGCGCACTACGCGCTGGGGGCGGCGCTCCTCGAGCGAGGCCAGCGCGAGGCCGCTGCCGAGGCCCTCGAGCGCGCTGCCGCAGTGCATCCCAGCTACGTGCCGGCCTTGGTCCTGCGAGCGCGCTTGCATCTCGAGGCGCTGGCCGCGCCCCGGCCCGCGCCGGTGGAGGCGGCCCTGGAGTGCCTTCGCCGCGCGCGCCGCCTCGATCCGCTCGGCGCGGAACTCGCGGACTTCTACGCGCAGGCGGAGTCGGACGGGCGGGCCTTCCTCGAGGCCGCCTGGATCGATCAGGCCCTGCGCCGCATTGGAGAGGCCCGCTGCGACCCGCTCCTCGCCATGAACGGCGAACTCCTCGCGGCCCGCGCGCTGCTCTTCCGCGCCCGCCACGCGCTGGTCTTCGACGAGGACCCACGCCCCGACCTCGACGGCCTCCTCAGGGACTGCCTCCCCGGCTCGCGGGCCGCCAGCGCCAGGGACGGGGAACAGCCCACCGACTGGGCCAGCGTCCTCGAGGCCGCCTTTCGCCGGCGCGCAGGGGTGCGCCCGACCGAGGGCGAACTCCCGCCCGCGCTCCCCAAGGCCGACGAAGCGTTCGGTCCGGGGGGCTCCCGAGCCTAACGGGTCCCTCCCCGAGGCCTCCGCCCGGGCCGCTCCGGCCCGCCCTCGCCCACGAGGGGGTGCTCCGGAACGCGGTCCGGCCTTCGGATCTCCTTCGACGGGTTGCTAAGCCTTCTGCTCCGCCGCGGGGAGGGGGGCACCCTCGTGGCTGTCCGAGCGGCGGTGGGCTTCGCCCTCGCTGCGCGCCCGGACCAAGAGGCGGCGGCGCTGGAAGTCGCCCGCGCGGACCGCGCGCATGCGCTGGGCGGCGAAGCGCGGCGTCTCCTCCTCGCGCTCGGCGTCGAGGAGCGCGCGCACGAGGGGGTTCTCTGCAGCGTGCTTCATCGAGGCTCCTTTCCGAGGGGACCGGCAGTCTAGCGGCCCTGCGGGGCCGGATCAAGCCTTTGTTGGCAAAGGGGTTAGGGGAGAGGCGCCATCCCCCGTCGTCACCGGGAGTTGACGCGCTGCGTCTCGCCGGGGGGGCCGCCCGAAGGCTGCCGGAATTCCGTCGGCCTTCGGGCACCGGTCGCGCCGCCGGAGCTTCCCCGGAGTCTTCGCTCCGGAAGCTGCGCCCCGTCGGA
Source organism: Planctomycetota bacterium (assembly GCA_003695705.1). Lineage (GTDB taxonomy): Bacteria > Planctomycetota > J058 > J058 > J058 > J058. The sequence goes on from RFHU01000028.1 coordinate 13,280, forward strand.
GCCTGGGGTCGCCTTGCGCAGGTAGACTCCCTCGCCGACGGGCGAGCGGGTGAACCCGCTGGCAGGCAAGGGGTAGGAGAGGAGGATGGCGACGGGCGATCCTGCGCGTGGGCTGTGGCTGGGCTGGATCGGGCTCGTGGCGAGCCTCGCGGGGGGAGGCACAGCCCTCGCGGTGGCCTGGCACGGAGGCTCCTTCGTTGCAGCCGGCGCCGCGGCCCATCTGCTCGCGGGCGTCTGGGTGTGGCTGGGGCTGCTCCGCGAGAGCGCTCGGCGGGCGCGGGCCGAGCGGGAGCGCCTCGAGGCGGAGCGGCTCGCGGCCTTGGCGCGCGAGGGGCGCCGCTCCCTGTTCGAGGAGGAGGCGCCGTCTGCCGGAGGGGCTGCCGCAGGGGGCTGGGCGGCCGTGGAAGCCCCCGCGCTCGCGGTCCTCCTCGCTGCGAGCGAACTCGGCGCGGCGGGGGCGCTGCTCTCTCTCGGCGAAGCTGCGGCGGCCCGGGAGGCGAGCCTCGCCGGAGCGGCAGCCCTCTGCGGCGGCGCCTTCGCCCTGCTCGTGCTCGGCCGCTACGCCTTCGCCCTCGCCGAGGGCCCCGCCCCGCTGGCCGCGGCCGGCGGGCGGCGCGCCACTTCGGGCGCCTTCGCCCTCCTCGTCGCCGGCCTCGCGCTCGCCGCCCGCCACAGCTTCGGCCTGACCGCAGGCGAAGGGCTGGGGTACGCCTTCGTCGCCAGCGAGGCCCTCCTCGGCGTCGAAGCGCTCGTCCTCCTCCTCCTCGAGGCCTACCGTCCGCGCCGCCCCGGCGAGGTCGCCCGCCCTCCATACGACAGCCGGCTCCTGGGGATCCTGGCCGCCCCATCGAGCATCGCCCAGAGCATTGCCCAGGCGGTCGACTACCAGTTCGGCTTCGCCTTCTCGCAGACCTGGCTCTACGGCTTCCTCCAGCGGTGGGTCCTGCCGCTCGCCGGCTTCGCGGCCGCCTCGCTGTGGCTGCTCACGAGCCTGGTGGTCGTGGGTCCGGGCGAGCGCGCGATCCTGCGTCGTTTCGGTCGTCCCGTGCGCACCGTCGGGCCCGGCCTGCATCTCGCCCTCCCCTGGCCCCTCGTGCGCGTCCAGCCGCTGGCGACCGGGCGCCTGTTCACCCTGGTGACGGGCAAGCACGAAGGCCACGCCGCAGGGGACGGCGCGCGCGTGCTCTCCTGGACCGACGCCGGCCACGTCGACGAAGGGGAGGAGGGCGCCTCCTTGGTTCTCCTCGCCCGCCAGCGCGCAGCCGACGAGGACCCCGGGGTCGCCCCGGTGAACCTGCTGGCCGTCGCGGCCAGCGTGCACTACCGGATTCGCGACCCCGAGGCCTACGCGACCGGCGTGCGCGATCCGGGCGCCTTGCTCGAGGCCCTCGCCGAGCGGGAACTCTCCTTTCTGCTCAGCGGAGCCGACCTCGACGTGCTCCTTCGCGAGCGGGGCGAGCGCGCCCGCGCTCTGCGCGACGCTCTGCAGCAGGCGAGCGACCGCTTCGGCCTCGGGGTCGACGTCGTCGGGGCCTCGCTCACCGACCTGCATCCGCCTGCGGAGGTGGGCGACGCCTTCGAGGAGGTGACGGTGGCGCTCGAAGAACGGCACGCTCGCATCCTCGAGGCAGAAGTCTTCTCCGCCGACCTCCTCCCTCGAACCCGCAGCGAGGCTGCCCGCAAGCGTTCGCGGGCGGCCAGCGAGGCGCGGCGGCGGCAGGTGTTGGCCGAGGCCGACGCCCGCCGCTTCGCGGCCCTGCGAGCCGCCCACGACGCCGCGCCCGAGGTGTGGCGCTCCGCGCGCTACCTCGATCGCCTGGTCGAGGCGGCCGCGCGCCGGCGACTCATCGTGCTCGGGCGCTCCGCGGAGGTCCGGACGGACCTCGACCTGCAGGAGAAGCTCAGCGCCGAGGAGGTCGGCCTGGGACAACGGGCCTTCGTCCCCCGCAGCAGGGACGAGGTCGAAGCCAGCAAGGAGGACGAGTGAGCGGCGTAGACGGTCGAGCGGCCGAGGCGGGCGTCGCCGCGGCCCCGGCGGGTCCCCGGCGGCGAGCGCTGTTGCTGGTCGCCGGGCTCTTGGCGGCGGTCCTCTGCCTGCAGATGGTCGTGTTCACCGTGCAGGACACCCAGACCGCCGTGGTGCTCACCTTCGGCAAGCCCACGGCGGAGCAGCAAGAGGCGGGGCTGGGGTTCAAGTGGCCCTGGCCCATTCAAGAGGTAAAGCCCTTCGACGCGCGCCTGCGGGTCCTCTCTTCGCCCCTCGAGGAGATGATCACCAAGGACGGTCGCGCGGTGCTGGTGGGCTCCTTCGCCCTCTGGCGGGTGCGTTCGGCCAAGACCTTTCTCGAGACCTTCAAGGGCGAGACCGAGGCGGAGACCGTGGCCGACGCGGAGCGCTTTCTCGTCCGTAGGTTGCGCAACCACCAGACCGCGGTCGTCTCCAGCTACCCCTTCGCGGCCCTGGTCTCGGCGGAGCGCGCGGACCTCAAGTACGAGGAGGTCGAGCGGCGCATCCTCGCAGGGCTCGCCGCCGACGCGGCGTCCGCCGGAGTCGAAGTGCGCACGGTGGGCATTCGCCGCCTGACCCTGCCGAAGAGCGCCACCGAGGCCGTGTTCGAGCGGATGCGCGCGGACCGCAAGCTGCTCGCCACCAAGATCCGCCGCGAAGGGCAAGAGAAGGCGGACGCCATCCGAAGGCGGGCCGAAGAGGAGCGGGCGCGCCTGCTCCTCGAAGCCGAGCGGGACGCCCGCGACCTTCTGGCCGAGGCCGACCGCAAGGCAGGGCCCGCGTATCGCGCCATGGCGGCCGACCCCGAGCTGGCCGTCTTCCTCAAGAAGCTCGAGGCCCTCGAGAAGCTGCTGACGCCTCGTCCGGGCAAGCCCGGGCCGACGCTGGTCCTCGACACCGACCAACCTCCCTTCGACTTGCTGCGGGGGCCGGCCCGCTCCCCGGGCGCCGGCGGGACGAAGCCCGGCGAGAAGAGGCGCTGAGGTGGAGCGCGAGCCGCAGGCACCCGACGCCGCCGGCCGGGCCCTCGAGGAGGCCGTTGCGCTTGCCTTTCGAGTCCTCCAACTCGCCATGGGGGTGTTGGTGGTCCTGTTCCTCCTCTCGGGCCTGTTCCGCATTGGCCCGCACGAGACGGGCTTCGTGCGCCGCTTCGGCGTGCTCGATCCGACGCCGCTCGGCCCAGGGGCCCACTGGGGGTGGCCGGTGGTCGACGAAGTGGTGCGCGTCGACCGGCGCCCGCGTCGCGTGGTCGTGCGCACCTTCGACTTGCTGCGCGACGCGGCCGCCGAGGTCCGCGGCGAAGCGCCACGACGCGAGGGCGGGCTCGACCCCGCGCGGGATGGCTACCTGATCAGCGGAGACGCCAACCTGGTGCACGTCGCCCTCGCCGCCCGAGTGAGCGTGCGCGATCCCGCCCAGCGCTCCCTGGTGCGCGCGGTCGACATCGAGCCCGTGGTCGCAGCGCTGCTCGAGCGCGCCGCGGTGAGCGCCGCCGCGCACCGCGGCATCGAGACCCTCTTGGGTGCGGGCAAGACCGACTTCCTCGCCGACGTGAAGGCGGAACTGGCGGCCGGCCTCGAGGCAGCGGACCTCGGCCTGGGGGTGGATCAGATCGACCTCGAGCGCGACCTCTCGCCCCCGCCGCAGGTGCGCGCGGCCTTCGCCTCGGTGGCGCGCGCCGGTCAGGAGGCCGACGAGCTGCGCGCGCGGGCCGAAGCCGCGGCGGCGCGCCGCCGCAGCCAGGGCTCCGTCGAGGCCGAGCGGCGCAGGAGCGAGGCGCGCGCCGCGGCGGAGCGCCTGGCGGCGACGGCCAGTGCCGACCGCGCTCGCTTCGCAGCCCTCCTTCCCGAGTGGCGCGCGCAGCGCCGCACCCTCCGAGAGCGTCTCTTGAGCAAGACCCTCACCGACGCCGTCGACGGACTCGGCGAGGTCTTCCTCGTCCCCGAGGGAGATCTGCGCCTGCGGCTCGAGCGAGACGTCGCCGAACTCGACCGGCGCTTGCAGGAGAAGGTGCTGGCGGAGGAGGAGTCCGCGGGCGAAGACGAGGAGGAGCGGTGAGCGGCGCCGCGAGCGTTACCGCCGGCGAGCCCGCAGCGTCTCCGGGGCCGGTTCCGCGCGAGGAGGCCGAAGCCCAGCGGCGCGTGGCGCGCCGTCTCGCCGTGACCCTGGGCGGCGGCGCGCTGGTCCTCAACGGCTTCATTGCGGGGCGCCTCGACCTCGTCGCGCCGGCGGTGGCGGACTCGTCGGCCGCCGTCGGCGCCGTCGTCCTCGCCGTGCCCATCGTGTGGCGGGCGGTTCGCAACCTACTGTCCGACCGCCTCGAGCTCGACGAGCTCATCGCCCTCGCGGTCATCGCCGCCATCGCCTTTCAAGACTTCGTCAGCGCAGGGGCCGTGGCCTTCTTCGCCCTCTTGGGCGAACTCGTCGAACGCCGCACGGCCCTCGGGGCCCGCGTGGCCATCGAGTCGCTCGTGCGCCTGGCCCCGACCAAGGCGCGGCGCGTCGAGGCCGACGGGCGCGAGGTCGAGGTCGAGGCGACGGAGCTCGCGCCCGGGGATCGGATCCGGGTGCGCCCCGGCGAGGGCGTCCCCGCCGACGGGGTGGTGCGCGCCGGACGCTCGACCCTGTCGGAGGCGAGCATCACCGGCGAATCGCTCCCCGCCGAGAAGGGCGAGGGCGACGAGGTCTACGCCGGAACCACCAACCTGACCGGCGCGCTCGATGTGGAGGTGCTCCGCGCCGGAGCGGACACGACCTTGGGCAAGGTAAAGCAACTCATCCTTGCGGCGGAGGCGTCGCGCCCACCCGTAGCGCGGATCATCGATCGCTACGTGGCCTGGTACCTGCCCACGGTCCTCATGATCGCCTTCGTCATCCTCTTCTTTACCCGCGAGCAGGTGCGTTTCGTCGCCGCCTTGGTCGTGGCCTGCCCCACCGCCTTGGTGTTGGCGACCCCCACGGCCATGGTCGCGGCGCTCAGCTGCGCCGCCCGCCTGGGCATCCTCATCAAGAACGCCAGCGACCTCGAGGTGGCTTCGCGCCTTACCTGCGTGCTCTTCGACAAGACGGGCACCCTGACCAGCGGCGCGCTCTCGGTGGTCCGCTTGCTTCCCGCCGAGGGCTGCGACCCAGGGGACGTCCTGCGCTTCGCCGCGGCCGTCGCCGGTCGCAGCAACCACCCTGCCTCGCGCGCGGTCGTCGCCGTTGCCGAGGAGGCGGGGCTCTCCGGCGCCGAAGCCGTCGACGTGGAGGAGATCCCGGGCCTGGGGGTGGCGGGCCGCGTCGACGGGCGCGAGGTCCTCCTCGGCCGGCGCACCCTCCTCGAGCGGCGGGGGGTGGAAGTGCCCGCGGCCGAACTCCCGGGCGGCGAAGCCCTCTCTCGCATCGACGTCGCGGTCGACGGACGCTGGTGGGGAGCCTTCGGACTCGAGGACTCGGTGCGGGAGGGCGCGGGCGAGGCCGTGGCCAGGCTGCGGGAGCTGGGCGTCGAGCGCATCTCCATCATGACCGGCGACCGCTGGGACGTGGCACGCAAGGTGGGGACCGAGCTCGGTTGCGACGACGTGGCCGCGGAAGTCCTCCCCCAGGAGAAGCTCGAGCTCGCCGAGTCGGCGCGCGCGCGCGGAGAGCGGATTGCGGTGGTCGGGGACGGCGTCAACGACGCGCCGGCCTTGGCCGCCGGAGATCTGGGCATCGCCATGGGGGCGGCGGGCAGCGATGTGGCCATCGGGTCGGCGCAGGTGGCCCTCATGAACAACGACTTGCGCCGGGTCCCCTTCCTGATCGAGCTCTCCCTGGCGAGCCGCCGCGTGGTGCGGCAGAACCTCGCCGTTGGGGTGGGGCTGTTGGCCGTGGGGCTCGCCTTGGCCGGTGGCGGCTACCTGACCCCGGTGTGGGCGATCCTGCTCCACAACCTGGGATCCTTGTTCGTGGTCTTCAATTCCGCCCGGTTGATTCGCCTGGGCGAGTCGCTCGGCTAGGCCCGGTGGGCGGGGGAGGGAGCGAGGCGAAGCGGTTCGCGGCGCCGCGCACGGACGACGCGCCCGTGGTCGAACTCCTCGCCGTCGAGAAGCGCTACCGCGACTTCTGGGGGCGGACGCGGGTGCGCGCCTTGCACCCGCTGACCCTCTCCCTCGATCGGGGCGAGATCTTTGGGCTCCTCGGTCCCAACGGGGCAGGGAAGTCCACGACCATCAAGCTCGTCCTTGGCCTGCTCTTCCCCAGCGGCGGGCGCGTGCGCGTTTTCGGCAGCTCTCCACGGCGTCCCGAGGCCCGGGCTCGACTCGGCTACTTGCCCGAGGAGACGCGCCTCTACCCCTTCCTCACCCCTCGGGAGACCCTGGACGCCTTCGGCCGGTTGCACGGCCTCGAGCGCATCGAGCGGCGGCGCCGCTGCGAGCAGCTCCTGGCGATGGTCGGACTCTCGGCGAGCGCCGACCGCCCCGTGGGCGAGTTCTCCAAGGGCATGGCCCGCCGCATTGGCCTCGCCGTGGCCCTCGTCGGCGACCCCGACCTGCTCGTGCTCGACGAGCCCACCTCGGGGCTCGACCCCCTCGGCACGCGCGAGATCAAGAACTTGCTCGAGGAGTTGCGGGCGCGGGGGCGCACCGTGCTGCTCAGCTCGCACCTGCTCGACGACGTGGAGGACCTCGCCGACCGCGTGGCCATCCTCTACGGCGGTCGCCTGCAGCGCATGGGACGGACCGCGGACCTCCTGGCCCGCCACGATCGCCTGCGGGTGGAACTCTCCCCCCCCGAGGGCCTGGCGCCCGCGGCCGTGCGCGAGGCCGTGCGCCGTGCCCTGCCCGGAGTTCGCGACCTGGAGCTCAGCGTCCCCACCGACCGGCTCGAGAGCTTGTTCCGGCGGGTCGTCGAGGGCGCCGAGGCCCAGCGCAGCGAGTCGGCCGGCGCGCGCCTCGGTGGGCCCATCGCCGGCTTCCTCGTCGGCGAGGGGGACGCTCGCGCCGCGGAGGTCCTGGGGGAGGAGGGCGCCGCGCCCGCGCCGCCGCGGCCTCTCGTCGCGGCAGAGGGCTCGGGCGCGCCGACGGTCTCGGGAGGGGAGGGCGCCGCCGAGGAGGAAGCCGTCGGCGCAAGCCTGCCGCGCGTCGAGCCCCTGGGCGCGGCCGGAGGCCCTCGCGGCGAAGCGGTCGCTGGCCTCGGGGCGGACGCGACGGAGGCGGACGCCGCCCGGGACGCACTCGCCTCCTCCGCCGGCGGAGCCGACGCGGCGCCGCGGCCTACGGGCCGAGCGGCCCTCGACCGCATCCTGGGCCTGGTCCCGCCGGCGTCGGAAGAGGAGGGCGAGCGCAGCGAGAGGAGGGCAGACGCAGCGGGCGAGACGGACGCCGCTGCGGCGGAGGAGGCCGCAGGCTCCCTCGCCCAGGCTCCCCCCGCGGCGCGCGCCGTCCTCGCGCGCCTGCTCGGCGCTGCGTCCTCCGCAGAAGGGGAGGACGGGGCGGAGGAGGAGGGCGACGTCCGTCCGCGCGGACCGGCGGAGCGGTCGGGGCTCCGCGGGGGCGCAGCGCTCGCGGCCCCCGGCGACGGATCCTGCCCCTCGGCTGCGGGCGACGGACCCTCGGGACTCTCGGACCTGCCGCCCCAGGCCAAGAGCGTCTTGCGGCGGCTCCTGCCCGACGGGGAGGGGGCGTGAGCGCCGGACGGCGACCTTGGCCGCCGGCGGCCGTCGCGGGCCTCGCCGTCCGCGCCGCTCTGCGCTCGCGCCTGGCCCCGGTGAGCGCCTTCCTCACGGTGGCGGTAGCGTTCGCCTGCGCCTTCCTCCTCAGCGGCGACGGCAGTCCGGCGGGCAGCCTGCGCGCCGCGCTGAGCTGGAGCGTGGGCTTCGCCGTCCTCGTGCTCTCGCTCTGCGCAGTGTTCCTCGGAAGCGACTTTGCCGGACACCTGCGGCGCGGTCGGCTCGTGCAGGTGTGCGCGGCGCCCCTGCGCCGGGAGGCGTTGCTCGCGGCCTGGTGGGCGGGCACGGTCCTGGCCCTCGGGCTGCTCGTGGCCGTGGCCTTCGTCGCCGTCGCCCTCGCCGCCGGGTTGCGCTACGCCCTGGGCGAAGCCGATGCCCGGGCCGCGTTGGCGCAGGTGCTGGTCGCGCGGGGTCGGGCGCGGGCACCGGCCCCCGACCCGGAGCGGTTGCGGGCGCTCGCCGAGGCGGAGCTCGCCCGGCGCGAGGCGGCGGGGCGACTGCCCGAGGGCCTTTCGCGCGAGGAGGCCTTCGAGGCCATCGAACGGGTCTTCCGGACGCGACGGCGCAGCGTGCCGCGGCGCGCGCGCATTTCCTGGCGCTTCGCGGGGGTTCGTCCCCAGGCCGGGGCGCGCTGGCTTGGTCTGCGCTTCCGCTACCAGGCCCAGGCGGTCGATCGCTCGTGGCTCGGCGAACGCCCCACGGTGCAAGGAGGCTTCCTCTTCGCCGCGCCGGGGAGCGAGCGTCGCTTCTCGGTGCCGGGCCGCTGGGCGGCCGGCGAGGTACACGAAGTCCGAGTCCCCGTGGAGGTCCTCGCTGGGGGCGATCGCCTCGAGGTCACCTACGTGAACCTCGAACGGCGTCCGGTGGTGGTGCGCTTCCCCGAGGCGGGCCCCGAGGTGCTCTTCCCGGCCGGCGGCTTCGTTGCCAACGTGCTTCGTGCCGCCCTCGCGCTCTGGGGTCGGCTCCTGTTCCTCGCCGCGGTGGGGCTGGCGGCCGCCGCGGTCTTCGACCGCCGGCTGGCGGTCGGGGTGGCCCTGTGGGCGCTCCTCGTCGCCTCGGGGAGCGAGTTCCTGCGCGAGTCGCTCCGCCCGGGGGTCTTCGGCACCGTCGATCCGCTCCTCCGCCCGCTCCTCGCTTCGGTCGTGGCGCTCCTTCCCGACTTGGCGCGCGACGACCTTGCCTCCCTCCTGGCGGCCGGGGAGCGGGTGGAGCCCCTGGGCGTCGTGCGGTCCCTGGGCTTCGACGGCCTCGTGCGGGGCGGGGTCGTCCTCGCCGCCGGCGCGGTTGCCTTCGCCCGCCGGGAGCTGGGGGCGACCCGTGCGTGAGGGGGGGCTGGGG
>RFHU01000349.1 GCA_003695705.1 Planctomycetota bacterium
ACGGGCGGCATGCTTGCCTCCGGCGCCGAGCGCACCGCAAAAGGCAGTTCGGGCGAATCGGGCCGGCGAGGCCCGCCCGCGGCCGGCGAGCCACGGACCGCAGACCACAGAGGTTACCGGCTGAGCCGCGCACCGGACAGCGCCCCGGGGCCGGCCAGGCGTCAACTCCTCCCCGTGGGCTTCAAGCGTGAAGGAGGCTGGCGGGCCGGTGCTCGAAGCCACCCGCACAACCGGGCTCGGGAGGCAGCGCCGCGCTCAGGCGTCGATGACGAGGTCGCCCTTGGGGACGGCAACGCACAGGAGGGCCGAGCCGGCCTCGGGAGCCTCCGGAGGATCCTTGAGGTAGCTGACCTCGCCGCTCTTGATGGCCACCTTGCAGGAGTGGCAGTCGCCGGCGCGGCAGCCCGAATCGACGTCGACGCCCTCTTGCTCGGCGAGGTCGAGGAGGCTCTCGCTCTCGGGCGTCCACACGGCGGTCTTGCCCGAGCGACTGAAGCTCACCTGGAAGCTCTGCACGGGCATGCGCTGCGAGGTCTTCGCGGCGCGCTTCACGGTGCTCGGCCCGAAGGCTTCGTAGTGGACGTGCCCTTCGGGGACTCCCCATTCCTGCAGGCTCGAGGTCAGGGAGAGGAGCATGGGACCGGGACCGCAAATGTAGAAGTGGTGGGTGTCGACCGCGGACTCGCCGGGAAGGAAGCCCTTGACGAGGTCACCGGTGACGCGAGATCCGAGGTGGTAGACCTCCGGCCAGGGAGCCGCGCCCTGGATCGCCGCCTGGACGGCTTGCTGGGTGCGTGCGATGTAGCCCTGATCGCGCTCGTTCGGCTTGCTGTAGCAGAAGAACACCTTGCGCCCCGCGCTCCCCTGGGCGAGTTCGACGAGGTGGGATCCCAGGACGACTTCGTCGCTGCTGCGCACCCCGTAGAAGAGCAGGGCCGGGCGATTCGGCTGCGCCCTTGCGAGGGTCTCGAACATGCTGAGAACGGGGGTGATGCCGACTCCGCCGCCGATGAGGACGACGGGGTAGCCACGGTGCACGTCGAGGACGAACTTCCCCGCGGGGGCCTTGACGTCGAGGATGTCGCCTTCCTTGACGTGGTCGTGGAAGAAGTTCGATGCGACACCGGGAGGTTGCTCGTGCCCGTCGACCGTCCGCCCGGCGATGCGCTTGATGCTGACGCGGTAGAACTCGCGCTCGTACGCGGCCGAGAGCGAGTAGCAACGGGTGATGGGCTTCCGTTGCCCGGGAACGTCGAGGCGAAAGGTGAGGAATTGGCCGGGCAGGAACTCGGGAAGGGGCCGCCGGTCGTGGGGGTAGAGGTAGAAGGAGCAAATGTCACCGCACAGGTTCTCGACCTGCCGTCGGCGCACCTCGAACTTGCGGTAGCCCTGCCAGGACAGGGCGGCCTGCTCGCGCTGCTTTTCGGCCGCCGCCCGCGCCAGCTCGATGCGCGCGCGGAACTCTTCGAGCTCGTGGCGGGCACGTCGCGCCGCGCGGCGCGAGCGCAGAAGCGAACCCACCAAGGAACCCGCCAGGGAGAGCAGCACGAGCGCGGCGATGGCCAACCCGAGGATCTTGAAGGCCAAGGGGGAGGTGATCGCGTCCAGGGCGTTCATGGTGTCCTTTCCCGGCGGGAGCTCGGCGCGCTCAGCGGGGACGCCTCCACGCGTCCGCCTCCGCTTCGCGCGCGAGGGGGAAGGTCCCCACGTGGTAGTCGTGGCAGAGGGTACAGTGGTTGCCTGCGCGCTGAGGGCGATGGCACTCCGCACAGCGAGCGACGCGTTGGTAATCGCTGAGAACGACGTCCGGCGCGTCGCCCGCCGGCGACCCTTCCCCCTGCGGTCGCGGAGCCAGTTCGTGGCAGTCGCCGCAGCGCGAGGTCTCGGGGAAGCGGTCGTGCGGGGCGTGGGAGAACTCGCTGAACCAGCGACGGCGGGGGTCGGCGCCCGCCGCCCGCCAGCGGATCCCGGATCCTCCGCCCGGCCCGGGACCGACCTCGTGGCACTTGGTGCATACGCCGCGCTCGGCGGCGAGCAGGCGCTCGCGCGCCTTCGAGTCGGCGGGGAAGTAGGCGAGGAGTTCCAGCCAGGCCTTCAGCAGGGGATCGGCATGGCCGGCAGGGAGGTAGGCCAGCTCGTAGTCCTCGCCGACCGTCCAGGTCCCCGCGGGCCAGGCGCGGCGTAGCTCGACCGAGAAGCGCCGCTCCGCAAGCGGACGAGGAAGGACGCGCGAGGGGCTGCCCGCTCCCTCGGCGGCGGCGTCGCCCAGCCACCGCCGCCGGGCGGTAGCGAAGAGCTCCGCCGGCAGCGCGGCGCGAAGCGCGTCCACGACGGGGGAAGGCAGGGGCCGACCGGCGAGGCGCTCCAAGCGCCGGCCGAGGGCCTCGCTCCCGGGAGCGGCGAGGTCCGCCAGCAAGCCGCGAACGGCGTCGAGGTAGGCCCGCCCCCGCTCGAGGTCCTCGGGCGCCTGGGCGTCGCCGAACAGGTAGTTGGCCTGGATCCGCTGAAAGAGCGCGCCGCATCGGTCGTCTTCGAGGCGCGGGTCGCCGAGGAGGAGGAGGCGCATGAACTTCGTCTCCGGCTTGGAAAAGGTCTCGTCGCCCTCGTCGTCCCCGTCGTCCTCGTCGTCCTCGTCGTCCTCGTCGTCCTCGTCGTCCTCGTCGTCCTCGTC
>RFHU01000350.1 GCA_003695705.1 Planctomycetota bacterium
CTCGGCGCGCCGTCGGCGCGGTCGCGGGAGCGTCCTGGCCAGCTCGCGCAGGGTGCGCTCGAGGCTTGCGGGGCGGAGGAAGCGGAAGGTCCGCGTGGGGCCGAAGCGGACTTGCTCGCGGTCGCGCAAGGCGAAGGGGCGGTGCGGCTCGAGGGCGTGGGCCCCCACGAAGGTCCCGTTCGTCGATCCGAGGTCGACGAGGCTCCATGCCTTGCGTTCGGGGGAAGGGGGGAGGAGGCGGGCGTGCTGGCTCGACACGTTGGGATCGGGCACGCAGAGGGGAGCTGAGCTGCTGCGGCCCACCACGAGGTCCTTGCGGGGTCGCCGCGGCAGGAGGAGCACCTGCCGTTCGCCCTCCTCGCCGCCGGGGGTCCGCTCTTCGAGGAGGACGGGGTGGGGAGGAACTTGGCCGGTGCCTCGGTAGCGCTCGATCAGTTGGCCGAGGTCCATGCTGCAGAGAGTGTCGGCCGACCGGCGGCGGACTTGAGTCAGCGAGGCGCCGTGGCCGTGGCGGGTGCCGAAGGAGTCCGGGCGCGGTGCGAAGGGGCTCGGCGGACGGGGATCGTGACCGAGGAGCGAGCCCGACGGAGCTCCCGGCGGCGGGCGGTCAGGCCTCGATTCCGTAGCGCTCGAGCAGGTGGTAGAGGGTCGAGCGGGGCACACCGAGCTGGCGCGCGGCGCGGGCCTTGACCCCGCCGCACTCGGCGAGGGTGGTGCGGATCAGCTCCTCTTCGAGCTCGCTGAGGGTACGACCGGAGAAAGCCTGGCGCTCGTGAACGATGCCGCGGCCCTGGCGGATCTCGTCCCGCAGGTGGTCCTTGCGTACGCGCGGGAAGCCCCGCTTGGCGAGGCGCCGCAGTTCCCCTTCGAGTTCGAGGACGTTGCCCGGCCAGGCGTAGGCGGCCATGCACTGCAGGGCGTCGGGGGCGAACTGCATGCTCGCGCCAATGCGGGCGGCGATGGCTTCGCAGAGCGCGGGTAGGTCTTCGAGGCGCTGGCGGAGGGGGGGCACGACGAGCCGCTGGATGTCCAAGCGGTAGTAGAGGTCGCCGAGGAAGGCCCCCTCGGCCACCCGGGCGGCGAGGTCGGCCGAGGTCAGGGCCACGACGCGCGCCTGCACGGGGATCGTGCGTCCCCTTCCGGCGGGGACGTAGACTTCGTCGCGGAGGGCCCTCGCCAGGACGCGCTGGAGCGTGGGGGGGAGGTGCTCGACCCCTTCGAGGCACACGGTGCTCTCGGGACCCAGGCGCGAGAGGAGCCCGGGCTCCCCCTCGGCGCCGAAGAGGTCGGCGGCCACCACGGGCTCGGGGGCCGCGCAGTCGACGCTGCGGAAGGTGCGCGGGCCGCCGCCGCCGCCGGCGTGGACCTCGCGCGCGACGAGGAGGCCCTCGGTGCCGGCTTCGCCGCACACGAGAACCGGATCGCCGCTGCGGGCCGCCCTGCGTGCCTCGGCGCGGAGGGCGGACAGGACCTCGCTCTTGCCCACGAGCAGGCTCCGCTCGACGGGGGCCGGGGCCTCCGCGCGGGCCGCGGCGAGCTCCAGGGCCAGGGCGGCTTGGGTGGCGAAGGTCTGCAGGGTGGGCAGGTCGCTTTCGCGGAAGAGGGCGGTCTCGCCGCGGTGGTCGAGGTAGAGCACGCCGACCAGGCGTCCGCGCAGGCGCATGGGGACCGAGACCATGGAGCGGACGCCGCGGCCGACGACGCTGGTGGCGTCGACGAGTTCGGCGTCCGCCGGGCGGCTGGTGAGCACGGCGCGTCCGCCATTGGCGAGGGTCTTCTCGACCACCGTGCGGCTGATGGCGCCCTCGGCGCCCTCGAGCCCGTCGCCACGGAAGCCACGGGAACCCAGGACCTTGAGTCGGTAGCTGCCGCTCTCGTTGGGCCCTTCGACCCGCACGAGGAAGGCCCGCTCGGCCTCGGTGAGTTCGAGGGCGGCCGAGAGGACCAGGGGGGGGACTTTGGCAGGGTCTTCTTCGCTCCCGATCATCTGGGAGAGGTCGCGCACGCGGCGCAACCAGATCAACTCGCGCGACTGGGGGTCCATGGGGGCTCAGCCTACGATGCCCGGGGCCGGCGGGCACCCCCGGGACGACCGATCCCAGGCGAAGGCCGGGCCGGGCCCCTGCGACGCGCAAGCGGCCCGCCGCGGGTCTCCGGCCGGGGGCCCGTCCGCGGGCGGGCACGGGCCCGTTCCGGTCGCTCGCCCGCCGGGGCCGTTGGCCCGCTCCGGGCCTCGCCCGGGCGGGCAGGGCTTCCGACGGGGGCGATGGGCTTCCCCGGACACAGCCCCTCAACGGCAGGTGAGCCCCGGGCGGTGGACTTGGGTCGAAGCTTCAACGCTGGTTGACCGTTTTGCCGTGGGCACTGCCCCTAACTCCTTCTCGCACGATCTGGCTCGCTCCTTGCAAGGCGGGGCACCCCGAGGAGAACGGCGATGATGGACTTCGAGGGACTCCTGGCGCGGCTGTCGGTGTTGCGGGAGCGAGGGGTGGGGGGCGAAGACCTCCTGCGCAGCCTGGGGGCGTGGCTCCCCGACGACGTGCTCTTCGCCCTGCGTGGCCTCTACGTGGAGCGGGGCGACCTGCGCCCGCTGGTCCGCTGGGCCCTCGCCGAGCTCGACGCCGAGGTGGGCGAGCTCGAAGCGGTGGGCTTGGTCGGCTAGCGCTCTTTCCCGGGGCGCCAGGTCGGCTCCCGTTCCGGCGAGCCGCCGAAGCCCCTTCCTGCGGCGACGCCGCGACGCCGACCTCGGAGCGGTCGGCGCGCGCCCTCGCCGCCTCCGCCCCGAGCGCCCTCGCGGGCAAGCCCGGCGTTCGCCGGGAAGGCTCCTCGGAAGGAACCCCACGCGCCGAGCCGGAGCGGCGGCTTTCAGGGTTTCTTGGTCGGGGAGCTCGGGGGTCGGGCCGAAGCGTCGGCAAGGCCGAGGCGCGCGCGCAGGCTCGGCGCGGCCTTCTCGAGGGCGGCGCGGGTCGCGGCGCGGACCGCAGGGTCTTCGCTGCGCAAGAGCGCTTCGAGGAGCGCGAGTTCGTCCGCGTCGGGCGCGCCTTCGGCGTAGGAGAGCACCAAGCGCGCGAGGGCCGCGCCGAGGGCGGCGTCGGGCTCCTCCCACGCCTCCCGCAGCAGGGGGCGGACCTCGGCGCGGGTGCGCTCGTCGCCGCAGTCGCGGAGGGCCTCGAAGGTGGCCACCCGGAAGACGCCGCGGGCCGCCGAGAGGGACTCCATGAGCTGCTCCGCAATGGGGCGGAGGTCGCGCGGCCGAAAGGCGCGCCCGGCTCGGGCGAGGACGCGCAGGGCGCCCAGGCGAGGACCGGGGGCTCGGCCGCGCAGGGCCGCGAAGACTTCGTCGCGCGCCTGCGAGCTGGCCACCCCCCCGTTGCGCTGGATCCAGTTCAGCCAGCAGCGGCTCCAGAACCCCGCCTCGACTTCCAAGGGGTCGGCCTTGCGCAGGAGCCACGGTCGTACGTCCGCGGCGGGAGGCCACGAGAAGACGGTCTGCCCCGTCGGCCGCAGGGTGCGCGCCCGCACTTGCCAGGCGTCGGCGGACACGGGTTCGAGCCACTCGGCCCGGGACACGGCGGAACCGTCGAGGGTCGGCAGGCGGTCCAGACCGGTCAGGCGGAGGACGGCGTTTCGTTCCGGATCGACGAGGGCCACGTCGTCCAGGCGGCGGGTAAGGACCCCAGCCCAGGGAACCGAGGCGTGCTCCGCCGGGTCGAGGAACAGGCCCTGGTGGTGTTCCGCTACGGGTTGCCAGAATTGTACCCGCGTGGGGTAGGGGTCGAGCTCTTCCATGAGGTGCGGGAGGAGCAGCCAGAAGAAAAGCGCGCCGGTCATCCGCTCGCGGGCGTCGGGGCCGCTTTCGTGGCCCAATTCGAGGACGGACTCCTCACCGCGTCGGCGAAGCAGATAACGGTAGGGGTGGGTCGCGCGGGCCCACACGTAGGTCGGCCTCTGCGCGGGAGCGTGCTTTCCGCTCTTGGCTTCGGCGTAGCGAAGCAGGTGGCCCTCGGCGTCGAGGCGCTCTTCGACGCGCACCTGGTCGAGCACGACTCCCTTGGGATCGTAACGCCAGCTTTCGAACGCCAGGACGATGTCTCCGCCCGGGGCTTCCGCGACTTCGCTGCGGGCGAGCTCCACGGCGCGCCCGTCCATGTCGCGGCCTTCCCAGAGGCGGACTCCGAGGGTGCGGCGGAGGGTCCCCGCGGCGCGGGCGCGGGCCAGCAGCTCGGCCACGAAGGGGCGGCCGGGCCGGCGGCGGGTCAGGTCGAAGCAGGCGGGCTCCAGGTGCCCGTTGGCGTCGCTCTCGACGCCGGGGGCGAGATGGATGGCGCGCAGACCTCCCCCCGGCGCGGGGTCGACTTCGTAGAGTGTGCGCTCGTCCACCTGGAGGAAGCGGCGCTCCGCGTCCGCGCCCGCGGACAGCCACTGTCCCTGGGCGAGCACCGCAGGGACGAGGGCTTCGCCCACGCGCTGGCCGCGCCGCGACCACACGGTCGGACCGCCGCCGAAGAAGGTGGCCTGCACCAAGCGCCCGCGGCGATCGAGGAGCGCTCGCGCAGCGTCCTGGGTGTAGGCGAGGAGGACCGATCCGTCGTCGAGGGTCCGCTCGACGTCGGGCGGTCCGCCCAGGGCCGCGGCGACCTGAGCGCGGGTCGCGCCGGGCGCGAGGTCGGGGACCTCGCGGACCGCGACGTGCGGCGTGGGCGGCGGGGCGAAGGCCTGCGCCCGCGCGCCGGTCGGGGCGTCGCCGGCGTTCCCCCAGGGGCGGGTCGTCAGGGCTGCCACGGCGCCGCCGCTGAGGGCGGCGGCCATCAGGGCCAAGACGGCCTCCCGACCGAGCCGTCGCTTCGGATCCGGTGCCGCGGCGCCCACGCGCCGGGTGCCTCCGCACCCCGGAGCGGCGCAGGCGCCGTGGTCGGCGAAGCAGTCGGCGTGGTGCGGGGCGAGGCAATCCGCGCAGTAGATCGCTCCGGCGACGATGCCGTCGTGGCAGTAGGTGCAGCGGAGGCGGACCGCCGGAGCGGCGGCGGGCGGGGCGCTCGTTCCGGCGAGCGCGGTATCGATGCGCTCGCGGGTGCGCGCGGGGTTGGGGAGGGGGCGGTCCTCCGCTGTCAGCCGAGCCTCGAGGGCCTCGCTGGCCGCGGCGCAGTCCGCGCAGGCCTCGAGATGGGCGAGGAGCTCCTCTGCACTTCGTGCCGCGAGCGTCCCTGCGGCGAGCCGCGCGAGCTCTTCGCGCCGCGCGGGGCAAGGCGAGGGACCTTGCTCCAACTCGGCGCGCGCCGCGGCGAGGAGGCGCTCCTCGCCGTGCCCCGAGTCCGGCGCGCCGCCTCCGGGCTGCGCGCCGGCCTCGAGTCCGAGGCGCCGCGCGAGCAGCAGACTGCGCGCGGCGAGGCGGTCGCCGGCCAGCCCTCCCTTGGCGAGGAGCGCCAGGGCCTCGCGCCGCGCGGCGCGCAGCAGGGCGTCCGGACCGAGGGCGTCGTCCGCGGCGGCTTTGGCGTAGGCGCGCACGAGCACTTCTTCGGCGAGCCAGGCGTCGTCGTCGCTCAGCGCGAGCAGGTAGCCGTGGAGGGCGGGGCCGTGCTCGGCCAGGGCGTCGCCGAGGGGGTCGGCCGCGTTCGACTCCCGGTGGCTTCGCTCGAGTTCGCTCGCGAGCCAGGCTTCGAGGCCGGAGGGGACGGGAGCGTGCGGCGCGCGCGCGATGCGTTCCAAGAGGTTCTGGTCGGAGGTCACTGGGCGCCTCCCTCTCCGAGGAGCTTGCGGAGCCGGTTGAGGGCGTAGCGGTAGCGGGAGTGGACCGTTCCCAGGGGAACCCCCGTGAGGCGGGCGACGTCGGCGAAGGAGAGGCCCTCGCGCACACGCAGGTGGACGACCTCCCGCTGTTCTGTGGGCAAGGCCGCCAGCGCGGTCTCCAGTTCGAGGTCCGCAGGCGCTCGGTCTTCGCCCGCGGGCGCTTCGCGGGTTTGGCTTTCGGCCCGTTCGGCCGCTCGGCGCAGCGCCCGCTCGCGGGCGCCGCGCCGGCGCAGTAGGTCGTAGGCGGCGTTGCGCACGGCGCGGGTCACGTAGGCCTCGACGGACTCGGCCCGCGGGGGCTCCGCCCGCCGCAAGAGGCGCAGGAACACCTCCTGCACCACGTCTTCGCTCGCGGTCGGGTCGCGGGTGATGGCCAGCGCCAGGCGGTAGGCGCGGGGACACGCGCGCCGGTAGACGGCGGCCAGGGCGTCTTCGATCTCGGTGGAGGGCATGGGCACCTTCGCTTGAAGACGGGTCACACCCCCCACGACGCGCGCGCGCCGTCCAGCATCTACCCGCTCCGCGAGACGGCCCTAAGTCCAAGGATAGTCGGCCTCGCCCCGGGCGGGGTCGCCGCGGGCGGCCTGCATGGAGACGACGCGGATCGAACGCGCGACCTCCTGGTTGCAAACCAGGTGCTCTCCCAGCTGAGCTACGTCCCCGTGGCCGCTCACCATATCACCGAGCGGGAGCGCCTCAAGGGCGGGGACGCGGGCGACGGGGCCTATACTGCGCGACGGGCAGGAGGGTCTCGTGCAGCGGCCGGAGTGGGACGAATACTTCCTGGGCTTCGCGCGGGCGGCGTCGCGGCGGGCAACCTGCGACCGCCAGCACGTGGGAGCGGTCATCGTCGTCGAGCGGCAGGTGGTGGCGACGGGCTACAACGGCTCGGTGCGCGGCCTGCCCCACTGCGACGACGTGGGGCACGACATGGTCGCCGGCCACTGCGTGCGCACCATCCACGCCGAGATGAACGCGCTGGCCCAGGCGGCGCGGCGCGGCGTCGCCGTGGGCGGGGCGACCATCTACACCACCGCCAGCCCCTGCTGGGCGTGCTTCCGGGTGCTGGTCAACGCGGGCATCACCCGCTTCGTCTACGGGCAGCCCTACCGCGCCGAGGAACACCGCGCGCGCATCGAAGAGGTCGCCGCGCGCCTCGGTCTGGAGGTCCTCGAGCTGGCGGCCGACTGAACGCCCGTCCGGGCTCCGCGGGCGCCGGGGGAGGGCAGCGCGCACGCCTGCCCGCGGCGCCCGCGACCCGCCTCGGGGTTTCCCCTGCGCATTGGGGCTGGTGGAGCCTCCCCGGTGCTGCCAGACTCGGATCAGCAAGGAGGTGCGTCGGTGACCACCGACACGCGCGCCACCGGTCGCCCTCGCTTTCACGCCGTGGCCCGCGAGGCGGTCGGGCTCGGCGAGGAGGCGTACCTCGCAGAGCATCCCGAGCCCGTGCTCGTGCTCGAGCCGGTCGGCAAGGCCAGGCGCGGGGGAGTGACCACCCCCGTCGAGGGGCACAAGGTGCGCGAGGCCGAGTCCACCGTGGCCGACGTGGTGGCTGCGCCCCAGACCTTTCGGCTCGCGACCGACGTGGTGCACCCCGAGGCGCGGGTGGTGTGGTTGAAGAAGTCGGAGCGCAACCCCTTCGCCGGAATGATCACCCTCGGGCGCGCGGAGAACAACGACCTCGTCTTGCTGCCCTCGGCCGTCTCGAAGATGCACGCGATTTTCTATCGGCTCGGGGACTCGTGGCAGGTCGAGGACCGAGGCTCGACCAACGGCACCTGCCTCGACGGTGTGCGCCTGCCGCCGCAGGAGAAGCGCCTTCTCGAGGACGGCGCCCTGCTCCGCTTCGGCGAGGTCGTCTCGGCGCGCTTCTTCTCGGCGCGCAGTTTCTACGCCTTTTGCCGCCTGAGCGTTGGCGGTGAAGACCCCGAGTCCGCTCGTTGAACGGAGCCAGCGTCCACGCCTCGGCGCGGACGGCCAGGCGGAGCAAGCGAGCGGGGGGGAAGTCCAGGCTCGCCGCCACGGCGGCGCAGATTCTATAGACGAGGCCGTTGGCGGCCGGGATCCGATTCCCTGCCGGCTTCCGCGCACGGGCGGAGCCACGTTCTCGCCTCGGGGGCGGAGTCGACGAGGACGCGCTGCCCCAAGGAACAGGCCACCGGCGAGGCAGCAGCACGCGCTTGCCGTGGCAGGTGCAGGGGGAGGGCGAGGGCCCGTGGCCCCGCTCCGTCACGCCTCGGGCGCGAAGCGGGCGGTGAAGTGGCGCAGCGCCGGGGGCTCGGCGACGATGCGGTAGCCGGGCAGGGAGGAGGCGTTCTTCGCGACCTCGAGGACGACTTCGATCACGTAGTCGATGTGCGATTGGGTGTAGGTGCGCCGCGGAATGGCCAGGCGGACGAGTTCCATGGTCGCGTGCTCGCCGAGCATCACCGAGCCGATCTCGCAGGAGCGGACGCCCCCGACTTCGTAGAGCGCGCAGGCCACCGCCTGCCCGGGGAAGCGCTCCCGGGGAATGTGCGGGCAGAGGCGGGCGGCGTCGATGTAGATCGCGTGCCCGCCGGGGGGACGGACGATGTCGACGCCGCCCGCGAGGAGCTTCTCGCCTAGGTACTCGGTGGAGCGGACGCGGTAGCGCAGGTAGTCCTCTTGGAGCACCTCGCGGAAGCCGATGGCCATGGCCTCGAGGTCGCGGCCCGAGAGGCCTCCGTAGGTCACGTAGCCCTCGGTGAGGATGAGCAGCTCGCTGGCGCGTGCCATGAGCTCGGGGTCTCGGAAGAGGAGGACTCCGCCGATGTTCACCAGCCCGTCCTTCTTGGCGGAGATGGTGGCCCCGTCGGCGAGGTCGAACATCTCGCGGACGATCTCGCGCACCGGCCGGCCCGCCTGGCCGGGCTCCCGTTGGCGGATCAGCCAGGCGTTCTCCGCGAAGCGGCAAGCGTCGAGGAAGAGGGGCAGGTCGAAGTCGTCGCACAACGCGCGGACGGCGCGCAGGTTCGCCAGACTGACCGGCTGCCCGCCGTTGCTGTTGCAGGTCACCGTGACCAGGACGAAGGGGACCTGCCCCGCGCGCTCCTCGAGGAGGGCGCGCAGCGCATCCACATCCATGTCCCCCTTGAAGGGGGCCGGCTCGGCGGGGCTCTTGCCGAGGGGAGTCAGCAGGTCTACGGCCTCGGCGCCGCTGTGCTCGATGTTCGCGCGGGTGGTGTCGAAGTGCGCGTTGTTGGGGACGACCTTCCCGCGGGCCGCGCCGGGTCCGCCGAGCAAGACCTCGCAGAGGATGCGCTCGCTCGCGCGCCCCTGGTGCGTGGGGAGGACGTGGTGGAAGCCCGTGATCTGCTCGATGGCCTCGAGAAAGCGGTAGTAGCTGGGGGCTCCGGCGTAGGACTCGTCCCCGCGCATCACGCCCGCCCACTGCTCGCTGCTCATGGCGCCCGTGCCCGAGTCGGTGAGCAGGTCGACGATCACCCGATCCGCAGGGATGCGGAACAGGTTGAAGTCCGCCTCC
>RFHU01000351.1 GCA_003695705.1 Planctomycetota bacterium
GCTGCCGTCGTTGAGGGCGCGAACGCAATCAGCACTGAGGACGCCGCTGGGTGGTATCAGCACGCCGGCTATCAGATCAAGCGATGAGCGCGGTGAGTCACGCGTGACGAGGTGAAGGGGCGCGGAGTGCTGCCGCCCCAACCCCCGTCAGCGCAGGTACTTGCGCCTTAAACTCCTGGCATTGAGGCTAGGGGTCGGAGTACGCCAGGCCTAGCTACCTGCCAACGAGGACGCGGACTGTCGCGCGCCGACGGACGCCACGTGTCGGGCCTCTTCGCGCTTCGTCCCGTCACTTGCGTCTGGTTCCCGTGGGAAGCGGCAATGGCGTTCCCGCTCCGGAGAAAGTGCCAGAGCCATCCGATCGCGGCGCTGCGCCGCTGCGCGACTCCTGCGACCTTCTCGGCGCCCGAGCCAACCGGACGGCCGGCGCGCGCAAGCCCCCAAAGATCTCGGAGGCGTGTCGGCACAGGGCCTAGTCTTCGAAGCGGCGGGCCCAATGGCGGCGGCGGCGCGTCTCCCACCGACGTCGGTGATAAGCGTCGCTCGCCAGGAGCGGCAAGACCGACGTCGCCTCCGCGTAGACCATCTGCTGGTCGGCGAGGTCCACCTTCCCCCAGCTGCAGGCCTCGCGGAGCGTGCTGCTGCTGCATGCGCCGTCGCGAACGTCTGCTACGGTGATTTGAACGGCGTAGGCATGCATCTCCACTTCGTGCCCGAGAATCTCGGCGCATACGACCGTGTCCTGCGCGAAGTTCTTCGGCACACCTCCGCCGATCATCAGCAGCCCGGTGCGCTCGGCGGCGACCTTGATCTCGGTGAGTTCGCGGAAATCGGCGATGGAGTCGAGGGTGACGCAATCGTTGGGGCGTTGGGTCTGATGCAAGACGAGGCCAAAGCCGGCACTCGAGTCGGTAAAGGCCGGGCAGAAAATCGGCACGTCGTATTCGTAGGCGAGTTCGACGAGCGAGTCACGCTTCTGGGCGTTCTCTTGCAGCCATCGCCCCATGGCCCGCACGAAGGCGCGTGAGGACATGGGTCTCGGCTCGAGGGTCGCGGCGATCTCGGCGATCGTGTGGTCGCAGCGCTTGAGTTCGCGCTCGTCGATGAGTGTGTCGTAGATGCGATCGATCTCGAGCCGTCGCAGTTCGTCGTCGTCGAGGTCTGGGTCGCCCTGGTAGTGGCGTGCGCCGAGGGCCTCGAAGAAGTCCATGTCCACGATGCTCGCCCCCGTGGCGACGATGACGTCGACTAGGTTGTAGCGAACGAGGTCGGCGTAGAGCTGCATGCAACCTCCCGCCGAGGTCGAGCCGGCGAGGGTCAAGACCACCGTGCACGCCGGGTCCGCGAGCATGCGATCGAAGGTCGCCGCCGCTCGCGCGAGGCTGCGGGCGGTGAAGGACATCCGCGCCATGCGGTCGATGATGGGTCGAGCGTCGAATTCGGTGATGTCGATGTGCTCGACCGGAGTGCGGAGCAGCTCGGCGCGGCGAGCCTCCTGGTCGACGGGGATCTCCCCGGCGACCGGCTGGTTGCGCTGGATCATGGGTCCTCCGCCCCGGGAACGAGCAAGCAGAAGGCCGGTCGATCCGTCGAGGTCGGGGGGGCGGAGGAAGCCCCTGGGCCACCCTTCACGCTCGGGCGCCCCTCCGCCGGGGTGGGACGCTCCGGAAGCGACGAACGTTGCCTCCGGCAGGAGGAGGCAACGTGCGTTAACTCGTTCGCCGGGGTGTCTTCGAACCCTCCCTCCCCTCCAGCCCCGCCCGTCTCGCGAACCCGTCCGTTGGGCTGCTCAGACGTCTTCAACGCGAAGCGAGGAACGAAGATTGCTCTGGGAAGGAGAAGAGGTCGAAACCTCTCCGGGAGTGTCCGGCGATGGATCACGGGCCGACGAGCGCGGCGCTGCTGAGGGAGCGGTCTCGGCGTCTGCGCGCCGTCCTGAGGAGCAGCGCTGAGGAGAAGCGCCTCCGCTGCTGGGCCGAGCTGGGGCAGTTCCTCGATGCGCTCGAGGAGCGTGGCGTCCTCCTCCCCGACCTCGCCACGCCCGAGGTTCGGAGCGACGCGGCGCGGCAGCTCGAGGGCCTCCTGCTGGCGACCATTCGCCTGTTGCACCGCGTCCTTCGCGCGCTGGAGCGCAACGAGCCCTTCGAGTCGAGGCGTCTCGCCTCCGCCCTCCAAGAGCTGGAGCAGACGCTCCACCGGCTCGAGGACGCGCTGGCCGGATCCGGAGCCTCCGGTTCGACTGCGACGGGGGCGCCCTGAGGGATGGGTTTGCCGTGAACCAGCGGCGGTCGCGTGTCTTGCTCGGCCTCGATCCCGACGCGGGCTCCCCCGCACTCGAGCACGCGGAGGCGCTTGCGCGAGCACTCGACGGCGAGGTCGTCTTGGTCCACGCCCTCGACCCGGGGGCGGTCGACGCCGGCGCCTCCTACGCTCGGGCGCTCTCCCTCTTCGAGGAAGTCGCTCGTCGCTGCGGGGCGGTGGGGGCACCGCAGGTGCTGCGCTTCGAAGACCCCGCGACCCTGCTCCTACGGACCGCCGCAGAGCTGCAACCGGTCTTGGTCGTCCTCGGCGGGACCGGGGCATTCGGACCCATCGCTCGCAGCCTGGTCCGTTCGTGCCCTCGACCCCTGTGGTTCGCCGGCAGCAACGCGGTGTCGTGGAGGATCGCCGAGACGGAGCGCAGGGAGCCCGGCTTCGTGCGTCGCTTGCGCCGGGGACTGGAAGCGCTGCCGGAGGACGCCTTCCCCCCAGTCCCCCCAGGCCCGGGGGAGGAGGTGCGAACGCTCGACCTGTCGGGAATTCCCGCCCTCGCTCGAGTGGAGTTGGTCCGCCGGCACTGGCGTCCTGCCCACAACCTCCTCGTCTTCGGAGTCCGCTCGGGAGTACCCCTCGGGGGAGCGAGCCTTCCCTTGAGTTCGCGTCGCTGAGGGCCGGCGGAGAGCGGCTGACCTTGGCAGGGCTGCGCCCCTTCCCCTACACTCCCTCCTCGCAAAGGACGTCCGATGGCAATCGAAGTCTTCACCCCGGGCGAGTTCGAGGCGGAGCGACACTTCTACCCTCGAGCGCTCAACGCGCAGATCCACCCGCTGGCCAGCGCGTTCTTTCGCATGCCCATCGACCGCCTGGTCAGCCGCTACTGCCACCTCCACCCCTACACGGACCGAGCGACGCTTGAGGAATTGCTGCGCACTCCTCCCCGCTACCTCCGCTGGTCGGGGAGCGACATCTTCAACGTATCCACGGAGGACGGCGTCCGCCAAAAGCTTATCGTCGAGACGAACTCCTGCCCCTCAGGGCAGAAGTCCTTCCCCCTCCTCGACGAACACAAGGAGGAGGGCGGCTACTGGCGCCTCATGGAGAAGACCTTCCTGCCCCTCTTCTCGAAAGTGCTCAAGAAGTCCGAAGACGAGGGGGTGGTGGCGGTGCTCTACGACAAGAACGTCATGGAGTCTTCCGGCTACGCGCAGGTCCTGGCGACCCTGACCAACCGCCCGGTCTACTTCATCGAATGCAAGCACTCCGACCCCTTCAAGCATCTGGAACTCTCGGGGAGGCGCCTTTACGCCAGGGTGGACGGCAAGACCCGCCCCTTGCTGTGCGCCTTTCGCTACGTCACCCAGCGCCCCTGGACGCGGCTCCCTTTCGACATCAAGACGCCGATCTTGAACCCCGTCGTGGCCTGCCTGGCGGGGGGCCGCAACAAGACATCGGCGGCCAAGGCCTACGAGCTGTTCAACGGCCAGTTCCGCTCGCGGGGGCTGGAGATCCAGACGCCGCAGTCGTTCACGAACGTGCGCAAGGCAGAGGTCCCCCTGCTCGTGGCCCAGCTCGGAGGGAAGGCCGTGGTCAAGGTGCCCTACCTCAACGCGGGGCAGGGGATCCACACCATCGTGTCGGACGACGAACTCGAAGCCTTCATGGACGAGCAGCATCCCTACGACGAGTTCATCGTGCAGCAGTTGGTAGGGAATTTCCGCTGGTCGTCCACGACGACGCGAGGGAAGGTCTTCAACATCGGCACGGTCCCAGACAAGAAGTGCCGCATCTACGCCTTCGACATGCGAATGATGGTCGCCTGGCAGGAGGAGCGTTACGCTCCGGTCGCCATGTACGCGCGGCGGGCCCCCCTGCCCATGACCTCCGACCTGGAATCAGGCGCGTCCTCCTGGCACATCCTGGGCACGAACCTCTCCAAGAAAGTCGGCGACGAGCAATGGGAGACCGAACCGAGCCGCCTGCTGATGATGGACCGCAAGGACTTTAGCCGGCTGGGCTTGGGCCTCGACGACCTCATCGAAGCCTTCGTCCAGGCGGTGCTCGCCAACCGGGCCATCGACGACCTCGCGCGCAAGCTGGTCAAGCGAGGCGGAGGGTTCCGGCGCGATCTGTTCCGCTCGCTCAACAACGACCGTCGACTCATCGAGGAGATCGAATTGGGGCTGACCCGTTCCAAGGGCGGCGCGGCGACTGCAGCGGGGGATCGTTGACCCCGCCGCCGCGCTCGCAGCGATTCCGACGTCGCATCGAGGGGCGGGGCCGACCGATCGAGCTTTCGGAGTTGCCGCTCGGACAGCGCACGGACTTGCGCTTGCCCATCTACCAAGACGCTCTCTCCCGCCCCCTCGAGGTCCCGTTCATCGTCCTGCGCGGGCGGCACCCGGGACCAACGCTGGGGCTCTCGGCCGCCATCCACGGGAACGAACTCAACGGCATCAAGATCATCCACCACGTTCTCGAGGAATTGGACCCCAGCGAATTGCACGGCTCGCTCGTGTGCGCGCCGGTCTCCAACGTCCTCGCCTACGAGGCGGGCCAGCGCCGCTTCCCCATCGACGAGGTCGACCTGAACCACGTCTTCCCCGGCAAGAAGGAAGGGACCCCGAGCGAGCAGTACGCGCGGGCGTTCGCCACGACCTTCCTCCCCCCCCTCGACTACCTGGTGGACATCCACACGGCCAGCGAAGGGCGGGTGAACTCCTTCTACGTGCGGGCGGACCTGCACCAAGAGGAGGCGAAGGAGATGGCCCTCAGGATCAACCCAGAGATCGTCCTCCATTCCCGCAGCGGCGACGGAACGCTCCGCAACGCGGCACGGGCTCGCGGCATTCCGGCCGTCACCTTGGAGGCGGGCAATCCCAGCGTCTTCCAAGGCCGCATGGTCCTCGAAGGCGAGCTGGGCGTCCTCAACATATTGGCCTGGCTCCGCATCACCCGGCAGGAGCCACCTCAGCCCGTGGATCGCGACCCGATCATCTGCGGCTCGTCCAAGTGGCTGCGCACGACGTGCGGCGGCCTCTTGGAGACCCACTTCCAACTCCGTGACACCATCTCCAAGAGCCAGCTACTCGCCGAGGTCAGCGACCCCTTCGGCTATCGGGTAGCGACCTACTCCGCGCCCTCTCCGGGTGTGGTCATCGGAATGTCCAAGTCCCCGGTTGCGGTCCCCGGAATGCGCTACTGCCACCTGGGTGCGGTCGGCGAGCCCGCCTCGCCGCGGGGACGAGCTGCCGCCTCCAAGGCAGAGGAGACGAGGACTCCGTGAGGCTGTGGCTCCTCTCGCACCTCGAGGCGTCTCCAGGAAACCAGCGCTTCCTCGAGGCGGCGCGCGAGGCAGGACACGAGGTACGGCGAATCGTCCCTGCCGAGTTGGGACTGCTGCTCGCTCCGGCGGGGGGAGGCGAGAGGCTGCGCTTCCTCCTCCGCGGCCTGCCCTTGGAGCCTCCCGACGCCGTCTTCACCCGCCTGGGAGGTTCGGCGCCCGACGGCGCCTTCGACGCACTGCGCCAACTCGAGGAAGCCGGGATCCCCTGCGTGAACCCGCCCGGCGCGCTCGCCCTCGCGCGCGACAAGATCGCAACCTCCCAGCGACTCGCGGCCGCCGGCGTCCCCCACCCGCCCACAGCGGTCCTCGGGCCCAAGTCCGACGGCGTCGAGGCGGCCGTGGACTTCCTTGGCCCCCCTCCCTGGATCCTCAAGCTGCCCCGGAGCACCCAGGGACTGGGGGTCGTTCGCGTCGACTCCTTGGCCTCGCTCCGCAGCGTCCTCGACATGCTGCAACACCTCGGCCAGCGGGTCCTCCTGCAACAGTACGTGCGCGAGGCCGCCGGCATGGACATCCGAGTGCTGGTGGTGGGAAACGACGCCTTGGCCGCCATGCACCGCCGGGCGGTCGCCGGCGACGAGATCCGCTCCAACCTGCACCGCGGCGGAGTCGCCGAGCCCATCGCGTTGAGCGAAAGCCTGGCGGAGTTAGCGGTCCGATCCTCGCGGGCGCTCGGCCTGTCGGTGTGCGGAGTCGACCTCTTGCCCGGCCGAGACGGGCCCGTGGTTGCCGAGGTCAACGGTTCCCCTGGGCTGGAAGGCCTCGAACGAGCGACCGGTCTCGATCTCGCTGCGTGCATCGTTTCCGCCCTCCCCACCTTGTTCGCAAGCAGGAGAGGCCAGACCACCGGAGAGGGACTGCCGTGAACCTAGATCGCCAACGCGAACGACTCGAGGCCCTGCGGGCACACCTCTTGCGCAGGAACCGCGCCGTAGAGCGCGACCTCAGCAACGAAGGGGAACCCATGGACCCCGACCCCGAGGAGCAGGCCCTGCGCATTGAGAACGACGAGGTCCTGCAGGCCCTCCTCGAACAAGGAGAAGCCGAGCTTCCCCTCGTCGAGAACGCCTTGCGACGCCTAGAGGCGGGCGAATACACCACTTGCGAGGACTGCGGCAACCCCATCGGCGACGAACGCCTCGCAGCCATCCCCTACGCCACCACGTGTGTCGAGTGCGCTCGCGCGCGGGAACGGCGAGCACGAGATTGAACGCGGATCCGGCGCGGGGGGGGATCCGCACAGCCTCCCGGCGACCCCTCCGGCTCCGGCCTCCCTCGGGGACGGCCTGGGCACCGACTCGTCCGGAGACCTCCCCGCCGGCTATCGGTCGCCCGCCGGCTCCTCGTCGCTGTCCTCGGGATCGTCTCCCTGCGGAGGCACTCCTGTGTCCTCCCCTGCCTCTTCGTCCTGCTTGCCCTTCTTTCGTCCCTTGCGGGCCTTGCGAGCCTTCGCCTTGCGGCGCTCTTCCTCGATCTTGGCCAGCAGGGCCTCGGCGTCGGCCTGGCTCAAGGGGCGGCGGCTGAGCACCTTCACCTTGGGCTTCTTGGGCTTGGGTTCGTCGAAGGCCTCCTTGTTCTTGCGGGCCTTCTTCTTGGCGGCGCTGTACTCCTTCACCGCGCGCTTGTAGTCCTCCATGAGCTTCTTCTTGAATTCCTTCAGCTTGCTGTAGGAAGTCAGTTGGAGCTTGCCGTTGACATCGACCACGATCACGTCGGGCTTTTCGGCCTTCTGTTCCGCCTTGGGGCCCTTCTTCGTGGGCCTGTCCTTGCCGAGGACCGGCGTCAGGGCGACGCAGAAGAAAACCATGGCGAGGGTCAGTACGCGCAACATCGGTTACCTCCCGGGCACGGACCGCAGACGACGCAATCCCTGTACCTACCTCGCCCGAGGCGGGGGCTGGAATCGCTGAGATCGCTCCGGCTCGCCCGCGAGCGGTCTCGGGAGGTTTGCCGAGCGTGGATGCCACTGAGAAGCTCCCCGAGAGAGAGAACCCCCTCCTCTGGTGTCTCCGCCTGGACGGGCGGGGGGGTGCAACGTCCGTGCACTGGGAGGAGGTCCCCGCGGGCGCCCCGTCCGGAGGGGAGGGCGAGTGGGTACACCTCGAGCGCCTGCATCCCGAAGCCGAACGCTGGTTGCGAGAGGTGGCGCGGGTTCCGGAGGTCTTCCTCCCCGCGCTCCTCGAAGATGACGTCCGCCCCCGCACGCTCCGAGAAGCCGACGGGCTGCTGTTCGTCCTCCAGACGATCAACGCCAACCCCGGCGCGGAACCGGACGACATGGTCAGCCTCCGCATCTGGGCGTCTCCGGGCCGGCTCGTCTCCCTGCGCCATCGTCGCGTTCGCGTCGGGCAGAGCACCGCCGAATCCTTGCGGCGGGGAGCCGGGCCCTCCGACCTCGGCGCCCTGCTGCTCGCCCTGGTCGAAGCGGCGACCGACGAAGTCGAACGAGCCGTCGAATCGCTGGAGGAGCGCTTGGACGAACTAGAGGTCCCGGCCGCCGACGCCGCCGGGGCCTCCTCGCGCCGGCGCCTCGTCGAGCTTCGTCGAGACGTCCTCTCCTTTCACCGGCATCTCGTGCCCCAACGCTTGGCCTTGGCGCAACTCCTCCGCCTCGACCTGGACTGGCTCGCTCCCCGGGAGAGCGCCCGCAAGGCCCGCCTCCGCGAGGCCGTGGAGCAGGCCTCGAGGGCCGTCGACGAGCTGCTCGCCCTCGGAGAGCGCTGCAAGGTGGTCGGCGACGAACTCGCCCTCCGGGCCAGCGAGGAGCTGAACCGTCGTCTCTACTTGCTCTCGGTGGCAGCCGCCATCTTCCTTCCCGTGACCGCCCTGGCCGGCATCATGGGCGCGAACGTGGGCGGCATACCGGGGGCGGAGCGCCCGAACGGCTCTGGTGGCTGTGCGCCGCCGAGGTCGGCCTGGCGTTGTTCTCCTACTGGCTGATCCGCCGCTTGGGCTGGCACGCGGACCCGCAAGACTCCCAGCCGTGACGTCGAGCCGCGTACCCGGAGCGCGTGGCCGGACCCCACCAGGTCGCGAGCCCGACAACCCGTTCGCATGCCGGCTGGGGATGGAGCCCGACGTCTCGAAGGTCCTCGACTTCGGACTTGCGCGGAGGGCCCGGACACCGCCGGAGGCGGTCGTGTCGGGTTCGTTCGCGGGCGACGGGCTTCGCGAGATCGACCCGGTCGCCGGCACTCCGGCGTCCAGGGCACCCGAACAGGCACTGGGCCGCCCCGCGGACGAGCGCTCGGACCTCTGCTCCCTGGCTCGCTCCATTTCTTGGGTCTTGTGCAGAACCCTCCCCTTCGCCTCCGAAGGCACGGAGCGCGCCGTGTTCCGAGCGCGCCTCGCACCGTACCCCCGCCCCTCGCCCGGCGCATTCTGCACCTACCGTCCGACCCGAACGCCCTGCTCCTCCAATGCTTGGCTCCGCCCCCGGCAAAGCGGCCCCATTCGGTCTTCCGGGTCCGGCACCGGATCGAGGGCCTCTCTTGCGGAGGGGCGTGGACGCTAACCAACGCCCGAGCGTGGTGGGAAGCGCCCCCGCGGCTCGGAAGCGGCGAGACGACCTGCGCCACCGCCCCCACCCGCCTGGTGCGCGTCTGGAGTCGAAGCGAAGCCTGAGCGCATGGCCCGCCCGGCGCGACGCGCGAGCGCGCGCGAGGCATCGGTGCGCCCGCAACGGAGCCGCTGGGCGCTTCGCGTCCCTCGCAGCGGGTCAATCCTCCGCCTCGGCCCGCCCGGACCCTTCGAGGGCCTCGGGAGCGTCGCCCACGGCGATGCGACCTTGCGTGCCTTCGAGGCGGAGCGCGAGGCTGCCCGAGCGCAGGTGGACGTCTTGCTGGGGGAACGCGATCTCCAGGCCCGCCGCGGCAAAGCGCCGTTGGATTCCTTGAAGGATGTCCTCTCGTACTTCGGGGATGAAGGACGGATCGGGCACCCAGACCCGAAGCTCGAAGTCGAGGGTGCTCGCGCCGAAGCCGAGGAAGAAGGCGCTGGGCTCGGGCTCTGCGAGGACGTCGGGATGTCCGCGGGCGACCTCGAGGAGGATCTCCTTGGCGAGCGCGGTAGCGGACCCGTAGGCGAGGCCGACGGGCATCTCGATGCGGATGCGCGACTCGGAGAGGGTCCAATTGATCACGTCGCCGGTGACGAAGTTCTTGTTGGGAATGACCAACTCCTTGCCGTTCCACTGCTGGATGGTGGTCGCGCGGATGCGGATGCGGGTCACCTTGCCGTTGACGGCTCCCACGGTGACCACGTCGCCAATGCGGATCGGGCGTTCGGCTAGCAGAATGAGCCCCGAGACGAAATTGGCGAAGATCTCTTGGAGCCCGAAGGCGAGCCCGAAGGTAAGGGCGGCCGCCAGCCACTGCACGCTCGACCAGGTGATGCCGAGGCGACCGAGGGCGTAGCTCGCACCTCCCAACACCAACACGTAGCGGGTCACGGCGATGGCCGCGTAGCGCCCGCCCGCGTCCATGGGCAGGCGTTCGAAGAGGACGATCTCCAACACGCCCGGCAGGTTGCGCACGAGCGCCAGGGTGAGGAGCAGAGCGAGGAAGGCGAGCCCTACGTCGGCGAGGGTCAGCACTCGAGGCACCAGCGGCGCCGGCGCGGTCTCGCCACCCTCCGCAGACGGAGCCGCGTTGGGGGAGACCGGCTGCGGCGAGGGGGCCGCCGGAGCGGGCGCGGGCGCAGGCGTGCCCGCGGGCGGCCCTTCGCTCACCGCGCCCGCGCGCTCAAGGACGGTGAAGGCCTCGGCCTCCTGGAGGTCGACCACGGCAAAGCGCGGCCAGAGCTGGACCCGCTCCAACTGCCCGAGGGCCGGCAAGACCTCGGCCCAAATGGCGAGCAGCCCCGAGACCACGAACACGGCCACCAAGAAGCGGAAGAGCTGTAGGCTCTGCGAGCGAACCGCCGCGAGGTCCAGGGCCGCGTCGTCGGAGGAGAGCTCGTCGTCCCCTCCCGCGTCCGCGTCCGCGTCGGCATCGCCTGCGGGAGAGGCCAAGGGAACTCCCGGCGAGGCCGCGGCCTTGTCCGCAGACGCCGGCTCGCCCTCCACGGAGGCGCCTGGGCCGCTCGCGGCGTCCGCCGCGAAACCGGACCCGTGGGGAGTCGAGGCTCCGTCGTCGGGAGGCGGCGCCTCCGCCCGGGTCTCTTCGCCTGAACCCGCCCTGCTCGGCTCGGTCGCGGCCTCTCCGGAGACGGACGCCCCTCCCCCTCCGACGGTCGGGTCGGACCCGTCGAGGCGCTCCGGCCCCGCGGCGCCCGTGTCCGGGGCGGCGGCGTCGTCCGGGGCAGCGTCGGGGCGCGGCGACCCCGACTCGGCCCCGCTCGCCTGCGCGGCGAGCCGCCGACGGGCGAGCAGGAGCCAGCGAAGGAGGAGGCCGTGGAGGACCGCCGCCGCGGCGATCCAGGCGAGGCTGGCCTCCAGGCAGGACTCGAGCCGGAGGGCGGTGTAGTAATAGCCGGCGAAGGCGAGCAGCAGGAGCCCCGCGGGGAGGAGCAACGCCAGCGGGAACCAGAACACCCGCAGGCGGGCCACCCAACCCTGCGGCGTGCGGCCGCGGTACCCCGCCAAGAGGCCGCCATCCGCCCGCAGGAGCGCGAACAAGAGCGCCGCGAGCGCGAGTTGATCGAGCCCGAAGACCAGGCGCCCGAGGACGTCGCTCCAGAGCGCGTTCGGCTGCCGATCCAGCGAGACCACGACGCAGGTGGCGAGGACCTTGACCGGGACGAACCAGAGGAGGTGGCGCCGCACCTGCCGAGCGCCGTGCATGCTCCAGTGCAGGTCCGACGCGAGGCCGCGACGGCGAAAGGCTCGCCACACGCAGAGGAGCGCCCACAGGGTCCAGCCTGCCTCTTGCAAACCGTGACCCAGGGCGGCCAGGAGGGGGGGCTGCTCCTCGGGTCGAGCGAGCAGCCCCCCGCTCGCGAGGAAGAGCGCAGGCAGGGGACCGGCGCGCAGCGGGATGGCGAGCAGCTTGAGCAGCGTCTGCCCGAAACTCGGAGGAGGACGGAGCTCGGCGAGGCTGCGGCGCGCCCACAGCGCGCCGCCGACGACCAACAGCAAGAACCCTAGTCCCGCCATGGCGTCGAGCGGCGAGCCACGGAGCTGTGCCAGCGTCTTCCCCTCGGCGATCTGCGCGCGCAGCTCTGCGAGGAGCTCCCGGCCTACCGCGGCAAGGCGAGCGGGGCTGGGCAACGCGTTCTCCTCCACGCTCCGCACCCAGAGGATGCGGCGCTCGGCGTAGCGCCGGAATTCCTCCGCGGCGGCCCCCAGCTCGCGCTGGGAGAGCTCGAGCTCGAGGAGGACTCCGATCAGGCGGTGGGTCTCGGCGATCAGCTTGTCGAGGAGGTCCCGGCGTTGTTCGAGGAGCTCGCGGGCGACGGGCTCGACCGCGGGGCGACCCTCGGCGGGGAGTTCCGCGAGGAGCTCCTGTAGGTTCCTGTCGATGTCCCCCGCGCGCTCGCGCTGTTCCTCGAGCTGGATCACGTCCAGTTCGGCCTTGGCCAGGCGATCCTCGGTGAGGCGCAGGGCCTTGGCCAGGTCCCCCTGGGCGGGCAGCTCTTCGTAGAAACGCCGCAGGCTCTTGCCCAGCGCGTCGGTGAGGCCGGCCGCCAGCTCGCGCCGGCGGATCGCCCGGAAGCGCTCCCGCAGCTCGGCGAGGTCGCGACGCGTGCTCTCGGCGAAGCGAGCGCTCGCCTCGAGCAGCTCGGTCAGGGAACCCGCGCCGGTGCGGCGCTCGGCCAAGGCCTGGTTCTCGGCCGCGAGAGCAGCCAGCACCGGGGTCTTGAGGGCCGCTTCGCGCCGGAGGCGCTCGGCCTCCCGCGCCGCAGCCTCGGCCTCCGCCCGTCGCCGCTCCTCCACGCGACGCTGCCAAGCCGCCAGGAGGCGCTCGAGCTCCTGGACCCTGCGCTGGGCGAGGTCGCGCCGCGCCGGAAGGAGCTCGGCGCGGGCCTCGTAGCTGGCCAACTCCACTTCGCCTGCGCGCACCTCGGCGCGCAACGCGGCGCGCCGAGCGAGGAGGAAGGCCTGCCGCGCCTCCCGCACCGCGGGCGGTTCCTCGGTCGACGCCGCGGCCTGCAGCGCCTCCTCGTGTTGGCGCAGCTCCTCGCGCCGTTTGGCCAGCAAGGAGCTCAAGGCGGAGCGCCGCTCGGTGCGGCGGGTCGTCTCGAGGCGGAGCTGGACCTCCTGTTCGCGCGCCTCCTTGAGCTGCGCTTCGACGCCCGCCTTCAGCTGCTCCAGTTGGCTAAGGGGGGCGCCCGGGGGCTCGTCGAGGACCGGGTCTTGGGGCGGACGGGAGAGCTCCTCACGGATCTTGGCGAGCCGGTCCGGAGCTTCGCGGGCCACGCGCTCGAACTCTGCGGCCTTCTCCTCGAGCTCGCGGGCGAGGGCAAGCTGCTCGAGGGCTCGTCGGTAGAGGTCGGCCGCGCTCTGTTTCGTGGCTTCGTCGAGCGCAGACGCCTCGAGCGCCGCGAGGCGCCTCTGGATCTCCTCGCTGCTCGGCGGGGCGGCGTCCTGCGCGAGCGCCGGGCAGACGAGGAGCCCCAGGAGCGGCGGAAGCAAGAATCGCGAAAAGCGACGGCGAAGGTGCATCGTAGGGATCTCCGAGAGCGAGCCTCGCGCCGACGAGGGGCGCTGGCTCACGCGCCGGCGGAGAGGCGCTCGAGCACCTTCTCCGCCGTCTGAGGTCGGTCGGCGGGCGCCTTGGCGAGGAGGGACAGGATCAGCTCCGCGAGGCCGTCGTCGAGGTCGGGGGCCGCGTCGCGGGGGTCGGGAGGGGAGGCCTCCATGTGGGCGACGAGCACCGAGACGGTGTCCTCGCCGGGGAAGGGGGGGCTCCCGGTCGCCGCGAAGTAGAGCGTGGCGCCGAGGCCGTAGAGGTCTGCGCGCGCGTCGACGGCCTCGCCGCGGGCCTGCTCGGGCGACATCGTAAGGGGCGACCCGTAGAGCATCCCGCTCGGGGCCTCCTTGCCCGCGGCGCACGCCAGGCCGAGGTCGGCCAGCTTGGCCGTCCCGTCCGCGGCGAAGAGGACGTTGAGGGGCTTGACGTCGCGGTGCACCAGACCGTGGGCGTGCAGGGCGGAGAGTCCGCGGGCCAGGTCGCCCGCCAGGCGCGCCACCTCGTCGGAGGAGAGCGCACCGCGGGCGCCGAGGACCTCCGCGAGGTTCTTTCCGTCCACCAATTCCATCACGTAGTAAACGCGGCGGTGCGCTCGGCCCACCTCGTAGATCCCGACCAGGTTGGGGTGCTCGACGGCGGCCGCGGCCCGGGCCTCGTCGGCCATGGCCTCCGCTCCAAGAGCGGCGGTGTATTCGGGGTGGAAGAGCTTGATCGCGACCTCGCGCTCCAGCACGCAGTGCCGTGCCCGCAGGACGATGCTCGTAACGCCGTAGCCGAGGACGTCGCTGAGCTCGTAGCCGGGGATGGAGAGCCGCTCTTCGCGCGAGGCGTCGAGGGCGCGCCGCGCCGCGGCGACGTCCTCGGGGCCGAGGACGCCGCGGGCCAAGAGCACCTCTTCGAGGGGACGCTCGTCCCCGCGCAGGAGCTGGTCCTCCAGGGCGCGCTCCAGCTCGGGGACGAGGACCAGGCCCTCGCGAAGGGCAACGGCCGCGAAGCACACGTCGCGCACCCGCCGGCGGACGCTCTCCTCCTCGTCTTCCTCCAGCTCGAAGGCTTCGCTGAGCCGCTCGGTGGGGCCGGCTTCGCCGCGAGGCTCCGGCTCCTTGCGCCCCAGGGCGCGGGCGAGGACGCGGTCGATGGCCGCGGTAATGGCCCTCGCCTGCCGGGGGGTGAGGTATTCCAGCTCCTGCATGACCGTCCCCATGCTGCGCTGGAACCCTTCGGCGCGGCACACCGCGAGGGCGTGCTCGAGCATCTCCTCGTCGATGAGCTTGTTCTTGAGGGCGACGCGGCCGAAGCGGCGCGCCACGTCGGCGCGCTGGTTGATGGCCTGCAGGCGCAGAACGGTCTCGATTTGCTCGCGGTCGAGGCTGCCCAGGCCGAGGAGGATCTCGCCCAAGGGCTTGGGGAGGCCGAGGGTGCGCAGCTCCTCCTGCACGCGCAGGGCACGCGCGAGCTGGTCCTCTCCCAGGTATCCCTTCTTGAGGGCGATGCGGCCGAAGAGCTGCTGTGGGTCGTACACCGCGGCTCATTCTCGGCGCTCGCGCCGCGGGGGCAAGGCCGATGGCGGAGCGGGCCGGCCGCCCTGCTTCACTACTCCAGGGCGCGCCGGGCGGCGGCGCGGACTTCGGGCGAGGGGTCCGCTTCGGCGAGGGGCAAGAGGAGGTCGCGGGCCTCGGCGCCGGCGAGGGCGCCGTAGGCCTCGCAGGCGACGGCGCGGACGCTGGGGCGAGGGTCCGCGAGGGCCGCGCGCAAGGCGGGCAGGGCGTCTGCGCCCAGCGCGACGAGGACCCTGGCAAAGGCGGATCGTTCGGTGGGGCCGAGGGCATCGGGGAGGGCGGCGAGCACGCGCGCGGCCGGACCTCGCGCCGCGGGCGCGGTCGTGCGCGAGTCGATCCGCTCGAAGCGCGCGGGCTCGGCCTCGGCGCGCAGGCGGTCGAGTTCGAGTTCCACCTCGGCAACCCGTCGGCGCGCGTCATCGCGCTCGACCGTGAGCGCCACGACGCGCCCTTCGAGGGCGTCGCGGTCGCGTCGGGCGCGGCTCGCGGCCTCCTCGGCCTGCCCTGCGCGCAGAGCGAGGCCGACGGCCCAGGCGAGGGAAGCCAGCAGGGCCAACCCCAGGACCAAGGTCGACGGGGACACACGCGGAGACGGGGCGGCGCCCATCGCGCGGACGGAGGCGCCCGAACCAGCGGCGCTCGGCGCGGCGTCGACGGCCGCGGTCTTGGCGAAGGGATCGGCGCCCGGGGGTGCGGGTTCGATCGCAGGAGGGCGCCCGCCGCCGGAGCGAACGTAGTCTTCGAGGGCCTCGGCGAGGGCGTTTGCGCTGGGCGGTCGCTGCTCGGGCTCGGGACTCATGGCCCCCAGGCAAATGGCTTCGAGCCGAGGGTCGAGGCCAGGGCGCAAGACCGAAGGCGACCGGGGCGGCCCCTCGGACATCCGCCGAAGGACTTCGGGAATGTTCTTGCAGCCGGCCACGTAGGGCGGCTGGCCGGTCAGCAGGGCGTAGAGCGTCGCCCCGAGCGCATAGACGTCGGAACGAGGACCCACTTGCTCCAGGCGACCCAGGGCTTGCTCGGGCGGCCAGAAACCGGGCGTTCCCAGGTAGGCGCCGGGCAGCGAGAGCTGCGTGCCGCTGCCCGAGGCGTTGAGGTCCTTGGAAAGCCCGAAGTCCGTGATGCGAAGGTCGCCTTCGGTGGTGACGAGCACGTTCTCGGGCTTGAGGTCCCGATGCAGGACGCCTTCGCCGTGCGCGTAGTGGAGGGTCTCCGCGAGGCGTCGCACGACCTCGGCGGCCAGACGGGGGGCAAAGGGGCCCTCCCGCTCGAGGCGGGCCTGGAGGGTCTCCCCTTCCACCCAGTCCATGACGAGGTAGGGCTGCCCGTCCTGCTCGCCCACGCGATGCACCGCGACCACGCCCGGGTGGTTGAGCTTGGCGAGCGCCTTCGCCTCGCGCAGGAGGCGCTTGCGGTAGTGCTCGGTAGGACGGCCGGCCGGCCGCAGGACCTTGATGGCGACGTCGCGGCCGAGCTGGGGGTCCCGGGCACGGTAGACGGCGCCCATCCCCCCGCGCGCGACCTCGGCCAAGACCTCGTAGTCACCGATCCGCTCCTGCACGCAGCGAGGGTATCACTCGGCTGCGCCGGCGGGAGCGCCGCGCCTCCTCCCTGCGTGGCTCCTGCGATCAGGCCAAGGCCGCGGCGCCTTCCAGACGAGTCTCGATGCGCTGAAGAAGCGGCGCGAGGTCCCCCGCGCGGGCGGAGAGGAGGAGCGCGTCGCCCGCGAGCGACTCCGCGAGGGGGCGAAAGGCCTCGGGGTCCTCGAGACGATCGATCTTGTTGAACACGAGCAACTCGGGAATGCCGCCCCGCCCCAGCTCCTTCAAGAGGCGGCGCACCGCCCCGACCCGCTCGAAGGAACGCGGGTCGGAGGCGTCGGCGACGTGGAGGAGGAGGGAAGCGTCCGCGAGTTCGTCGAGGGTGGCGCCGAAGGCCTCCACGAGGTCGTCGGGGAGCCTCCGGATGAAGCCCACGCTGTCGCTGAACACCACCCTCCGTCCGCCGGGGAGGACTCGCTGGCGGAGGGTGGGGTCGAGCGAAGCGAACAGCTCGTCCTTGGCGAGCACGTCGGCGTCCGTGAGCCGATTGAAGAGGGTGCTCTTGCCGACGTTCGTGTAGCCGACCAGGGCCACGTGGGGGAGGAGGTTCTTGCGCCGGCGGGCGCGGCGCAGCCCGCGCTGCTGCTTGAGCCGCGCAAGCCCCTTCTCGATCTGGGCGATGCGCTCTCGAACCCTCCGCCGGTCGACTTCCAGCTTCTTTTCGCCCGCCCCCTTGGTGCGGGCGAAGCCGGCGCCCTTGCCGCCACCGACGCGCGTCATGGCCTCGCCCCGTCCGCGGAGGCGAGGAAGCTGGTAGCGCAACCGCGCCGCCTCCACCTGCAGCTTGCCGGCGTGGGAGCGCGCGCGGGCAGCGAAGATGTCCAGAATGAGCTGCGTGCGGTCGAGGACGCGCACGCCGAGCAAGTCTTCGAGGGCGACCTGCTGGCGGGGCGCGAGTTCTTCGTTGACGAGGACGAGCTCGGCGCCGGAAGTGAGCGCGAGGGCGCACAGATCGCGCACGCGCCCCTTGCCGAAGAGGGTGCGGGGATCGCGCCGACTTCGGCGCTGGCTCAGCTCGCCGACGACCCGCAGCCCCGCGGCCCGCGCCAGGGCGCGCAACTCCCCGAAGTCTTCTTCGGCGTCCGCACCGTCTCCCAAGGTGAGGACGGCGAGCAGGGCAGGGACCGCCTGGCCCCCTCCCGTCGCCTGCGCCGGAGGAGCCGCCTCGTCGAACGCCCGTTCGAGCTCGCGCACGAACTCGGGGAAATCCCTGGGGAGCGCCTCGGGGCGCAGGAGCGGTCCCACCCGGGTCGCTCCGGAACCGTCCTCACGCGCGGGGACGAGGTGCGCGCGACGGGCGAAGGTAGGCAGCCCGTCCTCCCCCACGCCCAGCAAGAGGAGTAGGTCGAGGCGCCAGCGAACGAGCTGGTTGAGGTCGTCGCGGCTCGGCTCCTCGCCGTGCAGCAGGGTGCTCACGCAGCGCAAGCCCCGCAGGCGTTCGCCGCGGCGAACCCGGCGCAGGCGCGGCCAGTCGAGGCGTCGCGCGTCGCCCACGAAGACCTGGGAGACGCCGCCGCGGCGGTCGACCAAGAGTCCGACCCGCCGCCCGAGGGCGGCGCTGCGCTCGGTGAGTTCCCTCGCCAGGGAGAGGCTCACCACCTCGGGCGCCTCGACGCGGCGGCGGTAGAGCCGCTCGAGTTGCCTGAGTTCGCTCTTCTTCAGCCCCTGCGTAAGGCCGACGACCTTGCTCAGCGCTCGCTCCTTCTCGCGATGCTACCCCTCCGAGGGCGCACCTCCAAGCGGTCGCGTCTCGCTTGGCGCCGGGCGAAAGGCCCTGATACCATGACGATCCCGAGCCGCTCTGCATCCATGTCGATCCGCTACACGTGCGTGGGCTGCCGGGAGGACATGGTCCTCCCCGATCACAAGGCAGGGCAGCTCTGCGCTTGTCCGCGCTGCCGGCTCAAGTTCCTGGCCCCTCCGCCCAATTCGAACGCGCCCCTGACCCACCAGACCGGTGCGCCGCCCCTCTACCCCCTCGGGGGAGGAGTGTCCCCACCGGGCGGCGCGAGTCCGTCCGCGCCGCCCACCTCCCCACCTTCCTCGTCCGCTGCGGAGTCCTCCCCGGCCGGCGGGATGTTCGCCCTCGCCGACGAAGAAGACGAGGAGGAAGGGGGCGGTCTGTTCGGGCTCTCGACCGACGAAGAGATCGAGGTTCCCCTCTTCGGGGGGCTCGCGGGCGACCTCGACGAAGGAGGGGACGAGGCGGACGGAGAGGACGAGGAGGCGACGCCCCCCGAAGGCACGCCGCCCGCCTCTGGGGTCGCGCCGTGGCCCCTCCCCGCAGGGACCGGATCCGCGGGGTCCTCGTCGCGCCGCGGCGAGGCCGCCTCCCCGCCCGTCATCGGTCCGGACGCGGGGAGCGTTCCCCTCCCGGGCTCGCCCGCACCGCAGGGGCGCCCGCATCCGGTTTCGGGCTACCCGCCGGCGCAAGGCTACCCGCCGGCGCAAGGCTACCCGCCGGCGCAGGGCTACCCGCCGGCGCAGGGCTACCCGCCGGCGCAAGGCTACCCGCCGGCGCAAGGCTACCCGCCGGCGCAAGGCTACCCGCCGGCGCAAGGCTACCCGCCCGCGCAAGGCTACCCGCCCGCGCAAGGCTACCCGCCGGGACAGGGCCCTGCGGAGCAAGGCCAGGGGCCGCCGCAGGGAACCGGTCCCGCCCCAACCGGGGCAGGCTTTCGGCTCGTCGCCCTCGAGGGCTTGCCGGGGGCCACCGACTTCACCCTGCCGGGCGGAAAGGTCTACCTCATGGGGAGGGACCGCGACGCAGACATCAAGATCTTGAGCACCTCCGTCTCGCGTCGCCAGTGCCGCATCGACGCCACCGGCCCCGAGCCGGTGCTCATCGACCTCGGCTCGGCGAACGGAACGAAAGTCAACGGCGACGCGGTGGAGCGGCACGCCCTCCGCGACGGGGACCTGATCAAAATGGGAAAGGTCCTCTTGCAGTATCGGCCGGCTTGACCGAAGTCGCTGAAACGACCACGCTTTAGGCGGTGGGATTCAGCGAACTGATCAAGTGCGAAGTCTGCGGCGTCCCCAACCGCTTCGGGGACCCTCGCTGCAAGATCTGCCGCAACCCGCTTCCCCGCGAACGTCCCGGCTCGCCTGCTCGGCCAACCCCCACCGACGCCGCCCGCGAGGGCCCCGAGGACGTTTCGTTCGCCGGAGCGGAAGCGGAGCCCGACGAGGACAGCCGCTCCGAACACGCCCCCAATTTCCCCTACGCCGACCCCGACGAGGACGACCGCTCCGAACACGCCTCCGATTCCCCCTACGCCGACCCCGACGAGGACGACCGCTCCGAACACGCCTCCGATTCCCCCTACGCCGACCCCGACGAGGACGAC
>RFHU01000352.1 GCA_003695705.1 Planctomycetota bacterium
CGTCACCGATTCGAACAGCTCGCGGTGAACTACCTGGCGACGATCGACCTCGCGATCGTTCCGCGCCTGCTTCGAGTCGCCGTGTCGTAGAGAGCATTGCCGTCCCTTCGATGGCGTCCTCGGCCTTTGCTCGATCGACCGCCAAGCCTCGGGACCGAGCGCTGCGCGCCGGCCCCGAGGCTTGGCGGTTGAATTCCGGTACATGTCGACCCGCGGTGCGACGGGCTAGGGTCCACCTTGAGGCGGACCCTAGGCGGCCTGGAGCAGCCTCCGGAGCAGCCGCCGCGGGAGGCGTTCCGGCCGCGCCACCCCCGCGGGCGGAAGGACGAGGGTCGGGACGGGACTGGCGCGAACGAGGCGCCGCGCGCGGGAAGCAGGCCGGCTGGGGGCGCTC
The DNA here is from genome assembly GCA_003695705.1 of Planctomycetota bacterium. Lineage (GTDB taxonomy): Bacteria > Planctomycetota > J058 > J058 > J058 > J058. The sequence continues at coordinate 395 of RFHU01000352.1, forward strand.
CCGCTGGTGAGCACGAACAGGTCGGGGAGATCCTGCTCGAGCACGTCCAGCAGCCCGCGCACCACGTCGTCGTCGTGGACGACGTGCAGGCGCGGCTCCGCCCCGCGCGCTTCGAAGGACGCCGCGGCGCAGCGCAAGAGGTCCCGGGCCTCGGCGTCGGCGAGGCGCTCGCGCGCGCTCCACTCCCAGGGAGGGACGCCCGGGCGGCCCCGGGCGACGTGCAGAAGCCGGTAGCGAGCCTCCGCAGGCAGCAGCTCGAGGAGCCGGATGGCGGTCCGGGCGTCTCCTTCGTGTTCCACGGCGACCGACACCTCCGCCGGGCCGCGGACGCTGCGGAGGGGGTGCAGGCGGGGTCCGAAGCCGACGACGGGGAGGCGCGCACCCAACGCCTCCCGCAGGGCATCCCGCCAGCCCTGGGCCACGCCGAGCACGAGCAGATCGGGTTCCTCGATGTCGGCTTCGACCCGCGCCACGCGCTCGGGGGACCCCAGCAAGACCTCCCCGCGACAGCGGAGGCCCTGCCGGCGCCAGGTCCCGAGCGCCCGGCGCAGGTCGCCCCGGGCGGTCTTCCAGCGGGAACGAAGGCGACGCGGGTCGCGGTGCCCGGCCTCGCGTTCCCACGCGGAGAGCCGCTCGGGATCGAGCACCCAGAGGCACATCACCTCCCCGTCGGGACGAAGGATGCGCGGAAGCCGCTCGACGGCCGAAGCGCTCTCCGGGGAGCCGTCGAGCGCGACCAAGACCTTGACGTTGCTCTTCATGCTCCACCTCCTGCCCCCAGGGCATCGCGACGCGCACGGACGGAGGTCCGGCGGACTCGTTCGCAAGCTGCGTGCCCTTCGGCACCCCCGGCCGACCCTCGGCTCTCGTCCCGAGGGCGCAAGGCTTCGGGCAATCCGACGGGATCGCCTGGCACGCGCCGTGCACGAGTGCGGCGGCGGGTGGACCCGTGTGCCGAAACGGCAGGGGGTGGAGGTGAGCGAGCCTCGCGGGCCTGCAGCGGACCCTCTCGACGACGCCCTCCCGGAGACGGCCACCGACGCGGTGCTGCCTGCGGAGGGCCCCCGCCAGCGGATCGCCCTCGCCGAGGACGATCCCGACTTCCGCGAGCTCTTGGGCGAAGCCCTGCGCGAAGAGGGCTACGAGGTGATCGAGGCGGCGGACGGCACGGCGCTGGCCGCCCTGCTCGACGAGGTGCATTCCGGACGGCGTCCCCCCTTCGACCTCGTGGTCTCCGACGTGCGCATGCCCGGTCGTTCGGGGGTCGAGCTCCTCGAGTGGAACTACGCACGCGACCCCGACACCCGCTTCCTCTTGGTCACGGCCTTTGGGGACCCCGTGCTCCACGCCCGCGCGGCCGAGTTCGACGTGGAGGTCCTCGACAAGCCCTTCGAACTCGACGAGTTCCTCGTGCGGGTTCGGGCCCTCGTCGAGCGCTGGGGAGAACTCGAATCGCACAGGGGGCCTAGGCTCCCGCAAGACGACGCCTCGTAGCGAGACGCCCGGGAGCGGTTCGGCGCTGTCTGCGGTTGGTCGCGAGCCAGAGGGCGCAGGCCTCCTCCCACCTCGTCCCGCCCCCGCCTCGGCCGCCTCGCAGACGGGGCGTCCGCGCCCGGGGGAATCGGGGGGCTGTCGGCCACGCCCCTCGGCCACGGGGCGTCGTGATCCGCTGCGGTGGTGTTCGGAGTGTTCGGAGACCGGGGGAGGGAATCAGGCCACGACGATGCTGTTCGGCCTCTGCGGGCGGCTCCCTGCCCGCGGCGAGGAAACTCTGCGCTCGAGCGCTGCTGGGCGGACCTCCTTCGGCTTTCGGATCGGCGCGCGCGCGCCGCTCAGAGGCCGAGGAATTCGCTGTCCGCTCCGCAGAGGACGAACGCCGCACCGGCGATGGCCGTTGCCCAGCGCTCGAGGCGGCCGAGGCGGCCGAGGGCGAGGCCGCGAGCGAGGGCGGCCACGCAGACGACGATGGTCCGGACCGTGGTCGCGGAGAAGGCGAGCGCCACCAGGCCGCTCCCCACCCCCCGCGCGGTCGTGGCCGGCGAGCATCAACGGGATGTGCAACTCGCAGGGACCAAAGACGAAGATGGCGAACAGCACCCACGGGGTCAGCCGGCGCAGCCGGGCGTTGGGGTCGGGTCGACGGTGTGGACCTGGGCGTGGTCGCTGCGGTGGTCGTGTTCGTGCACGTACAACCGCCCGTCGGAGTGGACGTGGCGATGGCCGTGGTGGCGACCCCGCAGGGCGGCGATGGCGCCCCGCCCCGTGAGGAACGCGCCCGCTCCAGCGCTCGGCGCAGGCCCTCGTCACGAAGGGCACGGAGTGGTCGGGGCCCAGGACGGTGTGCACGAAACCCAGGACCGGTGCGGTCCAAAGGAGGAGGGAGAACCCTCCCGAGTGGAGGGCGGTCTGGAGGTTGGGGCTCATGCCCGAATTGCACGCTCCGCAGGGGGAGGACCCAAGCGCTGTTCTCGGGAGTTGCGGTCGCGTGACCGTCGGCGGTCGTCGCCTTGCCCCTCCGGTCCCAAGCACGAAGGGCGATGGGGTTCCCGATGCGTCTCAGGGAGGGCAAGCGCGGCTGACAAGGAAAGGGTTATCGTCGTTCCGTCGCGGCGCGGTGGTTGCTCAGTGGAGGGCCGTGACGAAGCGACCGGCCCTGTTCCTTTCCTTCGCGCTCCTCTGCGCCCTGCCCTGCGCGGCGCAGCCAACCCACCCCTTCGGGGGCGAAGTCCTCGACCTCGAGACCGAAGCGAACGCCCTGCGGGCGGCGAGCGATCCCGCGGCCCGCCGCGTGGCCGTGGAGCGCCTGTTCGAGACCCTGGTGCGCGACCCCTTCCTCGCGGAACTCGCCCCCCGCATCGACCTCCGCGGCTGGCTCGAACGGGCGGCCGCGGGGCGACCCTTCGACGTCGCCGCCTACCGCGCCGCCGTGCGGTCCGCCCTCGCGGGCCCCGTCCGGACCACCGCCGACGTGGGCCGCGCGGAGCTCGAGCAAAAGCTGCGGGTCCTGGAACTGCTTTTCCGGCCGGCCTCTTCCGCACCGGCGGCGCGCGGGACTAGCGAGGCCGAGCTGGCGCGCGCCCTCGGCCGGCACCCCACCGCCGAGCTCCTTGCCCCCGGCGACACGCGCGTGCTCGCCCTGGAACCCGTCGCGAACGCCTGGCTGGTGCGGGCCAACGAAGGCCTCGACCTGCCGCCCGGCGCGGCGGGCGAGCGCGCGGCCCTCGAGCGCTACGCGCGGACCCTGGTGCCCGCAGGGCGCCCCGGGCGGGGCGAACTGCGCCCCGGCCTCGCCCACCGCGAGGTGGGGCGGGCGGTGCTCGGCCCCGTGACCCGGCATCCCGCGGGCGCCGAGACCGCCGACGTGCTCAAGGGCGTCGGACCCACGCCCTACGCCAACAACCGCTTCAACAGCAAGGCCACCGGCAGCTTCCCCCTCCCCGAGGCGGTGCGCGACTGGCGCGAGACCGAACTCCTCCGCCGCGCCGGGGTGGCCGTCTACGAGCCGGTGGCCATCGTCGCCCTCCCCCGCTACGAATGGTCCGAGAGCGAAGGCTGGCGCCCCCTGGCGGTCTACGTGCGCCGCCCGCGGGAGAACCTGCGCGTCTCGGACCTCGAGCATCTCGACGCCTCGCAGAAGCGACGCCTCCTCGCGACCCTCAAGGAGAAGATCGCCGCCGAGTTGCGCAGCGTAGGGCGTGAGCCCGCGCTGAGCGACCGCGACGTCCTGCGCCTCTTCGTCGAACGCCTTGGCCGCACGGCGGGGCTCTTCCAGGGCGGCATGGGCCGGCTCTACTTCCACGGGATGCTCCACGACCAGAACGTCAGCCTCCTCGGGGAGATCGTCGACGTCGGGAACAACGAGGGAGTTGCGCGCGACCGCGCGGAGATGCGCCGCAACTGGGAGAAGAGCAACTACGCGTGGTGGGTCCGTCGCCTCCCCGAGTACCGCGGAATGCGCGGCAACGTGGAGACCCTCCTCTTCCACCGCCTGGCGAAGGTCTACAACGGACACTTCGCCGAGGTCACCGGCGGGGGCCTCAGCGAGGCCGAACTGGAGGGCATCTTCCGCGAGGCCTACCGCGAAGGGCGCCGGGGTGTCTCGGCGAGCGACCCGCGCCGCTCCCTCACCGTTCGGCCCCGGCCCCGCACGCGCACCCGGGAGGAGCGAGGCGCCTCCTCCCAGGACCCCTTCGCCCGTTATCGCCGACCCGACGGAACCCTGCGCTGGAAGGAGTTGACCCGCGATGGCGCCGCCCGCGAAGGCGCGGGGCTGGCGCACTTCGCTTTGGCCCTCTTCCTCAAGGAGCTCGCCGCGGTCGCGGCGACGGGCGACCGCGCGCGGATCGAGGAGTTCTTCGACGGGCTGCTGAGCACCGACTTCTATCGCCACTACGGGCTCTTCGTCGCCGGCGCGCGCCTGGGCGAAATTGGCTACGCCCGCTCCCTGCAACGTTTCGTCAAGCCGCGCTTCATCAACGAAGTGCTCAAGACCAACCTCGTCCTCGCCGCGGGCCTCGCCCTCCCCCAGATCGCCTCCGGGAGCTTCTCGGGGCGCCGCTTCGTCCTCTCCCTCGCCTCCCTCGGACTCTCCTCCGCGGCCGTCAAGGCCGGGGTACGTGGCCTTTCCTGGGTCGCGAGCCTCCGCTCCCAGCGCGGGCGCGGCCTGCTGGCGCGCTTCGGCCTCCGCGCGCGTCCCTTGGCGCGCCTCGGCGGCTGGGTCTACACGGCGGGCGAACTCGCCGTGGTCCTCCTCCTGGCCGAGACCATCGAGCGCGAGGTCGACGAGCGCCTGGCCGAAGCCCGCGCCCGCGATGCGCTGGGCGAGGCCGGCCTGCGCTTCCTCTCCGCCGTCGACGCGGCGACCCGCGACGAAGACGCGGACATCGACGCAGCCCTCGTCGACTACGCAGAGGCCTGGCGCTCCTACCGCGATCACCTCTACGAGCCGCTCCTCGCCGAGGAAGCGCGGCTCGCCGCTCGCCTCGAGCGCGTCGCGCGCCGCGCGAAGCTCGGCGACGACGAGCGCGCCGCGCTGGTCGAACGCGTGTCGGCCCACTCCGCCCTGGCCGACGACCTTCGTCGGCGCCACGGGAGCGTCGAGGCGGCGGCGGCCGAGCGGGCGGCCCGCGCGGATGCCGCCCTGGCCGATGACGTTCGGGAACTCTTCGAGCGCTCCAACGCCACCCGACGCCGGATGCTCGATGGACTCTACCGCGGAGGACGTCGCGCGGGTCCGTTCCTGGGGGGCGACGCGCCGGCGGACCCCATCGCCGAGCTGCGTCAGCTCGAGGCCGACCTCCCCGGCGGCCCGACCGCCTTCCTCGCCCGCTGGCGCCAGCGCCGCGCGCGGGCCCGCCTGCGCGCTGCCCTTGGCGCTGCCTCGCCCAACCGTCTGCAGTCCTACGAAGACGAGGCCGAGGTCCTTGGCCTCGCCGCCGCGGCGCTCCGCGCCGCCGGTCGCGACGCGCTGGCGCACCGGGTCGAGGAGGCCCGCGCCCGGGCGGCGCGGCTCCGCGAGGCGGACGCGCGCCTCGTGGGGGTCGCCGGTGCGCGACGGAGCGGCCCGCGCCGACGAGGCGCGCGGGGGGGGCTCCGCGAGGCCGTGCGGGGCGTCGAGACTGCGGGGCGCTGATCGAGGGGCGCGGCGGGCCCGGCGCAGGGCCCTCGGGGCTCAGGCTTGCTGCTGCGGAGTCCGGTAGAGACTCCGCTCGACGCCAGGTCGTGGAAGGCGCTGCTGCCAGTAGCGCAGGCCCCGGCACACGTCGAAGTAGTAGCCCTCGGTCGCGTTGCGGACGCGCTCGATCACGTCGAAGGCGTCGCTGAGCATCTTGAACAGGTTGAGGACCGAGGCTCGCTTCTGGGGGTCGGGGTGCAGCCCCGCGTAGAGGATCCGCTGCAGGTCGCCCGCGAGGGGGTTGCCGAAGAGCTTTTGCAACTTTTCGGGATGGATGGGGTTCACCCGGTCCCGCTTGAAGGCGAACAGCTCGCGCAGGTAGTCCTCGCCGCGGAGTTGAAAGAGGCCGCGATGGGCGTAGGGGCGCTCGCCGGTGAGGTGTTCGTAGAAGGAGAGGGTGAGCGCGTAGACGTCGGTCTTGACCGAGTAGAGCCCGGGGACGAAGTCCTCCCCTTCGATGCTGGGGATGGCTTCCGGGGGCAGGTAGAGCGGGGTCCCCGTCAGCTCCTGCAACCGCCCGCCGCGGTGGTTCAGCTCGGTGAGGTCCTGGGCACAGCCGACGTCGATGAACACGGGTTCGTAGGCCCCCTTCGCAAGTCGGCGCAGGTAGTCCTCCTCGGAGAGGGCGCCCTCGGGGGCCGCCATGCGGAGCATGATGTTGTCGGGCTTGATGTCGCAGAGGATCAGGTTTCGGCCCTTGGGCGCGTGCAGGTCCTTGAGCACGTCGAGCAGGTTGACGAAGGTGTCCACGGCCGTTGCGGGGTCGACCCGTCCCACGCGCACGGCGAAGCGCTCGAAGGGATGCGGCTGCAGCCGCTCGAGGATCAAGTAGGCTCGGCTCTTGGTCGCGCCGGCGTCGAGCAGGCGAATGATTCCACGGTGCGGCTGCCCGTAGATGCGGCGCTCTCGCTGGAGGGCTTCCTCTTGGCCTCGATGCGCCATCTTGAGCACGGCGCGCTCCACCGGGCGCGCGAAGCCCGGGAAGTGCTGGTCGCCGGTGATGCTCGCCTCGAACACCCGCCCCTGCCCGCCGACGCCCAGCACCTCGCCCATGACGTAGGCGCGCGCGCCATCGTCGCTGAGGATCATTTCGGACATCAGGGTCGCCGTCTCGTTGCCGATGGGCGCCGGGGAGGCCTCGGCGTCGGACTCGCGCACCAGACGGTCGATTTGTCGCTTGAGGATGCGACGCCCGCGGCCGGTCCCCTTCTTGGTGGCGGGGCCGGCGCCTCGGGTCTCCTCCCCGCCGCTCGGGGCCGCGGCGGGCGGCGCCTCTGCCCCGCCGCTCGCCGCGCCATCGGGCGCGGGCGCCGTCGCCCCGGCCGGAGCGGCCTTCGTGCGGGCGGCGGCGGAGGGGTCTTGTGGATCGCCTTCGAGCACTCCATCGACCGCCGCCATCGCGGCGGCGGCCTGCTCCGCCCGCTCCCGCTCCGCCTCGGCGCGGGCGAGGGCCTCGGCGCGGGCAAGGGCCTCGGCGTGCGCCTCGGCGGCGGCCCGCGCGCGGGCCTCGGCGCGGGCGAGGGCCTCGGCGCGAGCC
>RFHU01000353.1 GCA_003695705.1 Planctomycetota bacterium
ATGCGCGCCTGCTCGCCGGGCAAGATCTCCTCCCACATCCCGGCTATCCCTTGGCCGGTTGCTCTCCAGCAGAGCCGACCTCCGTTTCGCCGGGACTTGTTCGACCGTTTCCCGTTTCCGTTTCCCGCGCCTCCAAGAGGTGCAGGGAAACCGGAAACGGAAATGGGTGGGTTACCCCGTCGCCACGTAGCCGAGCGCGCTCCGTACGACGACCCCGTCGACGACGAGTTGGCGCAGGAGGTCGCAGAGGGTGGCGGTCCGGATCCGGCACAACTCGCGCAGCTCGCGGGTGGAGAGCGGCTGGTCGGCGTCGGCCAGGGCGGCAAGCACTCGCTCACGCGGGCCCACTTGCGTCGGAGCCGCGTCGGGCGGAGCCGAGGCCTCGTCGATCGCAAGCGAGATTCCGCCGCGCGCTTCGCGCAGCGCGAGCTGCAGCGGCGGCGGGGCGGGTGCGGCCCGGTGCTCGACCGTGAGCGTCAGCGAGTCGCCGCGCCGCCGCAGGTAGAGGTTGGAGTCGCCCCAGGCGTGCAGCTCCGAGCTGCCGCGCAGCGCCTGCCCGGCGCGGGCGTGGCTGCCCTTGCGCGCGTGGTGGACCAAGAGGACGGCGGTCTCGAAGCGCCGCTCGAGCTCGCGGAGGTAGGCCAGGAGCGGAGCGACCTCGCCGGCCTGGTTCTCGTCGACGCGGTGCAGCCGGACGAATGGATCCAGGACGAGCAGTCTCGGAGCGAGGGCCTCGACCGCCGCCCGGAGCGCGGCCCGGTCGCGCTCCAGATCGAGGCGCACCACCGGTGCGGTAATGACGTGGAGCGGCAGCCGGGCCAGGGTCAGACCGGCGGTGGCGCAGATCCCTTCGAGCCGCTCGCGGACCACGTGCAAGGCGTCTTCGGCCGCGTAGAGCAGGACCGGTCCGGGGCCCCGGACCGCGAAGCGCCGCAGGCAGGACGCGCCGCCCGCCACGGAGACCGCGACGTCGAGCGCCAGCCAGCTCTTGCAGCACTTCGGTTCGCCGCCCACGATTCCGACCGCGCGCTCGCCCCAGAGCCCCTCGACCAGCCATCGCCGCGCCTGGGGTCTCCGCTCCAGCTCGTGAGCCAGACGGACTGGGAGCGCAGCCGTCACCGGCGGCGCCGCTTTCGTCCGCGCGCAGGCGCGCTGCTTTCGCCACCGCCTCCGTAGAGTTCGAGGAAGAGCTTCTCGTCCAAGCGCTTGCTCTCGCGGCGGACACCCTCGGCGAGCAGTTCACTGCCGAGGTTGGCAAGCACCCGGCAGTTCCCGGCCGAGCGCTCGACCAGCGTGTCGCGCAGGCCCTCCGTCATGAGCGCCTTGTTGCCCGCCGCTTTGAGCAGGTGGTCGAGGACCGCCGCCAGCTCGCCGGTCGAGGCGGGCTCCAAGGCCAGCCGCAGCCGGATCCGGCTCCCGAGCGCGACCAGCTCCTCGGAGCGCAGCTTCTCGGTCAGCCTCCGGTCGCCGGCCAGGACCACGCTCAGGATCACCCGCGAGTCGAGCCGCGTGCTGCTCAGGATCCGCAGCTCGGTCAGCACCTTGGGCTGCATTTCCTGCGCCTCGTCGACGAGCAACACCGGCCGCATGAGCGTGCTCTCAATGTGCTCGTGCCAGCGCTCGCGCAGCGCCTTGAAGCCGCCCCAGCGGTTCCGCGGCGTGAGCTCGACGCCGAAGAGGTCGCCCAGCTCGCGGTAGAAGCTCGACAGGCTGCTCGAGGGGTGGCTGAGGATCGCGACCCGGACTTCGCCGCCGACATGCGACAGGCGCTCTTCGAGCAGCCGCAGCGAGACGCTCTTGCCCAGCCCCGGGTCGCCCGAGACGAGCGCGAAGCCGCCCTCGCGCAGCTGCACGTTCTCGATTCGCCAGCAGAAGCTCTCCAGCGCCGGGGTCGCCAAGAGCGCCTCGACCGGGACGTCCGGCGAGAAGGGGTTCCACTTCAGCCCGTAGAGGGCCTGCAGCTTCTTGTTCATGCGGAGTGATCCTCGGTGTCGTTGTCGTCGTCGCGCGGATCGCGGTGCGCCAGGTAGGCGGGCGGGAGACCGCTTGCCGCGTAGTCCGCCAGGTATTGGCGCAGCAGCGGGGCCATGCCGCTCGGGCGCGCCTCGGGCAGCGCGCCCTCCGCCGTCGGCTCGCGCAAGCGGCGCAGGCCGTCGGCGTTGCGCGTCTTGTCCTGGGGAAAGAGCCGGCAGAGCACCCGCTCGCTGCGCGCGTCGACCAGGTGGACCCGGCGCAAGTCCCAGCGCGCGTAGCGGACCGCGACCCGCTCCAGGTGCCGGTAGCGCGAGGGCACCTCGAAGCGCCGGCCCTCAATGCTCACGGTCCCGTCCCCGCGTCGCTGCGAGCGCCGCTCGGTGATCCGGAACGCGTCGCGCAGCGCCTCGGGCTCGGGGCTGTCGCGCACGACGCTCGGCCCCTCCAGCCAGCGCTCCAAGGGCGAGCAGGGCAGCTCGCTGTGCTTGCGGCGGTTGTAGTCCAGCTCGACCCAGGGCTGGGTCACCTCGTTGAAGAGGGCCAGCGTCGGCTCGGCGACGCCCTCCAGCATGGGGAGCAGCCGCCCTTCGACGACGCCCCAGAAAGACTCCTGCTTCCCGTTCTGGTGTGGGCTCTCGGCCAGCGTCAGCTCGTG
>RFHU01000354.1 GCA_003695705.1 Planctomycetota bacterium
GTGGACGACTTCGAGGAGGAGCTGCGGGAGGACGTCGGCCAAGGCCGGCGGATCGGCGCGGCCCGCGAGGGCGCGGGCCGCACGGCCCAGGCAGCGGTCGCCGCCGAGGAGGAAGACCCGGGCGACCAGCTCCCCTCGGGCGAGGAGCTCGAGCGGGAACTCCTCGCCCAGGCGAAGGAGCGGAGCCGCGCGCGCGCGTCCGCCGCCCAGGCGCCTCCGGGTTCGCCGGCGCAGGACTCCGAGGAAGAAGAGGAGGAGGACGCCGCGCCCGGCGCGCGCGATTCGGGGCACTTCCAGTTCAAGACCTTCACCTTTCGCCGTTCGCAGCTCGCCCTCGACGCGCGCGCGGCCGAGGAGGCGGTCCGTGCGGCGGTCGCCGCTGAGGCGGCCGAGACGGGCGAGGACTTGCTCGGCCTCGCCGAGGCCGCGAGCCAAGAGGCCCTCGATCAGCTCGCCGCCAAGAAGACCACGCGCAGCCAAATGGTGACCGCCTTCAAGATCACCGGCACCGTGCCTCGCAAGCGGGCTCGCCTGCAACTCTGGGAGCGTCTGCCCAAGCAGACCAAGGCTGTAGCGGGCGGCGTCGCGGGGGTGGTGCTCCTGGCGTCTTGCGTGTTCTTCTTCCCCGCCGAACTCCTCGTCACCCGCTACGCATGGCACCTCGACCGGAAGGCCGCCGCGCAGGAGGCCAAGCTGCAGGGGAAACCACTCGTCGAGTTCACCACCGACCCCGCGCTGCGCCCCTGCCAGGTCTTCCGCCTCCGCAGCCTGGAGGCGAGCGCCCTCGACGGGCTGCGCGAGCAATTCGTCTGGTACAAGGCGACGGTCGACATGGCGCAGGTGCCGGCCACCGTGTCCATGCCGCCGCCCTACCTCTTCGTCTACGCGCCCGACGGGCGGCGCGTCCTCGGCGGCTCGCTGACGGCGAGCGAACTCTCTGCGGGCGAGGTCAAGACCCTCCTCGAGGAGGCTCTTGCCGCGGCGCGGGCGCCGACGCCTGCGCCTGCGCAGGACGAGGAGGACGACGACGGAGCGGACGATGACGAGGGCTTGGCCGGTTCTGCGCCGCCGCACCGGGCCTCGCCCCCGCCCGTCCGGGGGCCGCTCTCCCCCGAGGAACCCGAGCGGGCGGTGGGCGACGAGGACGAGGAAGAAGGCGAAGACTCTTCGGGGCGACCGCCTCGCTGACGGCGTCGTCGGTTCGCTTCGGCGCCGCGGCGAAGGCGTGGGGGCGGCCCCGCGGTCGCGCCCTTCGCCCGCGCGGGACGGGGCCGGGAGGGACTCCGGCAGCGGCCCCGGTCGGCGCTTCGGGGCCGATTCAGCGCGATGGTGGGGCGACCAGCACGCGGTTGCGGCCCTGTCGCTTGGCCTCGTAGAGGGCGGCGTCGGCGCGACCGATGAGCGCGGCGAGGGCTTCCTGTGGTTCGGCCACGGCAAGGCCTTGGCTGACGGTCACCGGGACGCGGTGTCCGTGGGTCACGACCGGCTTGGCGGCGACGAGCAGGCGCACGCGCTCCGCCACGGACCAGAATTCGTCCGGCCGCGGGGCACGGAGAACGATGAGGAACTCTTCCCCGCCGTAGCGGCCGATCACGTCGTCTCCGCGGAGGGCCTCGCGCATGACTCCGGCCACCGCCGTGAGCACGTCGTCGCCGGCGGGATGCCCGTAGCTGTCGTTGACCTGCTTGAAGTGGTCGATGTCCAGCATCACCAGGCACAGGCTCAGGCGACGGCTGCGGGCGTCGAGGAGGGCCTCCTCGGCGAGTTCCATGACCCGCGCGCGGTTGGGAAGGCCCGTCAGCGGGTCCAGGGTGGCCTTGAGTTTGAACTTGTGGGTCTCGTCCATCTGCGACTTGAGGGAGCGGACGAGGTGGTGCACCTGCGCGAGGCGGTAGGTGTCGGCGACGAGGGTCAAATCGAGGGCCATGAGGCGGAGGACGAGCGAGGCGAAGGCCGGGGCCTCGGCCGCAGAGCACGTCGCGAACACCCGCTCCAAGAGGAGCTGCTGGAGGGTCTGGTGGCCGCACACGAAGAGGCTCACGGGCACGTCGAGCATCCAGTGGCTCAGACCGACCCGGAGTCGCTCCTCGAAGGCAGCGTCGGCGTCCACGTCGCCCAGGCGATCGAGGTAGCCGACCAGGCCCCGGTAGAGGACGTCGTGCTGGGCGTCGCCGAGGTAGCGCTGCGCGTCTTCCTGAGCGCCCAGCCAGCGAAGGAAGGCCTGGGCGACGGCTTCCTTGTGCGGGCCGACGACTTCACGCCGCAGGCGCAGGCAGAGGGGGCGGAGCGAGGCGTCGATTCCCAGCGCGCCCAGGCGCGCCTGCTGCCGGCGGCGGTCGAAGCCGAACCTCTTGCATAGGTCGAGCACCGGGATCAAGTCTCCCGCGCGGGGGCGTTCCGCTCAAGGGCGACCGCCGGGCAGGGGGAGGCGGGTTCGCGCGCGAGCTCCCGGTAGGCGGCTTCCACTGCCCGCGCCAGTCCCGCGGCGTCGCAGAGGGGCGAGGCGAGGAGGCGTGGGCGCAGGGAGCGCTTGAGCGCGAACAGCCCCTCCGCGTTGCCGAGCAGTTCTTGCGCGCGGGCGAGGTAGTCGGCGGGGGAGGTCGCCACGAGCTCGGGGAGTTCGAGGGCGTGGGCGAGGCTGACCCCGACCCGGGCGGCGTGGCGGTCGCCGGCGAGGGTCAGGGTGGGGACGCCCATGAAGGCCGCCTCGCAGGTGGTGGCCGTCCCGGCGTAGGGAAACGGGTCGAGGTGCAGGCCCACGCGGTCGTAGAGGGCGAGGTGCTCGCGGAAGCCCACCCGCCCCGTGAGGTGGAGCCGGGCGGAGGAAACGCCGTGGGCGGCGAACAGGCCCTCGAGGCGGGCGCGGGCCAGGGGCTGCGCCAAGGAGGCGTTCTTGACCAGCAGGCGGGCGCTCGGCAGGGCGTGGAGGAGCTGCGCCCAGAGGGCGATGGTCGCCGGCGAGAGCTTGGCGAAGTTGTTGAAGGAGCCGAGCGCGAACCACCCGTCGTCGCGGGGACCGAGGGGGCGCGGCGCCGGCGCGTCGGTCGGGGGACGAAAGCAGAGGAAGCAGCGCCCGAGGCGCACCAGACGCTCGGTGTGCAGTTCGTCGGTTTCCCCCACGGGGTCGGCCCAGCGGTCGGTCAGGCGCGCGTCCACCGCGCGCAGGCCGGTGGTGCCCGGGTAGCCGATCCAGGTCGCCTGCACGGGCGCGGCCCGCAGGGCCAGCGCGGGGAGGCGGTTTCCCCCGGTGTGCCCGCCAAGGTCGACGAGCACGTCGATGCGGTCGGCGCGAATTCGCTCGGCGAGGGCGCGGTCGCTCGTGCCCGCCACGCGGCGCCAGCGGGCGGCCAGCGCCCGCAGGCGCCGCGTGGTGGCGTCCTCGGTGGCGTGGGCCGAATAGCAAGTGACCTCCACGGCGTCGGGGTCGTGGGCGGCGAGCACGGGCTCGAAGAAGCTCGCGACGGGGTGCTCGCGCAGGTCCGCGGACAGGTATCCCACCCGCAGGGGGCGCCCGGCCACGGGCTCGCGCGGCGCGGGGGGGAGCGGAGCCACGCGTGCCTCGAGGCGCTCGCCCCAGGCGAAGTGCGCGCGGGCCAGGGCGGCGCGGTCCACGCGGTCGCTGTAGTTGAGGCACAAGAGGCGGTTGCTCGCCGCGACCGGGTCGTCGGGCGGGCAGCGCCCCCACTCCTCGATGGCCTCCTCGAGCTTCCCCAGAGTGAGGAGGGTTCCGGCGAGGGCGTTGCGGGCGGCAGCGAAGTCGGGGTCGGCTTCGAGCGCGTTCTCGAAGCAGGTCTGCGCGTCCTCGACCAGGCCGCGGGCTTGCTGGACGAGGCCGAGCCGGTAGTGGGCCTGCGGGGCGTCGGGGTCGCGCGCCGCGGCCTCGGCGGCGAGCTGCGCCGCTTCGTCGAGGCGCCCTTGCCCGGCGAGGACCGCGCTGAGTTCGACCCGCGCCGCCACCGAGTCCGGGCGGGCGGAGAGGGCGCGGCGGCAAGCCTCCGCGAGGGGACCGAGGTCCCCTCGCTGCTCGCAGAGGCTGCGCAGGTTCGCGAGGAGTGTGGGGTCGTCGGGGGCGAGGGCGAGCCCCTCGGCGTAGGCTCGCGCGGCCTCGTCTTCGCGACCGAGGTCCTGCAGGGCGCGGCCGAGGTTGTTCCAGCCCATGGGGAAGGGCTTCCCCTGGGCGAGGGCGCGGCGGTACCAGGCGCAGGCTTCTTCGGCGCGCCCCTGGGCGTGGCAGGCGTTGCCCTGGTTGAGGAGTGCGAGTCGGTGCCCCGGGTCGAGGCGCAGGGCGGCGGCGAAGGGCTCCTCGGCCTCGGCGTGCCTCCCGCCGCACAGGAGGGCGAGGCCGAGCTGGAACCAGGCGCGCGCCGAGGAGGGATCGGCCCGCACGGCGGCGCGCAGCCGCGCTACGGCCTCTTCGGTGCGGCCGGCCTCGCGCAGGGCGACGCCTTCGTCCAGGGCGCGCAGCGCAGCCTCCTCGGCGTTCGGTCTCGTCACTCGGCGTCGGCGGACTCGGCCCGGACCAGGTTCAGGGCGCGCAGGGTTTCCGCCTTGCGCCCGGGCCGCCAGGCGCGGAGGAAGAGGACCTCGCGCCCCGCGCGCCGGACGGGCTCCAGCGCGAGGCGCAGCCGGCCGCGGGCGTAGTTCATGGAGCCCGCCACTTCGAGGGAGTCCTCCGGCAAGCACAGGAGGAGCTTGAGGCCCGGCGTGCCGGGCTCCAGCTCCGCGACGTAGCGGCGCCCTCGGCTGCGCTCGGCGCGAAACGCGAAGCGGGTCCCGCGCGCGTCGACGAGTTCGCACTCCAAGGCGTCGTCGCCGTCGGGTGTGGCCGTCAAGCGCAGGCTCCCCACCTCGGGGTCGTCCGCGCGCCACGCGCCGCTCGGCTCGTGCCGAGCCTCCGCTTCGCCGCGGACGGGCGGCAGGTCCGCGGGCGGCGGGCCGCTCGCGCAGCCGGCGCAGAGGAGGAGGGCGCAGGGGACCAGGAAGAGGGAGGACCTGGGCATTGGGAGGATTCTACGCCGTGGGGCGGGCGGCAAGGGCCGACGCGCACCGGGGCCCGAGGCAGGAGCGGGGTGGACGCAGGCGAGGCGGCGCGGCTCCGCGGGCCGCAGCTTGCGGAGCGCCGCCGGCCTGGGTCACAATCCGCCCACATGGCCGAGGGCGAGGGGCAGAGCGCCGGCAGCGGCGAAGTCGTCGAATACGAACTCGGCCGACCGCGCGAAGTGCGCGTGCGCTCGGACCGGATCACGACCGTGCGGCTTCAGCGGCGTCTGGTCCTGCGGGTGCTGGTCGTCGACGCCCGGCTTCGCCCCTGCGCGGGCGAGCGCTACGCGCTCCGTTCGGGCGAGAAGCGTTACGAAGGAACCCTGAGCGAGGACGGGCTTCTCGAAGAGGAGCTCCCCCTCGACGCTGAGAGCGCGCAGCTCACGGTGAGCCCGAGCGCGGGAGGCGGAGAACCCGCCTCCTTCGCGCTGCGGCTGGCGCTGCGGGACGAGCTCGAGACCGTGCGCGGTGCGCAGGCGCGCCTCTGCCAGCTCGGCTTCGACTGCGGCGCCGTGGACGGCGTCCCGGGGCCGCGGACCCGCGAGGCGGTGAAGGAATTCCAGCGTGGGGCGCGCCTGCGCACCACGGGCAGCCCCGGCGACCCCCGCTTCCTCGAGGTCTTGCGCCGGGTCTACGAGGGCGAGACCCTCGCCGAGGACCTCGACGCCTTGACCCGCGAGCCGTCGGCTTGGGCCGTTGTGGTTCCCACCCTGAAGGTGAAGCGGGGCGAGGGGCGCTCCGCTCGCGGGCAAGCGCTGCTCGACTTCGTGCGGCGCCTCGACGCCGCCGCGCGGCTCCCCGAGGGAGAGCTCCTCCTCTTCTCGGGCGGCGACTGCCTGCGCTACGAGCCGGGCCGGGGCCAGCGCCTGGACGACCCCGTGCCCCTTGCGGAGGCCCTGCCGGGAGTCCCCTGGACCGACGGGGTCGACGCCGCCGCCTTCGCGCCCACCACCGGCAAGCTCTACCTGTTCGCCGGCGAGCAGGTCCTCGCTTACACCCCGGGGGTCGGGGTGGACCCCGGTTGGCCGAAACCCCTCAGCGAGGCTTGGCCCGGCTGGCCCGAGCACTGGACCGAAGGCATCGACGCCGCCCTCGCCCTCCCGGGAGGGAAGCTGGCCCTCTACAAGGGCGGCCAGGTCCTCGAAGGAGCCCCCGGCATCGGCACCGAGCGCGGCTTCCCGCGCGCCCTGGGCGCGGACCACCGCGGCTGGCCCGAGGACTTTGCCGCGGGCCCGCTCAACGCGGCCCTCGACTGGGACCGCGAGCGCTTCCTCGTGTTTCGGGGCGGCCGCTTCTTCCGCCACGTGCCCGGAGAGGGCCTCGACCCCGCGCGCCCCGAACCCTTGGAGGCCGCCCTCGGCTTTTCCTTCCACGAGACGAACGTCGTGCGCCTTGCGCGGGAGCGCTCGCCCGTGCCCGTGCGGCGGGCCTTCCGGCTCACCGTCGAGGACGTGTTCTTCAACTTCGACAGCGCCGTGTTCCTTCCCCAGGCGCCGCCGGGCGATCCGCCCGAGCAGGGCCTGCCGGTCGTCGTCGCGGCCCTGCGCTTCCTGCGGGACCACCCCGGCTACAAGGTCCACGTGGCGGGCCACACCGACACGGTGGGGGATCCGGACTACAACGAGCGCCTCTCGGCCGCGCGCGCGCGGGCCGTGGTTGCGCTCCTCGAGGGAGACCGCGAGGCCTTCGTGTCCGCCGCGTCCGAGTTCCACGCGCGGCCGGCCTTCCGGGGCCGTCGGGACGACGACGACGAGTGGGTCGTCTTCCACTACTTCGCCCGCACGCGCGGCTGGGACGTGGACGCCGGCTCGGGCGGGCCGGAGACCGAGGCCTGGCAGGCTGCGCACCCGCCGCTGAGGACCGACGGCGTGCTGGGCCCGCGCACCCGCGCCGCCAGCGTGGAGGCCTTTCAGACCGCCGTCAACGAGCGCGGCGGCGCGTTGGCCGTGGACGGGGTGGTCGGACCGCAGACGCGGGGCGCCTACTTCGACCTCTACCGAGAAGACCTCGCCGAACTCGCGGCGTCCGTCGACGAGGAGGGGCGCGGAGGGGCGGAGGCCCTCGCTGCCTTGGCGAAGGAGTTGCGCTGGGTGGACCCCGGTCGCAAGTACGACGCCTTCGGCGAGCGCTACCCGGTCGATCGCCCCGAGGAGGACGAATACCGGACTCGCAAGAACCGCCGCGTCGAGATCTTGTTCTTCGCGCCCGACATGGTGCCCCCCCTCCCCTTTCCCTACCGCGACTACGACATCGTCGACCTCACCGGAACGGGGACGGGGACGGGAACGGGCACGGGCACGCGGACGGGGACGGGAACGGGCACGGGCACGCGGACGGGAACGGGCACGGGGACGGGAAC
>RFHU01000355.1 GCA_003695705.1 Planctomycetota bacterium
GCCCCCGCGCGCGTGGGCGCCTGGAGCTCGCGACCCCTCCCCCTCTCCGCTTCGGAGCTGCGGATCCTTGGCACCGAAGACGTCCTGCGCCGCCGCTACCGCCGCCCCGCCGACCCCGCGCCGGTCGAGGTCCTGCTCGTCCACTCGGCGAGCGCCGCGCGCGGGCTCCACCCTCCCGATGTCTGCTACTCCTTGCAAGGCTTCGTGGAGCGCTGGCGGCGCCCCGCGACCCTGCGCACCCGCGCGGGGCCCGTCCCCGTGACCTTGGCGCGCGTGCGCCTCGGCGGCGCCGAGCACCTGGTTGCCTCCTCCTTTCGCGTGGGCGGCGCCTACCGGCGCACCTTCGAGGGCGCACGCTGGGTGCGTCTCCTGCGGCGGGGCCTCCTCCTCGGCGGCGAGCCCGGCTCCACGGTGCGCCTCTCCACGCCCATCGTCGCTGGCGAAGCCGCCGCCCTCGCGCGCCTCGAAGCCTTCTCCGCCGAGGCCCTGGCGGACCTCCTCGCCCCGCTGCCCTGAGGGGATCGGCGAGCCGCCCGGCCCGCCCCAGGGCGCCGCCGAGCTTGCGGCGCCCCCACCGACTTTCTACGCTGAGACCATGGCCCGCGCGCTCTCCTGCCTCCTCGTCGTCTTGGCCCTGGCCGCCCCCGCGGGCGCGGTGCCCTACACCTCCGGGCCCCTCGCCGTCGACGAGACCGGCGCCAACCCGGCGGTTCCCTTCGACTTCGGCATCGGCCCCATCGCGCCGGCCAACGTGCAAGACCTCACCCTGTCCTTGAGCGGGACCATCGACCGGCCGATCTTCGGCCCGTTCCGCCTCGCGGCCATCAACTGGACCCTCGACGGCGCCGCCGCGGGGTTCTCCGTCTCCGTCGGCTCCCCCACCGACCCGTTTTCGGTGCCCTTCACGCAGAACATCGTCTACACGCCGGCCACCTTTCCCAACGTCATCGCGGCCATCAGCGACGGCTCCGCGCTCCTGGGCGGGACGGCGCTCCTCGGCGGCTTCAGCGGCACCGCCACCTTGACCGTGAACACCATCAGCCCCGTCCCCGAGCCGAGCACCTGGGCGCTCTTCCTCCTCGGCGCCCTCGGCGGCGGCGCCCTGGCCCGCGCCCGCAAGGCTCCGCGCGCGGACTGACCGAACTCGGGCGCTCGCCGCGCCGAGCCTCCGAAGCGGTCCGTGTCCGATCCGAGGCCCGTTCCCGTCGAGGGCCTGCGCGTAGACCCCGGCGAGCCTGCGCGTGGACCTCAGGGAGCTTGCGCGTAGACCTCGGCGATGGCCCGGGCGGCGCGGTCGAGGAGGCGCCGGCTGGCTCCCTTGCCGTTGGCGATGAGCGCGAAGAGCCAGCGCGCTCCGCGTCTGCCCTCGAGGACGCCCGAGAGCGCGTGGACGCCCGTGAGGGTGCCCGTTTTCCCCCGCAGGCGCACGCCCGCCGGGAGGCGCCGCAGCCGCCGCCGGAGGGTTCCCGAGGCCCCGGCCTCGGCGAGCGAGTCGAGGTAGACCCGCGCGTGGGGCCCCGCGAGGGCGGCCCGCAGCACGGCGACCACGGCCCGAGGCGAGAGGCGGTTGCTCCGGGCGAGGCCCGAGCCGTCGCGGACCACCAGCTCCTCGGGGCGCACGCCGTGGGCGAGGGCCCACGCGCGTACCTGCCGCGCGCCGTTGCTCCACGAGCCCCCCTTGACGAGCACGCCGCGGCCGTCGCGGCGCCCGAGGGTCTTGAACAGGCACTCGGCGTAGAGGTTCTGGGAGCGCTGGTTGGTGACCTCGAGCGTGCGCGGCAGCGGTGCGCGGCGCTCCCAGAGGGTCTCCCCCGCGAAGCGCTCGCCGGCGGTGGCTTCGCGGACCGCTCCCCGCACGGCGACTCCGTGGGCCGCGAGGCGCTCGCCGAGCACGGCGGCGAAGAAGCGCGGGGGGTCGGGGACGGGGACCGAGGTCGTGTAGGGCTTGGCCCGCCGGTAGACCTTTCCTCGCAGGAGGATGGTCCGCTTGTCGGGCCCGCCGCGCAGGAGCGAGAACACGTGCCCCCGCGGGCTGTCGAGGATGCGCACCCGCTGCTCGACGCGAACGTAGCGCGTGTCGGGCCTCAGGCGCACCGCGGCGGCGCGCGCTCCGCCGGAGACGGTCACGTCCACGCAGTTGTCGTTGAGGTTCAAGGCGCTCACCTCGGCGCCGTACCAGCGCTCGGCGTCTTCCGGCTCCCAGTCGGGATGCAGGCGCGCGGCATCGAAGGCCCGCGCGTCCACGACGAGGTCGCGCACCTCCTTCAGCCCGGCGGCGGCGACGGCGGCGGCCGCGTCGTCGAGCAATGGGTCGGGGTCGAAGCGCGCCGAGAGCGTCGGGTCTCCCTCGCCCACGACCACGAGGTCCTCGCCCACCCGAAGCAGGCGGGTGCGATGCACGAAGTCGGGGCCGAGCAGGTCGAGGGCCGCCGCGGTGGTCAGGAGCTTCATGTTCGACGCGGGCACCAGCGGTCGCGCGGCGGACCGCCCGTAGAGGCGCGTCCCGTCGGCGCGCGCGACGAGGACCCCTACCTGGCAGGTCGTCTTGCGGAGGAGCTCGTCCAGCGCACGCCCCAGCGCCTTGGCGGAGGGCGTACCCGCCGCGGCGGGGGCCCAGGCGAGGGCCACGCAGGAGACGAGGAGGCCCGAGGCGCGTCGCTGCACCCAGTCAGGATACGGTCTCGGGCAGACGCCGCCAGCGCGTTCCGGGCTGCGCGCGCGGCGCCCGGGCGGCGCAGGCGCAGCTTGTATCATGCCCGCGTGGACGATCGCCCCCCGGTCTTGGTGTGCGACGACGACGCCGAGCTGCGCGGCTTCCTCCTCCGCGCGTTGAAGGTCGAAGGCTACCCGGCGACGGGTGCGGCCGGCGCCGAGGAGGCCCTCGCCCGCCTCGCCCGCGAGGAAGTGGCCGTGCTCGTGGCCGACGTGTTTCTCAAGGGCGTCCACGGGATCGAACTCCTCCGCCGCGTCCGCGCCCGGCACCCGTCCACCCTGGTGGTGCTCATGGGTCGCGAGGTGCCCACCTACACGGTGGTCAACGCCATCAAGGAGGGCGCCATCGACTTCGTGGAGAAGCCCGTCGATGTGGACTACTTCCGCCTGGTGGTGGGCAAGGCGGTCGAGCGCCATCGCCTCACCCAGGAGAACCAGGCCCTGCGCCGTCTCTCCTCGCTCCGTGAGGCGCGCGCGGGCGACATGGTGGCGGAGAGCCCGCCGATGCGAAAGCTCCTCGAGACCATCGGGCTCGTGGCGCCCACCGACCTGACCGTGCTCATCGAGGGGGAGAGCGGCGTGGGGAAGGAACTCGTCGCCAACCGCATCCACCGCCTGAGCCCCCGCGTGGAGCGTCCCTTCGTGGCCATCAACTGCGGCGCGATCCAGGACAGCTTGCTGGAAAGCGAGCTCTTCGGGCACGAGAAAGGTGCCTTCACCGGCGCGAGCAGCGACCACCGCGGCCTCTTCGAAGTGGCCGACGGCGGTACCCTGTTCCTCGACGAGATCGGGGAGATGAGCCTCGACCTGCAGGTCAAGCTGCTGCGGGTCCTCGAGCGGAGCGAGTTCCGCCGAGTCGGCGGCAACAAGACGGTCAAAGTCGACGTGCGCGTGGTCGCGGCCACGAACAAGCGCCTGGCCGACGAGGTCAAGGCAAAGCGCTTTCGCGAAGACCTCTACTACCGGCTGAACGTCATCCACCTCGAGGTCTCGCCCTTGCGCGAGCGGGCGGAGGACATTCCGGCCCTCGTGAAGGCCTTTCTCGCCACCCACGCCCGCAAGGGCCTTCCCCGGCGGCGCATGAGCGACGCCGCCTTGGCGGCCCTGCGGGCCTACCGCTGGCCGGGCAACGTGCGCGAGCTGCGCAACGTGATCGAGCGCTGCATGATCCTCGCCCAGGGCGAGGAGATCGGCGTCGAAGACCTCCCGGGCGTCGTGACCGCCCCGGGGGAGGGCGGCGCCCCCCGCCCCGGCGGTGCGCTCTCAGGCTACGACCCGAGCACCCCCCTTGCCGAGGTGGAGCGCCGCCACATTTTGCGCGTCCTCGAGGCCAACGGCGGCAACAAGCTCCGCACCGCCAAGGTGCTCGGGATCAACGTCAAGACCCTCTACAACAAGCTGAAGGCCTACGAGAAGGCGGGCGTCCTCGAGTCCTGAGGGGATCGCCTCACCCCATCCGCACCGCGACGGAGGAGCGAGCCGGTCTGCACCGTTCGCCGCGGCTGCCGGCAGCGCCCATCCGCCACGGGCAGGGCGAGGCCCGGCTCCGGCCCGCTGTCCGCGCGGTCGGCCCGGAGCGGTTGCCCCTCGGTCGAGGAGGGACCGGTCTCGGGCGCTACCGTGCGGTCGCGGGAGCCGTCCTGCGCTCCTGCTCCGCAGCGCGCCGACGCTCGAGGCGCAGGGCGCGTTCGGCAAGGGCCGAGAGCGCGGCTTCCGCATCCGCGCCGCCGGGAGGAGGAAGCTCCTCGCCGAGCGCTCGCAGGAGGGCGGCCAGCCGGTCCCGCCGGAGGGCGACGAGCGGAGTCGCGGCCCCCGCGCGTCGGTCCTTCGGGGTGCGGGCTCGCGGGGCCGCCGGCGCCGGGCCCTTCTTGCGCGCCTCGGGCGCCGCGGCGCCGACTCCCCGCCCGGTGCGCCGCAGCGCCCGCAGCTCTGCGGAGAGGAGAGCGTAGAGGTCGCGCGCGACCTCGGGGTCGCGCCGCCCGTCGGCCTCTCGGAAGGGGCCGGAGGCGCCCGCCGAGGCTGCGGGGCCGGCGGGCAGCACGCGCGGCGCGCGCAGCGGAGGCTCGCGCAGGCCGGAAGGGTCGGGAGCGCGCGGAGGAAGATCCACGTAGAGCACGCGTCCGGCGCGCAGGCGGTAGAGGCGCCGCCGTCCGGGCCCCTCCACGATCCAGCCGGCCCCGTCCCCGCGCCGCGCGTGCGGGGGCTCAAGCGCCTGGCCTTCCTTCGCGGCGGCCCCGAAGGCCTCTTCGGCGAAGAGCCCGTCATCGGCTTCGCCGGCGTCCTCCCCGCCGAGAGGTCCGGGAGCCCCTCCGGGTCCCGCGGCCTTCCCCTGTTCCCTGCGGGCGGAGGGCGCGGACGCCCTGGGCGTCGCCCCGGAGGCGCCCGCCGGCGGGACTGCACCGGCTTCGGCGTCGGCGCGAAGGTCGGCCTCGGGTTCGGCGCGGCCGCGACCGACCGCCCCGCCTTCCGTGCCCGCTTGGTCGGCCCCGGCGAGGGAGCCGCTCGGCGCGTCGCCGGATTCTCCCTTGGCTCGCGCGCGCTGCCGCTCGAGCGCGCGCAACCGGCGGGCGAGGAGCGCCCGCTCGGGCGCCTGGTCGAGCGCGGAATCCCGGATTTCGTCGTCCTCTCGGGCCTTCGCCTCCGCAGGGGGCTCTGCGCTCCGATCGCCCGGGACGTGGTGGCGCGCCCGTTGCCCGGAGCGGTCGGCCAACCGGCCTGCGGTCGCCCTCCGTGCGGGCGCCGTGCCTTCCTCCCGCTCGGCGTCTTCGGTCTTCGCGGCGAGCGCCGCGTCCTGTGCGGGGGGGGCCGCGGGAGGGACGGGCGCCGCAGGGCGCGGCGCCGGCT
The DNA here is from genome assembly GCA_003695705.1 of Planctomycetota bacterium. Lineage (GTDB taxonomy): Bacteria > Planctomycetota > J058 > J058 > J058 > J058. Next base: position 5,557 of record RFHU01000355.1, read on the forward strand.
CGCCCGGCGCCGGGGCGGACCTTTCCGCGGCGCGCGCTTCTTCCACGCGTTGCCGCTCCTCCTCGGCCGCGCGGTCCGCGGGGGCCGGAGCCCGCGAGGCCGTCTCGGCCTGTCCTGGCTCGCCGCGGAAGGCGCCCCACAGGCTTGCGACCAAGAGGAGGACCGCCGCGGCGGCGACGAAGCGCAGCCAGGGGAGGATGGGCCCTCCGGCCGCCCCCTCCCCTGCGCCGCGCGGTGTGTCCCCGCGGGTCCGGGCAGCGTCCCCGCCGCCGGTTCCGCGCGGGGCGTCGTCGGTCGCGGCGTCCGGCGCCGCAGCGTCCTTCTCCATGGCGGCGAGGACCGCCGCGTAGGCGCGCGCGCGCGCTTCCTCGCTCGGCCGGGGCACCGGGAGGTCCTGCAGGGCGTCGCGGGCCTCGCGGTACGCCTCCACAGTCTCCGTGCAGGAGGTGCACTCCTCGAGATGGGCGAGCACCGTGCGGCGCTCGCCCTCGTCGAGGGCGTCCTCGATCCATCCCAAGAGGAGGTCCACGCGCTCGCAGTTCATCGAGAGTTCTTTCCTCGCGTCGGGGGCCGCCTGCCTTCCCACCGCGCGCGCCTCATGCTCCCCTCCGTGCGCGCAGGAGCGCGCTGCGCAGTCGTTCGAGGCCGCGGGCCAGACGCCACCGGATGGCGTCGCGGCTGAGGCCGGTAATTTCGGTGACCTCGCGGAAGGTCAGTCCCTCGACTTCGCGCAGGAGGACGATCTCCCGCTCGTCCGGGGGCAACACCGAAAGGGCTTCCTGCACCCGCCGGGCCGCCTCCTCGGCGTCGGCCTCCTGCGCCGGCGAGGGCAGCCGTCCGTCCGCTTCCTCGGGCACCTGGTCGAGCGCGGCCGCCTTGCGGCGTCCTCGCCGCTTGAGTTCGTTGAGGGCTTCGTTGCGGGCGACGGTGAAGATCAAGGTGCGGAAGGAAGCGCGTCCGGTCCCGGGCGGAGGTTTGCGGTAGAGGTTGAGGAAGGCGCGCTGGGCGATGTCCTCGGCGAGGTGCGCGTCGCGGGTGAGCCGTAGGCAGAAGGCGTAGACCCGCTGGTGGTAGCGCTCGAAGAGCACCGCGAAGGCCGGCGCCGAACCCGCCTTCCAGCGGGACTCCAACTCCTCGTCGCTCGGCGCCGGTCCATCGGCCTCGCCGGGGACCTCGGCCTGGGCTTCGTCGGGCATCCCCACGCCTCTCGGGTCGCTGCCCCACTCTACCAGCACGGACGAGCCTCACGTGCGCACCTGCTCGACCTCGCGGGGAGGAAGCGCAGCGCACGCTTCGGCTCGACCGGGGGGAGGCACGGCGCCCTCCTCGGCCGCGGTCGCGCCCCCGTTCGCCGCAGCCTGGGCGCTCGGAATCGAGGCGGCCCCTGCGTCCGCAGCGTCCGCGGGGTGCGCAGCGTCCGCAGCGTCCGCAGCGTCCGCCGACCCGCGCGTTCCTCCGGACGCGGTCGAAGGCTCCGCGTTCGCGAGAAGGGGCTCGCCGGGCCCCAGCCTCGCCAGCGCGAAGGCCGCGGCGAGGCGGGCCAGCGCCGTGGCGTGTTCGTCGGCCCGCGCGAGGGAGCGCCGGGCTCCGGTGGCCAAGCTCTCGCCCAGGCGCAGGCGCGCCTTGAGCAGTTCTCCGTGTCCTTCGAGGAGCCCGGCTTCCCGCGCCAGGCTCTGCCGCGCGCGCTCGGCCTCCTCGTGCTCGCGGACCGCGGCGGCGGTCCGTTCCAAGAGGGCGGTCGCGATCTCCAGGGCGTGGACCCGCTCTTCGCCCTCGGCGCCGCGGGACCCGCCGCGCACCTCCTCCAGCACGCGCTCGTAGTCGTCGATGGCCGCGCGCAGGAGCGGGCGGGCCTGGGGGTGGCAGGTCCGCGCCAGGCGACGCGTCGCCGAGGGGGCCTCGCGGGGGACCGCCGCCAGGGCGCGGGCGACTTCCCCTCCCCCCACCGCCAGGCCGAGGAGCGTTCCCTGCAGGACGGCCAGGCTCGTGGCGTCGAGGGCGGCGCCGCGGGCGATCGCCGCCGCGAGGGCGCCGGCGACGAGGACGCAGGCGACCGTGGGCAGGCTTTCGCCGAGGGTGCGTTGCGACCGCGCGAGGGACGCGGGCGCCACGGCCAGGCCGACGGCGCAGCCGAACACGGCCAAGGCGCCGCCGGGCAGGCCTTGGTCGCTGAGGAGCCCGGCGGCAAGGCCGCCCGCGGCGGCCACGACCAGACGCGCGGGGGCGGGCGGGTGCCCGCTCTGGGCGAGGCGCCCCGCGGCGACGAGGACGACGGCCCAGACGGCGGGAGCGATCCAGGGCACGGCGCCGGCGTCGACGAGCGCCGCGGCGCCCGCGCCGGCGGCGGCGCCCGCGGAGGCGAGCGCGAGAAGCTGGCGGCGTAGGGCGTGGGGACGGACCAGGAGGAAGGTCACCGGATTACCTCCCCAGCGCCCGCGCGCTCGCGTCGCCGAGCTTGGCGGCCTCGGCGCCCTTGGTGCCGCCGGCCTCGAGGTTTTCGGCCAGGGTGTCGATGTCCACGCGGCGCAGCGCACCGCTCGGGTCGCGGTATTCGAGCCGGTCGCCGACGGACTGCTTGAGTTCGCGCAGCCTTCGGCGTGCCTCGGCGACGCGGCCCGCGAGGGCCTGCGCGCGGGCCTCTCCGAGCAGTCGGGCGGCTTCGACGCGACGGAGGTCGTCGGCGATGGCGGCGTTGCGGCTGCTCTCGGCCCGCGCGGGCTCCTGGGTGATGCCCGCGCGGAGCGTGGGCGGGGCGATCTGCGCCCGGCGCCGCTCGGGCAGGGTCCGAAAGGAGAGGCGCGCGCGGACGACGTCCAGGACCTCCCCGGGGCGGGCGTCCTCGGGCAGGACGACCCGCGCCACGACCTTCCGTCGGCTCCCGCGCTCCAGATCGCCCAAGGAGACTTCCCAGCCCGTGGCGTCCGTGCGCGCGCTCCAGGAGAAGACCTCCAGCAGGCGCACGCCGGAGGCCGGCTCGAGGAAGAGGCGTGCGTCCTGGGCGGCCAGCCGGCGCAGGGCCCGCAGCTCGGCCTCGACCACGGCCTCGAGACCGGCGGGGCGCGCCACGTAGTGGTATGCGCCGCCGCCCACGTCGGCGAGGGCGCCGAGGAGTTCCTCGTCGTACTGCGCGCCGAGCCCCAGCGCGGAGACCGCGAATCCCTGGGCGCGCAGGCGGCGGACGCGGCGGGCCAGGGCGCGCGGCTCCGTCTCGCCCTGGTTGGCGAGGCCGTCGCTCAGGAGCACCAGCCGGCGCGCGCGCGGGCCCTGGGAGGCGGCCCCTTCGGCGGCGGAGGCCAGGGCGGCGGCCGCCGCGTCGAGGCCGTCGGAGAGGTTGGTCCCTCCCCGGGCCACGAGGCCCGCCAGGGCGGCTTCGAAGGCGGCGCGGTCCGCTTGGGGATGGCCTTGGAAGACCCGTTCGGCGGTCGTGGCGTAGGAGACGAGGGTCAGGCGGTCTTCGGGACCGAGCCGCGCCGCGAGTCGCCGCGTGGCCTGGCGCAACAGGTCCATGCTGCCGGCCATGGAGCCCGAAGTGTCGAGGACCAGGGCCATGTCCACCGGCAGGCGTTCGTCCCTGGCGTCGTTCGGCTCGTCGACGTGCACCGCGCAGTGCACGAGGAGTTCTCGCTCGCCAGCGAGCGTCCATCCGCGTTCGAGGGAGGCGCGGAGGCGCACGCCGCTCGCCGAGGCCAGCGCGCTCGGACGCGGTCCCGCGGGTTCGGGCCGCCGCGGGGCGACCGTGCCCGACGCGGGGTCCGGTGCCGGGGCCGGCGGCGGAGCCACCCGCAAGGGCGGCAGGAGCGGGGTCAGGGGGAGCGCGCCGGCGGCGCTCGCGAGCAGCAAGGCGCCTGCGGCCCCTGCGCCGCAGCGGACGACGGTCGGACTCGGCATGGGAGACCTCCTCTCGTCCTGCCTGCACAACCACCCCGAGAGCCTTGGGGGGGACTCGCCCTCGGGGTGCGCAAGTCCTTGTCTGAACCGGCGGGCGGCGGGCCGGACCCGCCGGACTCGGGGCCCGCGCCGGGTTCGCCCACCGGGTCCGAGGCCGTGCGGGCGGGCGCTCGGGTCTTCTCTCCGCGTGGAAAAAAGAGAGCGCCGGGGGCCTTCCGACCCCCGGCGCTCCACCCACTGGAAAGAGTCCGACTGAGGACAACGAATCGACGCGAGACGCGAGGCGTACCCCGCGGTCTCCCGCAGTCCGTTGAAGGGAGCCTCGAGCGCGCGGAAGAGCCTCGGAAGCCCTGCGGGCCTCGAGTTCTTCCCTGCGCCCTCAGGCCGCCTTCAACGGACTGCCGGGACCCTCCCCGGGGCGCTGTTCAGGAGCAGCCCATGCTCGAGCCACAGTTGTGGCAGCGGTAGCACGACCCGTTGCGGACGGTGATGTGCCCGCAGCTGCTGCACATGGGGGCATCGCCCATCAGCTCGGAGGCGAGGGCGTTGGCCCCGGCCAGCCGGTTGGTGTGCGCGCCGTTTTGCGGCACCGGATCCTTGGCCTGCGGGGCGGGCACTTCGTCCTTGATCCGTTCCTCCTCCTCGAGTTCGCCGTCGGCGGGCTTGACGTGGACGAAGTCGGTCCGGCCGAGGTACTCGTAGCCGAGCACGCGGAAGACGTAGTCGATGAGCGAGGTCGCGAACTTGATGTTCGGGTGGTCGAGGACGCGTCCTTGCGGCTCGAAGCGGGTGAAGGTGAAGGCGTTGACGAACTCCTCGAGGGGGACGCCGTGCTGCAGGCCCAGCGAGATGCTGATGGCGAAGCAGTTCATCATGCTCCGCATCGCGGCGCCCTCCTTGTGCATGTCGATGAACACCTCACCCAGGGTGCCGTCGGGGTATTCGCCGGTGCGCAGGTAGATCTTCTGCCCGCCGACGCGCGCCTCCTGAATGAAGCCGCTGCGCTTCTTGGGGAGGCGCCGGCGCACGAGGCGCGGCGTCGGCGGCACCGGAGCCGCCTGGGGGGTCTGCTTCGCTTGCGCCTGCGGCTTCTCTTCGGACTTGGCGTCGTTCTCGTCGGAGGTCGAGTGAAGCACTTGCGAAGCCTTGCAGCCGTCTCGATACAGGGCGACGGCCTTGAGGCCCATGCGCCAGGATTCGATGTAGATGCGCTCGATGTCCTCGACGGTCGCGTCGCCGGGCAGGTTGACGGTCTTGCTGATGGCTCCGGAGAGGAAGGGCTGGGCGGCGGCCATCATGCGCAGATGCCCCATGGGGTCGATGAAGCGCTTGCCCTTCTTTCCGCAGCGGTTGGCGCAGTCGAAGACCGCGAGGTGCTCCGCCTTGAGGTGCGGCGCTCCTTCGAGGGTCAGGCGTCCGCCGATCACTTCCGACGCGGCCTCGATCTCTTCGTCGGTGAAGCCCAGCTCGGCGAGGAGGTCGAAGGCGGGGTCGTGGGCCTTCTCCTTCAGCTTGAGGCGTTCGAAGAGCTCCTCGCCCAGCACGTGCACGCTGAAGGCGTGGCGCAGGTCGAAGGCGCCGGGGAGGGCTGCCTCGGCCCGGTCGATCTCGGCGTCGGTAAGGCCCTTTGCGCGCAAGCTGGCCCGGTTGACGAAGGGCGCGCCTTCGAGGGTCCAGGTGCCCCGCAAGTAGAGGATCATGTCCTCGATCTGGCGGTCGGTGTAGCCGAGGGCCTTCAGCCCGCGGGGCACTGACTGGTTGACGATCTTGAAGCTGCCTCCGCCTGCCAGTTTCTTGAACTTGACCAGCGCGAAGTCGGGCTCGATCCCCGTCGTGTCGCAGTCCATGAGCAGGCCGATGGTGCCGGTCGGAGCGAGCACCGTCGCCTGCGCGTTGCGGTAGCCGAAGCGGGTGCCCAGGGCGACGGCGCGGTCCCAGGCCTGTTGGGCTTCGCTCGTCAGGCGCGGATCGATCCCCTCGCTCGAGAGCCCGTAGGCCGCCTGGCGGTGCATGTTCATGACTTCGAGCATGGGCTCGCGGTTGTGGGCGAAGCCGGGGAAGGGGCCGACGACCCCCGCAATCTCGGCCGAGGTCTCGTAGGCCACCCCCGTGAGGATGGCGGTCAGTGCGCCGCACAGGTTGCGTGCCTGCGGGCTGTCGTAGGGGAGGCCGAGGATCATGGCCAGCGAGCCGAGGTTGGCGTAGCCCAGCCCCAGCGGCCGGTAGTCGTGCGAGCGCTGCGCGATGCGCCGGGTGGGGTAGCTGGCGTGGTCGACCAGGATCTCCTGTGCGAGCGTGAACACGCGGGCCGCGTGGCGGTATGCGTCGACGTCGAAGCGCCCGTCGGGGCGGAGGAACTTGACCAGGTTCAGGCTGGCCAGGTTGCAGGCGGTGTCGTCGATGAACACGAATTCGCTGCAGGGATTGGTGGCGTTGATGCGGTCGGTGTTCTTGACCGTGTTCCACCTGTTGCAGGTCGTGTCGTACTGCATGCCGGGGTCGGCGCAGCGCCAGGCGGCCTCGGCGATCGTGCGCATGAGGTCGCGGGCGCGGTAGGTCTTGGCCACCTTCCCGTTGGTGCGCCAGGTGGTGTACCACTCGCGGTCGTCGATCACCGCCTGCATGAACTCGTCGGTGGCCCGCAACGAGTTGTTGGAGTTCTGACCGCTGACCGTCCGGTAGGCCTCGCCGTTGAAGTCGGAGCTGTAGCCGGCCCGGATCAGCGCACGGACCTTGTCCTCTTCGCGCGACTTCCAGGTGATGAACTTCTCCACGTCGGGGTGGTCCATGTCGAGGCAGACCATCTTCGCCGCGCGGCGGGTGGTGCCGCCGCTCTTGATCGCGCCGGCGGCGCGGTCGAAGATCTCGAGGAAGCTCATCAGGCCGGACGAGGACCCACCGCTGGTGAGGGGCTCTCCCTCGGCGCGGATGCGCGAGAAGTTGCTCCCCGTGCCGCTGCCGAACTTGAACAGGCGCATCTCGCGCTGAATGCCGGCCGCGATGTCCATGAGGTCGTCGTCGACCGACTGAATGAAGCAGGCCGAGACCTGGGGCCGCGTGTAGGAGTCCGGCGTCTCGAGGACTTCGCCGGCCTCGAAGTCGTAGGCCCACGAACCGACGGGCTTGCCCGTGATGTCGTAGGCCTCCTTGAGCCCGCAGTTGAACCACACCGGGCTGTTGAAGGCGCCGATCTGGTGGATCAGCATGTAGCTCAGCTCGTCGGCGAAGCTCTGCGCGTCCTCGGGGCTGGCGAAGTAGCCCAGGCGCTCGCCCGTGCTGCGAATGGCGAGCACGATGCGCGCGACGACTTGCGGGGCCGAGACCTCGTGTCCGGTCCCCGGCACGCCGGCCTTGCGGAAGTACTTCGACACGAGGATGTCCGTGGCGAGCTGGCTCCAGTCTTCGGGAACGAGCACGTCGTTCATCTCGAAGACCACCGACCCATCGGGGTTGGTGATGACCGAGCGACGCTGCTCGAGCTTGAGTTCGCTCAAGGGGTCGAGGCCCGGCCGCGTGAAGCGCCGCTCGACCTTCATCCCCGCGCTCCGCCCGGTCGTCTGCTGCGCTGCGATCTGCGTGCTCATACCATCTCCGCTCCAGGGCGCCGGCGCGCCCGTCTCCGTTCGGCTTGCTCTTTCCTTCGTGGGAGCCGCGGGCAGGGCTCTTCGCCACCCGCAGCGAGGCATAGGGTAGGCCCGGGGTCCGACAAGATCGAAGCGCTTGCGCTTCCACCCCTTAGCCAAGACCGCGGGTCGGGGAGGGCCGCGGGTGCGGTCCCCGCGCAGGGCCGGCTTACGCTTTACAGCATCGGCACCGCAACCCATTGGGGTGCAAGGCCTCCGGGTGGTCCGAAGCTTGCGCCGCGGGCGGGCGCTACACTGGCATCGGTTCGGGGCGCGCAGGGCGCGCGGCGAGGCCGCCGTCCCCCGGCCGGGCGGAGCAGGGTCGAGCCATGGCAAGCGTCATCGTCGTAGGAAAGAACAGCTCACGCGAAGTCCCACTGCGTGGAGCGGTCTCGGTGGTCGGTCGCGACGGCGGGGTGGCGGTCGAACTCGGCGACCTGCAGGTGTCTCGTCGCCACGCCCTCCTCGTTGCCGCTCGGGAGGGATTTTTCGTCAAGGATCTCGGCAGCCGCAACGGGCTGACCCTCAACGAGCGACGCTTGCCGCCCCGCACGCAGGCTCCCCTGCGCAACGGCGACGTCCTGTCCCTCGGGCGCACGACCCTGGTGTTCAAGGACCTCGGAGACGAGGCCGAGTCGGGCGAAGCCGCGGAACCCACCCTCAAGCTCGACGCGCCCGCCCTTGCGCGCGGCGCGGCGCCCCGCGCGGACGGCGCCGGCAAAGGAGAGCGTGCGGACGCGAGCGCCTCCGAGGCGCCGCGGAGGCCCGCCGCGGCCCTGTCCGTCCTCCCCTGCGCCCACGTCGCGCGCGGGGGCGCTGCCTCCGGGAGCCCGCGCCCCGACCCCGAGCGCGGGGTCGCTCCTTCTCCGAGCGCCGAGGCGTCCATCCCGCGCGCCCTCCCGCCGGGCTCGGCACCCACCTACCACGGGCACGCGGAGGTCCTCGCCCTTCGGGCGCTGGTCGAGCGTGCCGAACGCGACCGGGCGTACTATCGCAACCTTTCGCTGGCCCTCTTCGTCCTCCTCGCCTTGACCCTGCTCGGGGTCTTGCTGTGGGCGCTGGCCGCCGAGCGCCCCGGCGCGCCGGCGCCGCAGGCGCCCCGGGCGGGCGCCGCGATCCCGGCCGTCCCGACGGAGCCAGCGCCCGCGGTTCCGGGGCGCCCTCGCCTGGACCGCGCCGCCTTCGACCGCGCGGTGCACCCCATCCTCGCCGCCCGCTGCGCCGGCTGCCACGAGGACCCGGCTCGCGGGGGCGAACTCCTCCTCGCGCGCAGCAACGACGCGGCGACGCGCGCGGCCAACTTCGCGGCCGTGCTCCCCTTCGTGCGCGCGGCCGCGCCCGAGCAGAGTCCCCTTCTCCTCGCTCCCTTGCCCCCCGAGGAGGGAGGACTGCCCGGCGCTTGCGGGCCCGTTCTCTCGGTCGACTCCGCCGAGTGGCAGCGCTTGCGCCGCTGGGTGCTCGCGGGCTCGAGCGGCGCCCCCGGCGCGGGCGCGTTGGCCCCCGCCAACCTGCCCCCCATCGCCCGCGTCCGCGGTCCCGTGCGGGGCCGCGTGGGCGAGCGCCTGCTCTTCGACGGCGGCGCGAGCAGCGATCCCGAAGGGGCCGCGTTGCGCCATCGCTGGTCCGTGGTCGCTGCGCCGCCGAGTTCGACGGCGCGGCTCGAAGGCGACGACACGGCGCGGGTTCGCCTGGTCCCCGACGTGCCCGGTCGCTACGTCCTCGCTCTGGTGGTCCGCGACGGAGCGGCCACCGGCTCGGCGGAGCACGAGCTCACCGTGGAGCCCGCGGAGGCCGGGCCGGCGCGCGCCGGCCCCCCCGAGCTCGACGGACTCTTCCTGGCGCTTCTCGGCCGACCGCCTTCGAGCGAGGAGCGCGCGCGCTTCGCGCGGGCCGCCCCCGAGGAGCTGCGCCGCTTCCTCCGCGAGCGTCCCGAGCTCACCGAGCGCTGGTGGAAGGAAGAGCTCGTGCACTTCGATCTGCGCGGCGAACACCGCCCGCGCGGCGAGCCGTGGAACTCGCTCCCCGAGCGCGTCCGCAGCGGCCGCTTCTCGGTGGAGGACGCCGAATACGCCCTCCTGGTCGGGAAGTCCTTCTCCGCCCGCTACCGAGGGCGTGAGGCCTGGGTGCGCGCGGCCCTCGAGAAGCTCCTCGGCCCGGAGCTCGGGCGGCGGGCCGACCTGGTCGCGGCCGCCGAGCGCATCTACGACGGCGAAGAAGCGCCCTTCCTTGGCGAGCCGGCGCGGGGCCAGGTCGGCCTCGTCCAGGCCTTGGTGGGCAGCCGGGAGGCTCGGCGGTACCGCCTGCGGCGCGCTCTGCGTGCAGCGCGCGGGGTGGAGCCGACGGCGGAGGAACTCGACGGCGCGCTGCCCCTCCTCGAGCGGGACCCCGGGGCCTTCTTCGAGGTCCTGGTCGAGCAGGTCGCTCGTTGAACCCGGCGCGCACGGCGCCTTGCGGCGTCCTGCGGCCTGGCGCTTCCGCGCCTGCGGGCCCGGGCGCGCCGAGGGGAAGAGCGCAGCCCGCCTTCGGTGGTCGCGGAGCCCGGAGGCCGGTCGGCGGGTGAGCGCGCGCCCCGAGGAAGGCACGTCGCCCGGTCGTTCCCCCCCTCGCCCGCGCCTCGGACGGCGCACGCCCCCGCTGCCGCGCCTCGACGTGGACCGGCGACCTGCCAAGACCCTGGAGGAGGCCGCGGAACGCCTCAAGGCCGCCGCCCGGCGCCTCGGCTTCGACCCCGTGGGCATTGCCCCGCCCACGGTGTCCGAGCGCGACGCCGAGGCACTCCGCTCCTGGGTGGCCGAGGGCCTTCACGGCGCGATGGGCTACATGGCCGCGGACCCCGACGCCCGCTGCGATGCGCGCAGCGCCCTCGAGGGCGCGGCCGCGGTCCTGGTGGTGGCCCTCCCCCACGAGCCGCCGCGTGCGGAGGAACCGCCGCCGGGGCGTGGCCTGGTGTCCACCTACGCCCAACCCCGCTACGACTACCATCGGGTGATGGCCAGCCGCCTGAGCCTCCTCGAAGAACTCTACGTCGAGCTCCTCCCCGGCGGGCGGGCCCGGCGCTTCTGCGACACGACGCCCCTCTTGGAGCGTGCCTTCGCGCGCCTCGCGGGGCTGGGCTTTCCGGGGAAGAACACCCAGCTGATTCATCCGCGGCGAGGCTCCACCTTCTTCCTCGGCGGGCTCGTGCTCGATCGACCGCTGCCGCCCGACGCGCCGGACGTCACGGCGAGTTGCGGGACCTGCACCCGCTGCCTCGATGCGTGCCCCACGGGGGCCTTCCCCCGCCCCTACGTCCTCGACGCGCGCCGTTGCATCTCCTACCTGACCATCGAGTTGCGCGGCGCGGTCCCCGAGTCCCTGCGCGCGGAGGTCGGCGCGCACCTCTTCGGCTGCGACGTGTGCCAGGCCGTGTGCCCCTGGAACCACAAGTTCGCCCCCCCTGCCGACCCGCTCCTCGTTCCCGAGGCGGACCGCGTGCTGCCCTCGCTGCGCGCCCTCTACGAGGTGGTCCGCGACCGCTTCAAGTCGGTGGGCCGGGGCACGCCCTGGGGGCGGGCCGGCAAGCGTGGGTTCTTGCGCAACCTGGCCACGGCGATGGGCAACGCGGGCGGCGCGGACTGCCGCGAGCCCCTCGAAGAACTGAGCCGGCACGCGGATCCTGCCGTCGCAGAGCACGCCCGCTGGGCGCTGCGCCGTCTCGGGGAGCGCCTCGGCAAACCTTGACGTTCCGGGGCGAGGGGCCGAAGGGGCGCGCTTCGAGGCCGGGGGGTCCGCCGGCGCGGCGCCTGGGCCCGGAGGAGGGGAGTTCCTGCGGGAGAGGCCCCTTCCCCTGGGCGGCGCGCCCGCTCCCCGGCCGAGCGGGTCAGCGTTCGCGGGTCGCGCCTTCGAGGACGCCCGCGGCGCCGGGCCGACCGGTGGGCGTTGGTTCGGCGCGGCGGGTCGGCGCGAGGAGCGCGGCCTCGCGGCGTGCGATCTCGCGGGCGAGGGCGGCGGCTTCGCGGAGGCGGGCGGCGACCTCGGGGCTCGCCGCGTCCTCGGCGGCCGCCTCGTAGAGGAGGGCCTCGTCCTCGTAGGCTTGCAGGCGGTTCTCGCTCACCTCGTCCGGGTCCCGGCGGGGGTCGTAGGCGGAGGCCCGCCAAAACTTCTCGTAGGCCGCTTCGAGGGCTTCCTTCCGCTCGCGGGCAAAGCGCCCGAGGGCCTCGTCGATGGCCGCCTCCACCCCGCGGTCGCTGCGCTCGAGGGACCGCTCCACGTGGCGTGTGAGGTGCGGGTAGCGGCTCGCCAGGGAGTGGAAGCGGCTCACCCCGAGCCCCATGTGCGTGGCCTCGCGGCCCGCAGCCGCCACGCGCTCGTTGAGGCGGCGGGTGGCCTCGAGGGCCGGGGCGAGGGCGCGGTCGCGCCAGGCGGCGAAGGCGAGTTCCACGCCCTCGATGGCCCTGCGCAGCCTGGGGTCGTCGGCGTGCTCGGCGCGCGCCGCGGCGTCCAGCAGGCCGCGGGCGCGCGCGGCCACCTCGCCGCGCGCCTCGCGTTCGGCTTCCCAGTTGCCGAGGGCGGCCGAGATTTCTTCGCCGAAGTAGAGGACGACGGCGAGTTCGGCCGCCGAGTAGATCCAGCCGGGAACGCCCCGGGCCAGGTTCAGGAGCCTCGAGAGGCCGCGGTAGCGCGAGAGTCGCCCCAGGGGGACCACCCAGCGCAAGGCGGCCAGGCCGGCCTTGACGGCGGTGGAGGAGAGCATGAGCCCCGTGAGGTTGATGGCGTAGGTCTTGCCGTCGAAGCGCCCGCGGACGATGGCGGGGAGCGCCATGCCGGTGGCGAGGGCGACGTTGGCCTTGAGCACGTTGCTCACGAAGGCCGGGCGGACGAAACGCTGCAGGAAGCGGGTGTAGGCGAGGGTCCCCGCTTCGGCCCCGATGACGAACAGGCCGTACTCGCTCCAAAACTCGGTGGTCGCCAGCCCGTCGAAGAAGGCCTCGATGACCGCGCGGTCGCCCGACTCGATGACCCGCGCGAGGTCCTTGAGGAACAGCCCGAGGAGGAAACTCGCCGCGCCCGCGGCATGGTTCTTCGCGGCCCGGCGCGCGCGTTCCCAGTCGATGCGACCGTCGGGGCGGCGGACGTCGAGGTAGGGGTCGAGGACGCGCCGCAGGCGTTCGATCTCGCGGTCGAGCATTGCTCGGTTGGGGTCCTCCGCGGCAAGCGTCATGCGCACCATGCGCTTGGCCTTGATCTCCCACGCGATCATCTTGGCCGTCGCGGCGGGGTCGCCGGAGGCGGCGCGGTCGAAGAGCTCTCGCACGGCGCGGGCGCCGAGTTCGGTCCGCATGCGCTCGATCTGCCGCAGGTGGGTCAGCTCGTCGAGGAGGGCGAACTTGCGCAGAGGGCGGTCGCTGGGGAGGAGGACGAGGGCGCGCCCGTCGGCATCGAGGAGGGTGCGGCCCTGGCCGCCGCGCAGGCGGGGGTCGCTGGAGGGGACGTATTCGACGCGGGCGCCGTGACGGGCGGCGAGTCGCTCGAACTTGAGGCGCTCGGCCTCGCTGGCTGCGGGCCCCGTGGCGTAGGCCTCGTAACGGCTGAAGAGCTCGGAGGGGCTGGCCGTGGGGTCGTGCTCCCGCCCGGGGTATTCCACCCGCGTGCCGTGGTGGTTGGCGCCGGCGAAGCGCAGGGCCCGCTCGTAGAGCTCGCTGGTGAGGGGGCGGGGCTGTCGGGCGAAGACCTCGCCCCGGCCGAGGGACACGGCGTCGGGTCCGGCCTCGGCCAGCCGCACCCGCGGGGCGCCCGGAAACTCGGCGCGCAGGCGTTCGAGGAGCTCGGCCGCGCTGCGGGCGGCGGTCGGGCTGCCGCGCACCTCGAGGACCAGGCCCGCCACCGGCGAGTAGGCGCCGCGCTCGAGGCCGCCGCCCACGCGGAGTTCGTAGCGCGCCCGGGGATGCCGAGCGCGGAGCTCGCTGGCGAGGCGCGAGAGGAGCGCGTCGCCGCGGCGCAGCGACGTGACGAGGTCCGCGTCGGTGTAGGCCCCGGCGACCTCGGCCTCGAGCGTTCGCCGCGCCGAGGGGTCGAGCCCCTCGACGTCGGCGGGGCGCAGCCGGCGGGCGTTCTTGGCGTCGATGCGGGCCAGGACCTCGGCGCCCAAGGGCTCGAGGAGCGCCGCGAGGCGGTCGCGCAGGAAGCTCGACTTGCTGCGCGCCCGGGGGATGAGCTTCTCCGCCACGTCGAGGGCCAACCGGCGGGCCTCGCTGCGGGCGAGGGGGCGCCCGGGGCGGCGGGCCTCGGCGGGGTCGACCAGCTCGAGGTCGCGGATGCCCATGGCCTCGAGGTAGTGGTCCACCATCTTCTCGAAGGTGGAGGTGGTGGCCCCGTTGTTGTTGCCCAGGGTGAGTTCGCTGCCGGGGACGTCGCTGATGATGACCGCGGTGTGCAGCGAAGCGCGGGAGCGGGCCGGGCGACCGTTGTTGTAGCGGGCGACCTCGCGCGCGATGTAGCTGTTCTCGACCTCGATGGCGTCGATTCCGCGGGCGCGGGTGCGCTCGAGCCAGGACATCGTCTCCTCGGCGGGGGAGAAGACGTTGCTCAGCTCGGTGCCGGTGCGCAGCCGCTTCCCGAGCGGGCTGCTGCGCCCCTCGAAGTAGTCGAGGAAGGCGTTGCGCAGGCCCCGCGAGGCGAGTTCGCCGCGGAAGTCGTAGACGTTGCGCGGCACGTGGACGTCGCCCACGCGCACGCCCTCGCCCGTTCCCCCGGCGGTGCCGAAGTAGGCCAGGCGGGTGTGGCCGGTGTCGAGGAGGGCGCGGACGACCGTGCCCATGGTGTCTCCGTAGTAGTTGTTGAGGAGCTTGACGCTCTCCACGCGACCCCCCGGTCCGCGCACGCGCAGCTCTTCCGCGCGGAGGGTGCCGAATTCGAGCGGGCGGGTGACGCCAAAGCCTTTGGCACTGACGCCGCCGGGGAGGCGGAGCTTGCCGTCGGCGACCAGCTCGCCGAGGACCTTCGCCTCGGGGTAGCGCGCGGCGAGGTCGACCAGGGTCTTCTCGGCCGCCTTGAGGCGCTTGAGCGAGGGGGTCGCCGAAAAGGCGCGCGCGGGCGAAACGCGCAGGCCGCTGGCCAGCTTGCTGTCGGCGTCGACCTCGGCGATGAGCTCGCCGAGACGAGCCCGGCGGGCCCCGTTCGCCCGCTGGTGCTCGGCGCGCAAGCGGCGCAGCAAGCCCTCGTAGGGTGCGGCGCCGAGGACGTCTCGCAGGTGCTCGGCGCCGCGGCGCGCGAGGGCCCGCTCGGTGAGCTCGCTCTTGAGGGCGCCGCGGAAGCCGATGATCGCTCGGTCGCCGGGGACGCCCATCCGCTCCAGTCCCGTGCGCAGGGCGCGGTAGGAGCGTTCGGCGATGGCCTCGGGATCTCCGACGATTTCGACGTTGCGGGAGGCCACGCCGCGGCCGTCGGCCCCTGCGAAGCGGAGCAGGGCCGACAGGTGGCGGACGCGGTCCATGCCCCCGATGTCGCCGGTGATGACGTAGCGAATGTCCCCGCGCGGGCCTTCGGCGATGAGGATTCGCTCGTAATTCCCCTTGGGGCTCTTGACCTCGCCCAGGACCCGGTAGCCGCGGTTGCGCAGGTCCGAGGTGGCGTCGAGCTCCTCGCCGAGGTGGATCTCCACCTTTGCGCCGTCGGCGACCGCGCGGTTGAGGGCCGAGAGCGTGAAGCGGTCGGCGAGGTAGTCGCGCAGGTCGTGCATCGAGTGCGGGGCGCGGGGGTCGATGGCGGCGACCTCGGCGGGGTATCCCGAGCGGCGCGGCGGCGAGAAGCCCGTGCGGTGCTCGGGAACGCGGTCGCTGAAGTCTCGCACCTTCCAGGCCTTCTCGTAGGCACGGTGCAGGTGCAGGTCGAACTTGAGGTCGGCCAGGCTCAGGCGACCGGCGCGCAGTTCCTCGGCGAACAGGTCGCGGAGCATGGTTTCGGCGTCGGTCTCGAGGTGCCGCCGGGCGAAGGCCCGCGTCACCGCCTTTTCGCGCACGGGCGGGGCCTTGTCGGGGGCGACCCGCTCGAGGCGCTCGAGGATGGAGGCCCGGACCCGCTCGATGGCTTCGTGGCGCAAGTCCACCGCCAGTTCGGCCAAGAGACGCTCTGCCCGCTCGCTGGGCTGGGCGCACAGGCGCGGCGGCGCCGTCAGGCAGAGCAAGAGCAGGAGCAGCGCAGAGACGGACCGACCCACACGCGGTCTTGCAGCATGCCCCGCACCAGAGCTAAGCCCCGAAGCCACGGAGAATCGTTGCAGGTTCGTGCCAGGCGGGTGTCCCGATGCGGTCGGCTCTCCGAGGGGCGAGAGGAAGGGCGAGGGGGCGCGCGCAGGGAAGCCCGAAGGACCGACCGCGGTCCGGCGCTCCCCGGGGCCGGGCGCCCTCGTGGGTCCTCAGGAGCCTCCTCCCGCCGGGTCGCCGGAGCCGGGGCTTCCTCCCGCCGGGTCGCCGGAGCCGGGGCTTCCTCCCGCCGGGTCGCCGGAGCC
>RFHU01000356.1 GCA_003695705.1 Planctomycetota bacterium
CGCGCCCGCCCCCCCCGCGGCCCCAGGGCCCCCGGCCAGGCCTTCGCAGACCTCCTCAGCGGGCGAGGCACCAGCCCACCCGTCTCCTCCGCCGCCCGCTCGCTCCGCTCCCCTCTCCTGGGAGAAGGGGCTCTTGCGTCGGGCCAAACTGGCTTCCCTCGGGAACCCTCTCGAACTCGAAGTGTGCACGGGCTCGCCCGAGCGCGTGATCGTCCGCTTCTTGGCAAAGGACCTGTTGGTGGCGGCCGGGCGACTCGAGGGCGAGCTGAAGGCCTGGCGACTCACGCAGGACCGAGGGTCCCTCGAGGCTCGTGCCATCCCCGTCCAGCCCTCTCCCGTGCGCAAGGACCAGGAGATTCGAAGCGTCCTCCCCTTCCCATTGCCGAACGAAGGCTTCTACCTCGCCTGCAAGTTCGAGGTCTACGAGTTCCGGAGCAACGCCGCACGGAGCGAAGAGGGCAGGAGCCTTCAGGGAAGGACCGTGGGCCCAACGAAGGACAGGAGGCCCGACGCCTTCTCCGTCCTCTACGACGAACGGCACTCCGAATTGCTCGTCGGATCTTGGAGGGGACGCATTCGCCGCTTCGCGGGCGACGACTCCCCCCGCGAACTCCCTCCCCTCGAGGTCCCCGCGAAGCAAGGAAGCGAAGAACCCGAGAAGAAGCCCATCACCGCCCTGGCCGTTTCGCACGCAGGCGACCTTCTCCTGGCTGCGGTCGGATATCCCTACGGACGCGACGAAGGGCGCGAGGACATGGGCAACTCCTACGGGGTCTACCGGTGGAATTACCGGGATGGCGACTGGCATGCGGGCGGCTTCGTGCTCGAACCGAATTCCGACTCCAACGGATACGAAGCAGCGCGGTTCCTCCCAAATCGCCCCCACCTCCTCTTGGCCACGCGCTCCGGCAGGCTCCGCCTCCTCGACGCCAAAGGCGGAAGAACCATCGGAACCTGGGACCACCCCTACCTGGGGGAAGGCTACACGCGCGGGCGAGGATTCTTGGACCTCGCCATCGACCCCTCGGAGCGCTTCGCCCTGGTGGCCTCGTGCGAGACCAATTGGAAGAAGCGCGACCGCGGCTCCTTCCTCTTGGTCGCCGACCTGACGGAGCATGGTCGATGGCTGGACCCTCTGCTGCAGGACACCGAGCGGAGCCTTACCTCGGCCCGTGTCTCCCCCGACGGACGCTTGCTGGCGGTGGGCCTGGCCGCGTCCCGCTGGAAACCCAAGACCTCTCCAGGTCCGGGCGGATGGGTTCGCGTCTACCGCCTCGACCGGGACTGACGCGCGGCGTCGCCCCTCGGGACAGCCTGCTGCCCTCGGCGGCTCCCAGCACAACGGCAAGGGTCTCCAGCGTCCCGCGCCGCCCGGCCGCCGTCTGCTTCCCCGCCCTGCAGGGCGCGACTTCCCTCCCCCGTTCGACGGCCCGGGGAATGTTGCCGTGATCTTCGGGGTTTCCCCAATGGTGACGCCCGAGGGCGCTGGCTACCGTGAGGAGGTGGAGAACGCGGCGCAGGACCAAGCTGCCCTGGTTGGATCGAGCATCGACGTCTGGCGTCTCGAGCGCGTCGTCGGACGCCGCCCGGGGCAGGTGCTCTACTACGGGCGACCCGCCGGCGGAAGCGTCACGCCGGCCCTGCTCGCCGTGGTGCCTCCGGGACCGCAGCGCCGCGAGGGGACGGCTCGCCTCCGCCGCGAGGTGGAACTCTTGCGCCACGCCCATCCCGCCGAGAACCTCGTCGGCCTCTTGGCCGAAGGCCTCGACGCCGCCCCCTACCCTTGGGCCGCCTTCGAGTGGGTCCCCGGCGGCAGCCTCGCGGAAGCCCTCTCCGCCGGGCGCACCTTCTCCCTGGCCGGCGCCCTGGGAATTGCCACCGGCATCTTCCGAGCGCTCACCATCCTCCACCGGCGGGGCATCCTGCTCCCCCGCCTCTCCCCCCGCACCATCCTCCTCGGTCCCAAGGGCACCGTGCGCCTCACGGGCCTGGCGGACGCCCTGCAGCGCCCTCCGGACGCGGCGGAGCCCACCTCGGCCGGCGGAGTCGCCGAGGACCTGCGCGCCGCGGGCGCCATCCTCTACCGCCTCCTCTCCGGGGAGGACCCCGCCCCCGGCCGGCCGCTCCCGCTCTCCTCGCGGCTGCCGGACATCCCCGCCCAGCTCGACGTCCTCGTGGCGCGGCTGCTCGCCGAGAACCCCGCCTCCCGCCCCGAGGCCGCCGCCTGCCTGGAGATCGTCGGCTGGCTGCGCTCCCGCGGACCGACTGCGGACCCGGACACCGAACCCGAGCAGCACACCACCGACACCGTCCTCCCGGTGAGCCTGGAACTCGCCGTGGGCGACGTCCTCGACGGCTACGTCGTCGAACGCGAGCTCGGCCGCGGGGGCATGGGCATCACCTACGCCGTCCGCGACGACGCAGGGCAGCGCTACGCGCTCAAAGTCGCAGGCTTCCGCTTCCGCTCCGCCCAAAAGGCTCGCGAACAGCTCCGCCGCGACGCCGCCCACGCGGCCGCGGTGGCCGGCCACCCCTGCGTGGCCAGGGTCTACGGGCTCGGCGAGACCGAGGTCCGCGGAGTCCCCGTCGTCTACCTGCGCAGCGCGTTCGTCGCCGGGCCGTCCCTCGCGCGCCTCGTCGAGCAGCACGGCCCCCTCCCCCTGCCCGCCCTGCGCCACCTGTGGGTCCGGGTCGCCGAGGGGCTCGAGGCGATTCACCAGGCCGGGGTGGTGCATCTCGACCTCAAGCCCGGGAACATCCTCCTCGACCGCCCCATCGACCCCGATCGCCCCCTCGAAGAACAACTCCTCGCGGCGACCCCCAGGGTCATCGACTTCGGCATCAGCCGCCGCCTCGACGAAGACTCCGAAACCGCGACGGCCCTCGAAGGAACTCCCTTCTACATGTCGCCCGAACAGTGCGAAGGCCTCCGGCCCGGTCCGGCTGCGGACATCTACACCTTGGGCACCACCTTCTTCCACCTCGCCACCGGCGCGCCTCCCTTCGCCGGCGAGCAACTCGCCGTCCTCAGCCAGCAAGTCACCAGCCCCCCGCCGGTGGCCGAGCTGCCCGGTCGCCTGGGCTACCACCTGTCCCTCGTCATCTCGCGCTGCCTGTTCAAGGACCCGCAGGCGCGCTACCCCTCCGCGGGCGACCTCCTCGCCGACCTCCGCCGCGCGGGGGGGCGCGACTTCCCCCGCCGCACACTCGAGTTCCTCCGCGAGCGCGAGCACCTGTTCCTCTCGGGAAGGGCACCGCGCCGTGCCCCGCCCAGCTCGAGCCACAAGTTCCTTCGCGAGCGCCGGGCCGGTTGCGCCGAGCTCGCCGAGCTCCTTGCCGCCGTGGCCCGTCCGGATCCCTCCCCCAAGGCTCTGCGACGCCGCCGCGACTGGATTGCGGAACTCCTCGACGAACTTCGCGAGAGCCTGCTCGACGACCCGCACGCGACGCGCGTCGAGCTGGAAGTGATCGAGCGGGTGGTCCTTCCCCGCCTGCGGTCCGCGGCCGAGGAACTCGCTGACGACGAGCTCATCGCGGACCTGCACCAAGCAGCGCGCACCGCGTGCGAGCTGGAGGCGCTGTGCGACGTGCGCGCGCTCACCCTCGAAGAGCGCTGGCGCGGCGCCAGCGCCGCCCTCGCGCGTCTGGAGGAGACCGGCTCCACGAACCGGCTCGCCCGCGTGCGCGTGGAGCGAGACCTCGACCAGCGCCTCGCCGAGCTGCGCTGGGACCTGCGCGAGTCGTCGGCCCGCATCGACGGTCTCCTCGCCGACGGCCAGCTCGAGTGGGCTCGCCAAGAACTCCGCTCCTTCGAACGACGGCACCCGCGCGCTGCCGAGGTGGAGGACGTCGCCGGAGACCTCGCCGCCCTCCGAGACCGGCTCTCCACGTCGGCCGCGGCCGACGACGACCCGCCCCCGGCCGCGGGCGACTGACCGCCGGCTCCGAGGCTCACGGCGAGATCGGTCGCTCGTCCGGGAGCTGGGCGCTCAGCGGCGATGGCCCGGGCGACGGACGATCTTCCGCTCCTGCTCCCCGAGGACGGTCAGCGCCTCGCGCAAGCCCTCGGGCAAGTCGAGCACCACCGTCGTCGCGTTGAGGGGCAGCCTCACCGAGGCGCTGGCCCCGCCCCCTCACCCGTAGTCGAGCACGCCTCCCCGGGCCGCTTCTTCTCCGCGGTGGTTCAAGTAGCGGTAGGGGAGCGGAATCCGCCGCCCCTCCCGGTAAACGCTCGCGCCGTAGCGGAAGGGCCCGCGCGCCTGCAGCAGGATGCGTGCGCTCGCGCCCACGCTGATGACCCGCAGGTCGAGGCGCACGCGGGCCGGCAGGTGCAGGGGCAGGACCTCCCCCGGGGCGAGGGCGAAGCGATGCAGCTTGCCGCTCCCCGACACCAGGAAGGGGCCACGCCAAATGCGATAGGAGAGGAGCACGTAGCCTTGGGCCGGCAGCGGACGCCGGCGGTGCCCATCGCCTTCCCAGACCAAACGGAACTCGCGCCCTTCGGCGTCGCGCAGCACGACCTCGGCTCGCCCCGGCGTCCGCAGCTCCAGGGCTGCCTCGCCTTCCCGCAAGGGGCGGTCGGCGGGGACGACCTCGGGCAGCGTAGCGGACCCGGCCCGGAAGAACTCCTGCAGGGCCGCCCGGGCCCCGGGGGGCGTGCTGCTTCAGGCGGTGACCGCGAGGCGGTCGAACCACTCCCGGTCTCCGGGCCTCGCGGGGTCCGCGGCGAAATGGCACTCGGCGCACTTCTCGCGAAAGGCCTTCCCCGCGCGCTCGGGCGTCCAGGCCTCCTCCCCTTGCGCGAAGGCCGCGCTGCTGGCGAAGCACAGCAGGAGCCCGTGAAGACCGCGGCTCAGGCGGAGAGTCCTCATCGAGGGCCAGCTTAGCGAAGGAAGCCGAACCCGTCACCCCGCTCCCAACGGACCTGCGGCAAGGGAAGCCCGCGCCCATCGGCGCCCGTCCTGGGCGTCCCACCGGAAAGGACCGCGGCGCAAGGCCGACCCCCCGGTCCGCGGAGCGGAGGCGGTCGCGAACCAGGCGTTACACGGGGAAGGGCCCCGGCGCGAGGAGTCCGAGGGTCTCGGGAAGACCCAGCACGCGGTTGAGGTTCTGCAAGGCTTGCCCCGAGGCGCCGCGGCACAGGTTGTCGATGCAGCAGAAGGCCACCGCCTCGCGCCCGCGGGCGGTCGCGGCCAGGCGCGCTTGGTTCGTGCCCACCACCCCGCCCAGGCGCGGGGGCCGCTCTTCGTAGCGCAAGAAGGGCTCGCCGGCGGCGAACTCGCGGTAGGCCCGCGCGAAGTCCTCGGGCTCCGTGCCCGCCCGCAGGCGGAAGAAGGCGGTCGCGGAAATGCCCCGCACCAAGGGCGCCGAGTGGACGACCAGGGCGAGGGCGACCTCCTCGGCGAGGCCCAGCCCGCGCCGGACTTCGGGGGTGTGCTGATGGACCAGGGGGCGGTAGGCGTAGAAGTCGTGGGCGCGCGCGGGATGGTGCGTGGTCGGCCGCTCGCGCGCCCCGCTCCCCGAGGACCCGGTCACCGCCGCCACGCGCAGGTCTGGTTCGACGAGGCCCGCCCGCAGGGCGGGCGCGCAAGCGAGCTGCACCGCCGTGGCGAAGCAGCCGGGGTTGCTGACCAACGAGCTGCGGCAGCGCTCGCGATGCAGTTCGGGGAGGCAGTAGTCGAAGCGCTCGAGGAGCGCAGGCGCGGGGTGCGCCCAGCCGTACCAGCGGGGATACTCCGCCGCGTCGAGCCGGAAGTCGCCCGTGAGGTCGACCAGGGGTCGGCCCTCGAGGAGGCCCTCGGCATCCAGGCGCGCCGCCAGCGGCGCGGCCTCTCCGCTCGTAACGCAGAGGGCCACCGCCGCGTCGGGCCGCTCGGCGAGGTAGGCGAAGGCGCCCGCAGCGTCGAGGGAGCGGACCTCGGGCAGGAAGCCGGCCAGGTGGGGCTGCAGTTCGTCCAGACAGGCGCCGGGCGCGCTCTGCGAGACCACGACGGCGGGGCGCAGGCGGGGATGCCCCGCGGCCAGGCGCAGCAGCTCTCCGGCGGTGTAGGAGCGCGCCCCGAACACGACGAGGGGAAGCGCACTTCCGGCGGCGCTCATTCCCCTCCCTCCAGGGCGGCGAGCACGAGCTCGGTCAGCTCGTCCCCGGCCCGGCGTGCGTTGCGGGCCTCGATCCCGAACTCCCGCCGCACGGCCGCCGCCCCGCCCTCGTTGTCGGTCACGGGCCCCGTGAGGGCGCAGGGGCGAATGCCGAAGCGTTCGTCGAGGAAGCGCACGGCCCCCCAGGCGCCCACGGGGTCCGAGGCGCACACCACCGTGGCGCTCAGGACCCGCCGCAGCTCGGGGTCCTCCAGAATCTGCGAGACCCCGTAGGTGCCCAGGATTCCGTCGCCGAGCTCGAGGATGATCGCGTCGGGGCGTTCCTGGGCCAAGGCGGCCACGATGGCCCGCGTGACGGGCGGTCCGTCGTCGGCCGAGGTGGTGACCACCCCGAAGTCCATGAAGCTGCGGGTGGAGGCCGCGCCGAAGTCGCGCATCTCGAGGGTGTCGCGGAGGAGGGAGACCCCCGTGCACTTGCCCGCGGCGACGCGCTTCCCGCGCCGCTTGAGGTGTCGGATGAGCGCGCACACGGCGGTGGTCTTGCCGGCGTTCATCGCCGTCCCGGCGACGACGACCACCGGCGGCACCTCCGCAGGAAGCTCCGTACGCTCGAGCTCCGGAGACCGCTCGATGACCAGAGGGCGTGGGGCGCGCTCGCCGAAGGTCGGGTAGTGGAGCACCGCCCCGAGGACCTCGACTTCGTAGGGACGGCCCACGTCCGGGTTGTAGCTGGTGCAGGCGCCGATGACCCCGCCCAGGTTGAGGATGTTCAGCACGTCGCCCGGCGCGACGCGCTCGGGGACGTGGCCCACGTAGCCGTGGAGGGCGTTGCGGAAGCCGAGCACGCCGGCGACGAGGTCGCCGGGCATCACCAGGCGCATGCGCCCGTGAACGTCCTCGAGGGTGTTGTAGGTGGACTTCTGGTTCAAGACCCGCACGGCGACGACCGCCCCCGGGCGGGCGGGAAGGTCGAAGCCGAGATCCACCCGCGGCGCGACCTTGCCGTGGACGGCCGCGCTGGCGACTTTGTCGAGGACGACGCGTTTGGGTTGCATGGGGCTCCGCCGAACGGTCCGCGGCGTCGGGCCGCGCGGGTTGCGAAGGCGCCTCCGGCCCTCGGCTCCGCAGACCGCAGGAGCTTCCTCGCTCCTTGCGGCGACGGCGCGGGGGGCCGACTGGGTAGGATGCGCGGGATGATCGAACAGCTCTACGACGCCGCACCCTACATCGGGAAGTTCCAAGACTCGATCTTCGTCATCAAGATCGGCGGCGAAATTCTCCTCTCCCGCGAGCAGTGCTCCTCCCTCGCCCGACAGCTCCACGTCCTCTGGCAGCTCGGAGTCCATCCCGTCGTCGTGCACGGGGCCGGACCCCAGCTCGACGAGGAACTCCGGAGCCGCGGCCACACCCCGCGCAAGGTCGAGGGCCGTCGCGTCACCGACCGCGAGGCGCTCGAAGTCGCCAAGCAGGTCTTCCGGGGCGTCGCGAACCTAGGCCTGGTGGGGGACTTGGCGCGGGCCGGCCTCCCCGCGGTCGGCCTCTCGGGCGTCGACGGAGGCACCCTCCTCGTCCGGCGCCGGCCGCCCGTCGAGGTGGAAGGCCGCACGGTGGATTTCGGCTGGGTGGGGGACCCCGTGCGGGTCGAGCCGCGCCTCTTGCGCACGCTCCTCTCCGCCCGCTTCGTCCCCGCCGTGTGCTCGCTCGGCGTCGACGCCGCGGGCGAGGTCCTCAACGTCAACGCCGACACGGTGGCCTGCGAACTCGCCGTCGCCCTCGCCGCCGCCAAGCTCCTCTTCGTCACCGACCGCCCCGGCGTCCTCCACGACCCCGCGGACGACAGCTCCATCTACAGCGTGCTCGACCTCGCGCAGGTCGAGGAACTGGTCGCGGCCGGCACCGTGCACGGGGGCATGGCGCCCAAGCTCGCCGCCGCCACCAGCGCCATCCGCCGCGGCGTCGAGCGGGTCCACGTCATCGGCGCCGCCGAGCCCGACGCCCTCTTGACCGAGGTGTTCACCAACCAAGGCTGCGGAACCATGATCCTCGAGCAGAAGCGCGAAGCGCCGTGAGCGGGGTCCCGGCGCCCCTCTTCGCGCGCCAGGTCGAACTGCGGCGCGCGCTGCACCGCCGGCCCGAGCTCGCCTGGCGCGAGGAGGAGACGGCCTCTCGCATCGAAGACGCCCTCTGCGAGCTCGGCCTCGCGCCCCGTCGGCTCGCCGACACGGGGGTCGTGCTCGACTTGCCCGGCGCCGAAGACCGCCCCGCGGTGGCCCTGCGGGCCGATACGGACGCGCTTCCGCTCGAGGAGGCGACCGGGCTCCCCTTCGCCTCGGAGCTGCCCGGCGTCATGCACGCCTGCGGGCACGACGGACACGCGGCCATGCTCTTCGGCGCGGCGGCCTTGCTCCGCGACGACCCCGCCCCCGGCCCCGTGCGCCTCATCTGGCAGCCCGCCGAAGAGGAAGGCACCGGAGCCCCTCGGCTCATCGAAGCCGGCGTCCTCGACGGCGTGGAAGCCATCTTCGGCGGGCACCTCGATCCCCGCTGGCCGACCGGCACCCTGGTCGTCACCGAGGGCCCCGTCGGCGCCTCCACCGACGAGTTCCGGCTCGTCCTGCGGGGACGAGGAGGCCACGGCGCCCGCCCCCACGAGGCGTGCGACGCGCTCCTGGCCGGGGCCGCGCTGGTGACCGCCCTGCAATCGGTGGTCGCCCGCGAAGTGGACCCCGCCTCCGCGGCGGTGCTCACCGTCGGCCGTTTCCGCGCCGGCTCCGCTCCCAACGTCATCGCCGGCGAGGCGGTGCTCGAGGGAACGGTGCGCGCCCTGGAGGCGAGCGTGCGCGAGCGCGTCCTCTCCGCCCTGCGCCGCGTGGCCGAGGGAGCCGCCGCCGCCCACGGCGCGACGGTGTGCTACGAGGCACTGCCCGGCACCCCGCCGGTGGTGAACGACCCCGACCTGACCCGCGTCGCCCGCGAGGCCGCCCGGGCGGTGGTGAGCGACGACGGACTTCGCCGCCTCGAGCGGGCCAACATGGGCGGCGAAGACTTCGCTTGCTACCTCGAACGCGTCCCCGGCTGCTACATCCGCTTCGGCGCGCGCCCTGCCTCGGGCCCCGCCCCCGCGCACTCGAGCGCCTTCGACTTCGACGAGGAGGCCCTCGCCGTGGGCGCCGCCTGGTTCGCCGAGGTCGCCCGCCGCGCGAGCGCAAAGCGCCCCGCCGCAGGCCCCTCGCGCTCCTCCTCGGCCTGAGCGGCCCCGCTCGCCGCGTCGTCCGTCCGTTGTGTTGGCGCGGGCGACCGGCGCCGCGGTACGAACGGTGCCGGAGCGTGCGCTGTTGCGCGGTGGGCTTCCCGCATCGGAACCGCCGGCAGGGAACGCGAGGCCGCCGGCGGGTCGTGGCAAGGCGGTTCTCCGGCGGAGCGAAGCCTTCGGTCCGAGGAGGCCCCGCAGTCGGGGGAGGAAGCCACTGCGGCTGGGCCTCCGGAGCGCGCGGCCGGACCCCACGGTCCGCGGAGGGACAGCGCAGCCCGCGGTCGCTGCCCGTGGGCCTTCGGCGTGCCGCCCGGGACGTCCGGCCGCGGCGCGCGGCGGTCCCGCGGCCTCGGGGCCGCGAGGAGCGACGGACGCGGGCGAAGCGCTCCCCGGCGGCCCGTCAGCTCAGTTCGGCCAGGCGGGCGAGGAGGCGTTGCGCCTTCCGCTCCTCGGCGGCGATGTGGTCGAGGAAGGCTTCGAGCACCACCGCCTGGCGCGCGTAGGCCGCCAAGAGCGGGTGCCGGTAGGGGTGCTCGCGCAGGTCCCCTGCCAGGGCGCGGGCGAGGCGCCGCAGGGCGTCCTCACGGCGGGTACGGAGTTGCGACTCCTTGAGTTTGTTCGCGGCCCCGCGGGCGGCCGAGGCGGCCGTGTTGGCAGCCTCCTTCAGCCGACCGAAGAGCCCCTTTCCCTTCGGCTGGGCCGCGGCCGCCGCTTCGGCGCCACGCGCGAGGGCCGCGAGTTCGGCGTCGACCGCGCGCACGGCGGCCAGGGGATCGGGGACCGCCTGCTCCTCGGCGGCGGCCGCCACCTCGCTCGCGAGGGCGGGGTCGCTGGCGGCGCGTTCGACGAGGAGCGGCGCCTTGTCGAAGAGTTCTCGCTGGCGGGCTTCCCGTTCGCGCGCCAGCGTCGCGAGGCGAGCGCGCAACCACTCGGAAGCGCCCCGCACGCCCAGGCAGGGGTACTTGCGCTGTTGCGCCTTGATGCCCGGTTTGTCGAAGGCCCTCCAGAGGGCCTGGCACTGCAGGCGCTCCTTGGAGATGACTTTGTGTTCGTCGGGGGTCGGCGCGAGCATCAGCGCCCGCCCCATGGCCTCCGGCGCGGCTTCGAAGTACTGCAGGCCCATGAGCCCACGACCGGCGGCGAAGTGCAGCCGGCGCTGAACGGCCCGGGGCAAGCCAGGCTGGAGGAGCGCCACACGCGCCAGCCCCACCGCCATGCGCAGGCTGCCGGCGATGAGGTTCGTCTTCTCGTCGATGCCCTCCACCGTGTGCCGAAGGAGTTCCTCGTCGAGGCGCTCGATGGGGCGCCGTCCGTAGCGCAGGAGGGCGTCGACGATGTCGGCGTCGACGCGCCCGCCGAAGGCGAACTGCGGGTGGTCCGGGCTGGGGTAGCAGGTCCAGGCGTCCTTTAGGTGCCGCTCGAAGGCGCCTCCGTCGCCGCGGAGCTGCGCGAGGAACAGCAGCCCGAGGTGTCCGTGGGGCTCGGTCGGGCGGGCGCCCGCCAGGCGGGACGCGCTCTCCTCGATCCAGCCCACGTCGCGGCTGTCCAAGGCCCGCGCCAGCTCGCGCAGGGAGCGCAGGAAGGTGGCGTCGGCGGCCTCGCCGCGGGCCACGCGGGCGAGGACCTCGGCGGCGAGGGGGTTCCCCGGGAAGCGGCCCTGCGCGCCGCGCGCGAGGCGCTCGGCGGCTTCGGCGTCGCCGCGCAGGAGGGCGATCCGGGCCAGCCCGGCCTCGGCCACCGACGCGGCGATGGCGTGGGGGGCCGCGGCGCGCTCGGCCTCGAGGCGGCGCTGGGCGTCGTCGAGGAAGGAGGGGTCTCCGGTGCGTTCGTAGCTGACGACCGCGCGCTCGGTGGGGTCTTCCGGCAAGGAGTCGCCGGCGTCGGGGTCGCCCTCTTCGAGGGCTTCCTCGTAGGTGGTGGCGAGGAAGGCCACACTCCCGGCGCGCGGGTCGTCGCCCTCCGCCGCGCGTTCCTCGGGGACGAGGTCCAGCCCGCCGCCCGCGACGGGCGGAGCGAAGCGCGGATCCGCCGCGAGGAGTTCCTCGGGGGCCGGGTCCGTGCCGTGCTCCGGCTCCGCGGGGAGCAGGTCGAGGGCTGGCGCGGGGTCCGGCGCCCCCTCGGGCCCGGGACGCTCGGAGAGGAGCTCGAGGGGCGCAGGGCCCGGGTCCGCCGGCCTTGGGGCCGCGGCGGGAGGGGAGACCGGAGAAGCGGCCTCGGGGGCGGCCGGAGAGGGCGGGGCTCCTGCGCCCGACCGCGCCGCGAAGGCGGCCGCCAGGGCGGTGAGGAAGCGGGCGTAGCGCACGTCGTCGGCGAAGGCCGCACGCGCCGAGGCGAGGAAGGAGAGTCCGGAACCGCCCGCGCGCGCGCCATCGGCGAGCGGGGCCAGTTGGGCGAAGGCGGGAGCGGGAACGGGCACGCCGGCCGCGCGCAATCCACCGCCGCCGCCGGCCCACAGGCCCGCGGCGAAGCGCCCCAGGGCCTCGCCCCGCCGGGTGGCCTCCTCGGCGGGCAGGCCGCGAAAGCTGGGGAACATGCGCGCAAGAATGGCGAGGATGTCGGCCGAACTCACCGGCGCCGAGGGTAGACCGCCGCCCGGCCGCGCGCCACCCCCCCGCGGCGGTGCCCGCGCGGCGCGGCGGGGGGCACGAACCCGGTCCGCGACCCCTGGCGGAGTTTGTCGTGCGGGGGCGGAACGAAAGGAATCCAGGCGGCGCCTATCCCTTGCCGGCGCCCGGCGTGGGCTTCATCATGTTGGCCAACCGAGGCTTGCGACTGCTTGACCCTCCGCGCCAGCGCTGAAGTCGTTGGCTTGGTCGACCTGCTCAGCGCCATTCAGAGCAGCGGCCACGCCGGCACCTTGAAGGTTCGCATCGGCGAGCGGGCCCACCGCCTGCACTTCCTGCGCGGCCAGATCTACTTGCCCACCGGTGGATCGCGGGGCGCCTACCGCATCGGCGCGCTCCTGGTCCGGGCCGGCAAGCTGAGCGGCCGCGACCTCCTGCGCGCGCTGCAGACCCAGCAGGCCGAGGGGCATCGCGAGCGCCTGGGCGACCTGTTGGTGCGCACGGGCCTCGTCTCGCGGCAGGACCTCGACGAGGTCATCCGGGAGAAGTTCGAGGAGGAAATTTGCGACATCCTCTTCGAAGAGGACGCCGAGTACGAGTTCAAGAAGAACGTCCTTCCCGCGGGCTTCGCCGACCGCCAGGGGAACATCCAGGCCTTGGGCTTCGACATTCGCTCCATCCTCATGGAGGCCTCCCGGCGCCAGGACGAGTGGCGGCGCATCCGGCGGGCGCTCCCCAGCGGCCGTGCGGTGTGCGTGGTCAACGCCCACGAGCTCGGGACCTGGAGCGTCGACGAGACGGGGGCCTTCCAGGGCGAGACGCGGCGGCGCAAGACCGCCGAGCAGCGAAAGGAAATCCTCCGCCGCTGGCAAGAAGTCCACGCGCTCTTCGAGGAGGTCCCCTTCGACGGCGCGCGCACCCTCGACGAAGTGGTCGCGGGCTCGGGCATCTCTGCCTTTCAGGCCATGGGCGTCCTGGCCGGCCTCTTCGCCGACGGCCTGGTGCGCGAGCTCCAGCCCAAGGAAGTCGAGGCGGCCATCCTCAAGTACCTCAAGGCCGACAAGACCAAGGCGGCCTACAAGCTCTACGAGTGGGCCAACGAGTCTCCCAAGCTGCTCCCCGTGGCCAACCGCCTCGACAAGTTCCTCCTCCGCAAGGAATACCTAGGCGAGCGGACCTTCCAGACCAAGACCTCCAGCGTGCGGGCCCTGCAGGTCCTCTCCCGCCTCTTGCGCCGCGGGTCGCCCTTTCGCCTCCTCGCTCGCGAAGGGGAGTCGCAGGTCGAGGTCTACTACCACCCGAGCAGCCTGCGGCTGCACCTCTCGGGCCCGCGCCGCACCCACAGCACCACCCGCTACCTGAGGCGCCGCAAGGTCCTCTCCAGCAAGAAGCTCGCGCGGGCCCGGCAGACGGCCAAGCTCGAGCGCCGCAACCTCGACCGCGTGCTGCTCGAAGACGGCTACGTCGAGCGCTCGCAGTGGGTCCGCGCGGTCAAGGACAAGATCGTCTCGGGCATGTTCAGCATCTTCGGTTGGAGCGAGCCCTACCTCGAGGTGCAGGGCGGTCTGGTTCCCCCGCCGGCTCCCGAAGAGGTCGAGGGCATGGTGTGCGAAATTCCCCTCAGCCCCGCCCTGCGGGAGGATTTGCGCAAGGACCTCCTCCGCTGGAAGGTCCTCCTCAAGCACGTGCCCTCGCCCGAAGTCCTCTTCGCCTGCGCGCGGCCGACCCCGCCCGATCAACCCCGCCGGGCGCACGACCTGTTCGACGGTCGGCGCACGGTCGGACACCTGATCCAGCTCGCCCGCGTGGCTCCCCTCGAGCTGGTGCGCTTCGTCTACGACTCGGCGCAGAGCGGCAAGATCCGTCGCCTCAGCGACAAGGAGCACTACGAGCGCATCGAAGAGGCGCGAGGGCAGGAGCGCTACGACGAAGCGGTGGTGGTCTGCCGCAGCGCCATGGCCTGGGGCTACGCGCCCCAGCTCTACGCGCAGCGCCTCGCGGAGCTGCGCCGCCTCCTCAAGGACGATCCGAAGGCCGAGAGCCGACCCGTCCTCCAGGGCGAGGCAGCCACTCTCTCCCTCGCCGAGCTGCTGCAGCTCCTCCACCAGGGACGCCGCACGGGGACGCTCAAGATCCGGGCCGGCGACGAGGAGAAGGCACGCGAGCAAGTGCTCTACCTCGACCAGGGGGACCTCTACGTGCTCAAGGTCGAGCAGGCGAACTCGGACCAGGAGGTCTGGGACCTGCTCATGGGGGACGAGACGCGCAGCTCCCTCAACCTGCGCGAACTCCTCCAGCGCAAGGGGCTCGTCGACGAGAGCGAACTCAGCGAGGACGAGCTGACGGCCATCAAGGACGACATCTTCGAGACCTTCCTCTGGGAGGATGCGCGCTACGAGTTCGTTCAGAACCTCCTCCCCAGCGAACTCCGCGAGGACACCGAGCGCGCGACCAAGGTCAAGCTGCAAACGAGCGCCTTCCTCATGGAGGCCATGGGGCGCTTGTCCGAGTGGGACGAGCTGCGGGCCGTCCTCCGCAGCGAACGGGCCGTCCTCCGCTACTCCTCGCCCCAGGCCCAGCTCGCCGCCGTGCGCGACGGCCTCGGCGCCACCGCCTACCTCTACGACGGCAAGCACACCCTGGCGGACGTGGTGCGCATTTCGGGAGCGAACCGGCTGCAGGTCTTCCGCGAGGCCCGCGAGCTCGTGGAGCGCGGCGCCCTCGAGATCGTCGAAGTGCGCCAGCCGACCCGCCGTCGGGTTCCCTTCCGCCGTGCCCTGGCCAGCGGTCGCCTTCCGCGCCTGGCTCGGCGAAACCTGCCGCTGGACTCGGACAACTTCCCCGCCCACACCCTCAACTCGGACCTCGACATCCCCGCCGAGCTCGGGGACTCCATGGATGGCTGACCCCGCTCCCTTCGCCGAATTCGCGGGCGTCGGCCTCGGCATCGACGTCCACAACCAGCATCCCGACTGGCGCCGCCTCCTCGAACTCCGCGCCGCGGGCGAGCTCCCCCTGGACTTCCTCGAGGTCTACACCCGCGGCGAGCTCGCCGGCGCCCGCGCGGTCCGCGCCGCGGCCGGCGACTTGCCCCTCCTCTACCACGACGACGCCCTCGACCCCATCCTCCCCGGCGGCCTGCGCGCCGACGCCGTGGCCTTGGCCGCGGCGAACATGGACGCCCTGGGCGCTCCCTGGTGCGTGTGCGAACTGGCCACCCGCCGGGTTGGCGAACGCTACCTCGACTTCTTCTTGCCCATCGTCCTCACCGACGAGGCGGCCCGCGTCGCCGCGGAGAACTTCCGCTTCCTCGACGACCGCCTCCCGGGGCGGGCGGTGTGCGAGAACCCGCCCTACCAGCTCCCCGTGGGCCCGCGGCACATCCTGGAGGTCCAGGCCCGCGTTTGCGAAGAAGCGGACGTCCCCTGCGTCCTCGACCTGGGGCATCTCTACTCCTTCCAGCTCTGCCGGGGCCTCGACCCCCTGACGGGCATCGATGACTTCCCCCTCGAACGCATCGTCGAGCTCCATCTGGCCGGAGCCGTCCTCGACGCCTCGCAAGGGGTTTCCCTCTACCGGGACGCCCACGGGGGCGCCGAACTCCTTCCGGTCCTCCTCGAAATGCTGGCGGAGCTCGCGCCGCGCTGCCCGTCCCTGCGGGCGGTGACCATCGAAGTCGAAGACGCGGGCATCGAGCGGGTCGTTCGCCAAGTCGAGGCCACCCGCAGCGCCCTCGCCGGGCTCTTGGGGGCGAAGTGAGCCTCGACACCCCCGAACCGACCCGCAGGCTCGATTGCTCCGCCGCCCTCGCCGGGCTCTGGGAGGCCCCATGAGCCTCGACGAGCAACTGCGCTGGATCGAGCGTCTGACCCGCCGCCCGGCCGACCTGGCGGAACTCGAGGACCTGGCTCCCGAAGACCGCCGGGTGCTCGAAACCATCGACCCCGACCGCCTGCGCGCCGTGCATCGCACGCAAGCCCTCCTCACCGTGGAGCGCTGGTGGCGCGCCCGCTTCCCCGCCGTGCTGGCGACCCTCGAGCACCTCTACGGCGGGCCCGCGGAGGCGGCCTCCCGCCTCGTCTCGAGCCCCGCCTTCGAGGCGGCCCAAGGAGAGGATGAGACCGGCGCGGCCTTCGTGGGGGCCCTCTTCGACCTTTCCGCGGACCCCGACTGGCGCGGCCCCGACTGGATCTTCGACCTCCTCGGCTACGAATACCTGCTCTCGACGGGCCTCCCCCGCCGGGCCCGCCACGAACCCGTCGACGAGGACCTCGAAGCGCGCCTCCTTCCCCACGCGCGCTGGTATGCCGGCGGCCGCCTCCGCCGCCCGGCCCTGGTCGTCTCCTTCGCCTGGCCGGTGGGCGCCCTCGCGACCCAGCCCCACGACGCCGACCCCGACCCCCACGACCTCGTCTTCCTGCTCGGCCCCCAAGACGCCGTCGAACTCAGCGGCGACGGCTTCGCCGACGCCGTCGAACTCCTCGCCTCCGGCGCCAACGACGACGTCCTCGAAGAGGGCCTCGGCCCCTCCGCCCCCACCGTCCTCGCCCACCTCCGCGCCGAAGGCGCCTACTGAGCGGCGAATCCGCGCGCGGCGAGCGCCCCCCGCGCTGCGCCTGCGGTTCGGTGGATCCGGGAAGATGGGTCCTTTGGACGCCCCCGCCGGGTCAAGGCGGAACTCACCCGCGAGCGCAACGCTGCAGCGGCGATCCGGTCCGATCGCCGAGGCTGCCGTCTGTACGCCCGGGCAGGCCGCGGGCTTCTCCTCGCGTGGACGGGTCGACCCTCGGCGACCCTCCCTCGGACGACCCGGCGCGCTACCCTGCAGTTCTTCGGATGCTTGCGAAAGAAACGAGCAGCCCCAAAGCGTAGGGCTGTCGCGCGACCTCGCCGAATCGCGCCCTCTTGTTCAGGCGGTTTGCAGCTCGGCTGCGGGGATCGAGAAACCGTGGAGCCGGGTCACGACGTCGAAGTACTTCGCCTTCCGACGGACGACGCCAGTATCTTCCGAGGCCGCCTTGGGCTGACTCTGGAAGGTGAGCAGGAGGAGCTCGACGACCTGAACGTTTCCCTCGCGGCGCAGTTCGAGTCCGAGCGCGTCGTGGGTCGGAAGCTTGCTCACGCCCTTGCTCTGGGCCCCGACGAGCCGCCCGTCCTCTTCCGCCAGGTAGACCGTCAGCAGTTCGTCTACACGGTCGGCGTAGTAGGGCACGTCTTCGATGTGGCAGAAGATGCAGTCGCCGTCCTTGCTGTAGAAGCAGCCTGGCTCGGTAGGCGCGGCGTCGTCCTGCGCGATCTGACTCATGAGTTCGTCGACGCTCAGCGACTCCACAACAGCTCCCCGAGGACTCCCCTACGTCGCCCCGCTCGAGCTGCTTCAATGGGGCCGCGTCGCGATGGACGCGGAGAGCTGAGAGAACTCGAGCGTGCGGCCATGGCCGGAGAGCTTCAATGGGGCCGCGTCGCGATGGACGCGGAGAGGAGAGGCCACTACCGCTGGCGGCAATCCGCGCTTCGGCGTGACGCTTCAATGGGGCCGCGTCGCGATGGACGCGGAGAGTCCGCGCCAGTCCGCGCTCGGCATGGTGACCCGGATGCTTCAATAGGGCCGCGTCGCGATGGACGCGGAGAGCGCACGGACGCCGAGGCTGAGGCGTTCCTCGTCGCGCAGCTTCAATGGGGCCGCGTCGCGATGGACGCGGAGAGTCCCAGCACCCGGCTCCCCAGTCGGTCAGTCGGAAGTGGGGGCTTCAATGGGGCCGCGTCGCGATGGACGCGGAGAGTTCAAGAAACGCCTGGACAAACTCGACATTCGTTCCTTTGCTTCAATGGGGCCGCGTCGCGATGGAC
>RFHU01000029.1 GCA_003695705.1 Planctomycetota bacterium
CGCGGTCGGGACGGCCGCGAGCATCCCGCGGCGCTTGCGGTTCTCGCGCTGGATGCGGCGGATGTGCGCCTTGCGCAGCGGGTCGCCTTCGAGTTCCTTGTGCTCGTCGCGGACTTCCTGCTTGGTCATACGCAGTTCCCGCGTGTGGCGTCTCCGGGCCAGGAACAAGTCGAGGGCTCCCACCGCAAGCAGCAGGCCAGCGGCACGCCACAAGAGGCCGAACACGATCCCGCTCGTGGCATCGACTCCTGCGGCCAGGCTCCCGGGCGAGCCCGCGCGCAGCTGAAGGAACGCCGTCCGCACACCCAAGAAGCAGACCGCGCCCACGAGAACGAGCTTGAGGAGGGTGACCGCCATGCGCGCGAAGGCCGCCGGCCCGAGGACCTTCTCCAGGTTCTTCCGCGGATCGAGGCGCGTCGGGTCGAAGCGAACGCGCTCGGAACTGACGACCACGCCGCCTTGCTGAGCCACGGCCACGGCCACGGCGCTGCAGGCGAGGGCGCCGAGGAGCGGGCCGCAGGCGCTCACGATGCAGCGTCCGGCTTCGCCCGCGAGCCGCACGACCGAGGCGCCCCCCATGCTGCCCGGTGCGCTCTGCAGTTCCCGTTCGAGCGAGGTGCGCAGCCAAGCCCCTAGGCTCTCGAGGGCGCCGTGGGCGCAAGCACTCAACACGGCCACCGCGACCAGGGCTTGCACGGCCCCGGCGAGTTCCTGGCTGACGGGGATGTTCCCCTTCTCGCGCGCTTTCTGGAGCTTGTTGGGGGTTGGGGCTTCGGTGCGTTCCTTGTCGTCGAACCAGGGCACGGCTCAGGCTCCCAAGACGGCGAGCGGAGCCGCGTCGGTGACTTGCCCGAGGAGCCAAGCGGTAGCTCGAGCCGTCAAAGGAAGGAAGATCAGCAGCGCTCCGCAAGCGGCCACGGTCCGCAGCGGGAAGACGTCGGTGAACAGGTTCAGGCGCGGAACCGCCCGGGCGAGAATTGCGATCGTTACGGTGCCCAGGAGCGCGGCGACCACGACGGGCAGGGCCAGCTCGAAGGCCGCCTGAAAGGCGCGCGCGAACACCTCGGGAACCACGGCCAGACTCTCAGCGCGCAGAGCCACCCGCCCCGCTGCTCCCGGGGCGAGGAGCTCGAAGCTGCGCCCGAGCATGCGCAGGGAACTCTCCAAACCGCCGAGGGCGAGGAAGAGGAGGAAGGCCAAAGCGCGAGCGAGGGCGAAGAAGGCCGTCGAAGGCGCGGCGCGGGTAGGGTCGAGCGTCGCGGGCATGGCCAAGCCGGCCTCGTGGGAGAGGTACTCGCCGAGGACCTCCAGCGGGAGGAGTGCCAGACGGACGACGAAGCCGAGGAGAAGCCCGAGGCAGGCCTCCGCGGCCAGCGCTGCGAGGAAGTCGGCGCCGGTCGCTGCCTGGATGGGGGTTCGCGTCCCCGCGACGACCAGGGTCGTCCAGAGCGCCAAGCAGACGAGCGCGAGGCGCGGCGTCCGCCCTTCGCCCAGGGGGGGGACGAGGACCAGCGCGCAAGAGAGGCGCGCGAAGACGAACAGGAAGCACTCCAGGCCGCTGCCGAGGGTCATGCCTCAACCCGCCGCCAGCTGGGCGGCCCACTGAATGAGTCGCGTGGCGAAGCCGGTGGCCACGTCGAGGTACCAGGGGAGGAGGAAGTAGCCCACCGCGCCGACGGCGAGGAACTTCGGCACGAAGGAAAGAGTCTGCTCCTGTACGCCGGTGATGGTCTGCGCGATGCTCACCGTCAGGCCCACGAGCAGTGCCACACCGAGCACCGGAGCGGCCAGGGTCAGAGCGGCGATGAGCGCCACGCGGAAGAGTTCGAGGACCGTCTCGGGGCTCATGCGCACCTCACCCCGAGACCCGCACCAGGGAGGTGGCGACGAGCTGCCAGCCGTCCACCAAGACGAAGAGGAGCACCTTCATGGGCGTGGCGATGGTGGCCGGCGGGAGCATGATCATGTTCATGGCCAAGAGCACGCTCGAAGCGACGATGTCGATGACCAGGAAGGGAATGAGGATGACCACGCCCATTTCGAAGGCGGTGGTCAGCTCGCTGACGACGAAGGCAGGCAGGAGCACGCGCAAGGGGACCTCGCGGGGCTCGAGAGGCTCGGGAACGCGCGCCAGCTCGACGAAGGCCGCGAGGCTGCGCTCGCGGGTGTGGCGGAGCAAAAAGTCCCGCAGCGGGCCTTGGGCCCGCTCCAGGGCCTCGAGGGTCTTCAGCTCCCCGCGGCGGTAGGGCGCAAGGGCTGCCCGGTCGATGGCATCGACGGTGGGGCCCATGGAGAGCGCCGTGAGGAACAAGGCCAAGCCAACGACCACTTGGGTGGGGGGCATGTTCGGGGTCTGCAGGCCCACCCGGACGAAGCCAAGGACGATGATGATGCGCGTGAAGGAGGTGGCGGTCACCAGGATCGCGGGCGCCAGGGAGAGCAGGGTGAGGGCGAGAGCGATCTTGAGGGTCGCGGCGAGGTCGTCCCCGTCGGAGGGCCCGTCGATCCGCACGCGAAAGCCCTCGGGCGTGCCACCGAGCCGCTCGCCCGCATCGCGCGGACCGGCGGCCGGCGGAGCCTGCGGGGCGGAGGGCGGTTCTTCCTGCCCTTTCGCGGCCCCCGGCGAGAGCGCGAGCAGGAGGAAGAGGCCCGCGTAGAGCCTGCGCCTCACGCGGCCACTCCCTGCTGCCGCCACTGGAAGCGGCGGGCGGCCGCGAGGACCTGCGCGAAGGCGGGGTCCGCCTCGCCCGGCCGAGCGGCGACCGCGCTCGGAGACGCAGGGTCCGTCGCGCCGTCCTCCGCGCCGCCGACTTCTTCCGCGCCGCCGACTTCCTCCTCGCCGCCGGACGCGGGCCGCGCGTCGAGGCGAGCCAGAAGGGTCAAGCGCTCCTCGGTCCCTGCGACGAGGAAGGTCTGCCCGCCTGCCTCCACCGCGTAGAGGGCACGCTTGGGATCGAGCCGGAGCGTCTCCTGCAAGCGCAGGAGCCGCGAGCGGCCGACCCCGGACCGGCGGCGAGTCAGGGCGCGCAGCGCCCAGGCGAGCGCCCCGCTGAGGACCGCCGTGAAGATGAGCACCGCCAGGAGCCGCCCGTAGGGGAAGGCGAGGGCCTCGGCCGGAGTGGAAATGACGTCGGCGGGCATGGGGTCCTCCTTTGGCGGGCTCAAGCGAACAAACCCCGGGCCGAAGATGGCCGCGGGGCCCGAAGGCCCCGTCGTTCCGCCGCAAGCCACCGCGCCGCGGGGGCGATGGTCCGGAGGAGGGCCGTCCGGGGCGCGCTTCCCCGTGTCGGGGATCGCGACAGCCCTGCAGGCAAGGCCGACACCCCTCCCGGACGACCGCCGTCCAAGGCACGGACGCGAGAGTGGCCCAGCCTTTGCGTGGCGTGCTCGCCAGGAGGATCCGCCGCAGTGACCCGAACGCCGCCCCAGTGGACCGTGTGGGAGGGAGGCCGGGAGGGGGACGCCGCCGAACTTGGCCCCCGCGGCTGGAGCGAGCGGCTGCGGCGCCTGGCGGGCGCGCTCGCCACCGGGGTCCGCAACGGAGTGCACTCCTTCCGCGAATACTACGCCTCGGAGAGCGACCCCCTCAGCCGCGATCCGCTGACCCGCACCTGGAACCGCCGCCGCTTCGAGCGGCGCCGCGCGGGCCTGCGCTCGGGCTACGCGCTCCTCCTGATCGACATCGACGACTTCAAGCGGATCAACGACCGCTTCGGCCACGCAATGGGCGACGAGGTCCTTGCCGCCGTCGGGCGCTCGCTGCGCCAGGCCTCCGGCGACGCGGTCTACCGCGTTGGGGGCGAAGAATTCGCCGTGCTCCTCTCGGGTTGCGCCCTCCACGACGCCGTCGCGGTCGGCGAGCGGCTGCGCGGCTGCATCCTCGCCCTGCCCGCCCTGCACGGTGCGAGGATCTCGGTCTCGGTCGGCGTGGTCTCGGCGCTCCCCGGCGACGACGCCGACGCCGTGTACCGCATGGCCGACCGCGCCCTCTACATGGCCAAGCGGCTGGGAAAGAACCGCGTGGTCGTAGGCCAGCGACCCCACCTCGCCCTGGGGGCCTGAGGTGGAGCCCGACCGCGCCCCGGATCGTGCCCCCGCCGAGCCGCCCCCGCCGGATCCACTCGAGGCGGACCTCCGCGCCGTGTTCGCAGCGCGCACGGGAGCCCCCTACGAGGCCATTGCTCAGGCCGCCCTCGAGGTCCTCCGCGAGCGCGCACGCTCTGGGCGATCGAGGAGTTGAAATGTCCGCGGTCGCCGCCGAGATCGTCGCCAAGATCCGGGATCTGCCTCCCCTACCCAGCGTGGTCGTGCGCATGCACGAACTGCTCACGGACGCGAACACGACGGCGCGCGAGATCGAACGGCTCCTCGCCAGCGAGCCCGCCATTGCCTCCAAAGTCCTCTGCATCGCCAACTCGGCCTATTACGGCGTGGGCCAGCGCGTGGGGACCCTCAGTCACGCGGTGATGGTCCTGGGCTTCAACACGGTCCGCAACGTGGTCTTCGCGTCTTCGCTCATGCGCTCCCTGGACGCCTGCGCCGCAGAGGGCAGCTACGATCCGTTCCGCTTCTGGCAGCACTCGATCGCCACCGGCGCCGCCTGCAAGCTTCTCGCCCGCCGCCTCCAGCTTCCCCACCAGGAGGAGTACTTCCTCGTCGGGCTCCTCCACGACCTCGGCAAGGTGGTCCTCGCCGGCTGGGTCCCGGTCGAGGAGGCGGAGCGCGTACGCGCCCTGACGGCCGAGGGGGAGGACGAGCACGCGGCCGAACGCGCCGTCTTGGGTACCGACCACGCCGAAGTCGGTGCGGAACTCCTCGCGCGCTGGCGACTGCCCATCTTCCACGTGGAGGCCGTGCGTCACCACCACACCCCCGCGCTCAGCAAGGAACGCCGCGCCTCCCAGGTGATCCACGTCGCCGACGCGCTGACCCACGCCCTGCTCCTCGGCGTCGGCGAGCGCGACTCATTCCCGCGGCTCGGCGAGGAAGCCTGGGCGGGCGTGGGGCCGCCCCCCGCCGAACTCCCTCAGTTCTTTCGCGACGTGTTCGGGCTCCTCGCCCAGGCAGAAACGGTGCTCAACCCGCGCAGCCGAAGGCGCCGGTCGCGGTTCACCATCCGCCGGCCGCGGAGGACTTGATCCATGAGCGAACGAGAGCTCCTCGCGCTCCTCGACTGCCTGCCCTGCGCGGTGCTCGTAGCCGACGAGGAGGGGCGCCTGCGCGCAGCCAGCCGCTCGGCCTTCCCCCTCCTGAGGGACGACTGCGGCCCGCTCTCCGATCGCGCCCTCGAAGACGCGGTCCGCCCGGAGTTCGTGGGGACGGTTCTCGGGGTCTTCGAGGAAATTCGTGCCGGCGGCTACGCGCTCCCGCGCCAGCTCGATGTCGACCTCGGCGGCTACTCCATGCTCGCGGGACTGGCTGGATCCTTGCTTCCCGAACTCTTCGAAGGCGGCGCGGCCGTGGTGCTCACCCTGCAGGACCTGACCGCCAACCGGGAGCTGGCGCAACGCGAGGAGCGCGACCGTCAGCGCAAGAGCGTCCTCTCGGAGGCAAGCCACGAAATCCGCAACCCCATGACCGGGGTCCTCGGCTACCTCGAGCTCCTCGCCGAAGCCGATCTCGACCCCCGGCAGCTGCGGCTCCTCGAGCGCGCGCTTCGCGAGGGCCGTCGGGTGATGCGGATCGTCAGCGACGTCCTCGACGCCGCTCGCCTCCGCGGCGGCGCCGTCCGACTCCGCCGCGAAGTGCTCGACCTCGGCGACCTCGTCGCCGAGGTCGCCGAGGGTGTCCGAACCGCGACGCCCACCGCCCGGATCGAGGTGGTGGAACGCGCCCCCGCCGGCTGCCTGCGGGTGCGCGGAGACGAGCAACACCTCGCGCGGGTCTTCTGGAACCTGCTCGAGAACGCGGTCAAGTATTCGCCCCCCGGAGCCCCGATCCAGGCGATCCTCTCGCGCGTCGACACCGCCGCCGAG
Organism: Planctomycetota bacterium; assembly: GCA_003695705.1. GTDB lineage: Bacteria > Planctomycetota > J058 > J058 > J058 > J058. The sequence continues at coordinate 5,976 of RFHU01000029.1, forward strand.
GTGCGCGTCGTCGACCGCGGCCTGGGGATCGCCCCCAGCGACCTGCCCCACGTCTTCGACTCCTTCTACCGGGCCGGAAGCCAAGAAGTCCGCGAACGCGCAGGCTCGGGCTTGGGGCTCTCGGTCGTCCTCTCGGTGGTCGAGGCCCACGGCGGCGTCGTCGGCGTGGAAAGCGTTCCCGGCGCGGGCAGCACCTTTACCGTGCGCCTCCCCCTGGCCGTGGCGCGCCCCCACTCCCCGGCGGCCTGAGCCCTCCGTTCCTGGATCGGGCTGCGCTCCTCCGCCCTTCGCCGCGCCCGGAGTCGCCCGGTGGGCTCTCCCGGAGCGACACGAGAAGCTCGTGGGCATTGCAAACCCCGCCAGCGAAGGCGAACGAGCGGGAGGAGGCGACGGCGGGTCGTCTGCGGCGCTCGGGAACGACGCGAGGTCAGCCGCGGCGCGCGAGGAGCTGGTTGGCCTGGCTGCGGCGGACGACGAGGAGTTCGAGGACGTCGCCGGCCTCGTCCTTGCCCGCGGGGCCGACCTCGCCGCGGCCGGCGAGGTAGAGCATGTGCGGGGAGAGGCGCTGCTTGTCCATGAGCACTCGACACACAGCCGCCGCGCGGGCGGTGCTCCGTTCGAAGGCACGCGGCAGGTCGCGCGCGCCCCGAGGGACCGTCTTGGCGCTGAGCACCACGGGGCTGCGCAGGGTCCGCACGATGGCCCCTAGGCGGTCCAAGAGGCGGTTGCCGCGGGGCGAGACGTCGAGCCAGGGACCCTTGAAGATCGCCTCGGCCTCGATGCGGACCACGAGGCCGCGCCCCTCGACGCCGACCTTCACCCCCTTGTCCAAGCCGTCGCTGGCGAGGATGGCCAGGAGTCGGCGCTGGACGTCCTTGAACTTGCGCATTTCGACCTCGTCGACGGGCTCCTCGCGCAGAACGTTGGGGACGATGGGCGCGAAGCGCCACGCCTTCTCGTCCACCTTCATGGGGTTCGACTTCCCTTCGACGTCGGTCGCGCCGCGAAAGCTGTTCCCGAAGGACTTGGCCGCCTGGGAGAGCTTCTTGAGGTCGACCTGGGAGATGGCGTAGAGGACGACGAAGAAGGCGAACAAGAGGGTAATGAAGTCGGCGTAGGATACGAGCCAGCGCTCGTGGTTCTCGTGTTCCTCGTGCTGGTGCCGGCGCCTGCTCACTTGCTCTCGCCCTCGGATTTCGGCGGGAGGACCGCGCGGAGCTTCTCTTCGATGAGGCGGATGTTGTCGCCCGTCTGAATGGCCAAGACCCCGGTGACTTGCATCTCGCGGAGAAGCGACTCCTCCTTGGTCCGCAGCTTGAGCTTGTTGGCGAAGGGGAGGAAGAACAGGTTCGCGCTGGCCACGCCGTAGACCGTGGCCACGAAGGCGACGGCGATGCCTCCGCCCAGGCTGCTCGGATCGGAGAGGTTCTCCATGACGTGGATCAGGCCGAGGACGGCGCCGAGGATGCCCACCGTGGGGGCGTAGCCGCCGGCGCTCTCCCACACCTTGGCGGCGCGGTTCCAGCGCTCCTCCTCGGTGTAGATCACCGTCTCGAGGGTCTCGTGCACCAGCTTGGGGTCGGTCCCGTCGACGGCCATGAGGAGCGCCTTCTTGAGGAAGGGGTCCTCGGTCTGGTCGGCGTCGGCCTCGAGGGCGATCAAGCCTTCCTTGCGGGCCTTCTTGGCGAGCTCGAGGAGGGTCGCGATGAGCTGCTCCACGTCGCGGGCCGGAGCGAAGAACACCGACTTGAGGCACTTGACCGAGAAGAGCACGTCGGGCAGCGGAAAGCTGAGGAGGCAAGCGCCCAGGGTGCCTCCGAGCACGATGAGCGCCGCGGTGGGCTGCATGATCGAGCTCGGGTGGCCGCCCTCGAGGATTTGGCCGCCGATGACCGAGGCGAAGGCGACGATGATTCCGCCGATGGTCAGAGGGTCGGGCTTCACGGCGTCTCCTCCGTGGGTACGGCGACGGGCAGCAGCGGACGGGCCGGCAGCTCACGCCGGTAGTCGAGGATGCGCTCGACGACCTGGGGCAGGGTCTCTCGGACGACGAGCTTGTCGCCCGTCACCAGGGTGATGACCGTGTCGGGGGCCTCTTCGATCCACTGCACGAGCTCGGGGTTCAGGGAAAGCTCGCGACCGTTGAGGCGCGTCACCGGAATCATTCAGGCCACCTTGAGGGGCGCGGGGATTGCCCGCAGGGGGTAGGACTCGCGGAGGCCGATCAGCCACGCCCCCAGAGGGGTGAGGGAGAACACCAGCTCGCCCCCGTCGAATCCGAGCGCCACGCCTCCGTGGACGAGGAGGTCTTCGGCCACCAGCTCGCCGAGCAGCCGCCGCGAGGCGAGTTCGTGCACCTCGGCGAAGGGAGGCAGGGGGCGTCCGTTGACCGTGGTCCGAACCTCGCTCGACGCTCGGCCGGCGAGGACCACGGCGCGCCCGTCCTGGCTGGCCCAGGCAACGAAGTCTGCTAGGGAGTGGCTCTTCCCCACACCGAGTTCGGCGAAGGCAGACCGCACCGCGGCCAGCACGGGGAGTTCGCCCCCGCCCTCGCGCAGTCGGCTGCGCACGCCGCAAGCGCGCACCGGGTCGCGCGGCCCCCAACGACGCGGCTCGAGCAGCGTTCGGATCTGAGCGTCGCGGGAAAGCCGCGCCAGCGCCCGCCCGGATGCCGTGGCCCGCCCCTCCGCGTCGACGTATCCCCCCTGCCGGAGGATCTCGTAGGCGGTCACTGCCCGGCGAATGCCGAAGGCGCCCGCCCGTTCCTCGACCCAGGTCGGCACGGGGTCCAGCCAGCGGCTGAGCTCCAGGACCGCGTCGGTGCGCGGAGGCGCCCAGCCGGCGCGCGGGCGCGACCGCCGCAAGCCGTGGAGCAGGGACAGAGCGTCGTCGACCAAGAGGACGGCCGAGAAGGTCGGCGTTGCCGCGCGGACGCGAAGGGCAGAGCGCCGCCGCGGCCCGAGCGCCAAGCGCACGGACGCCAAGAAGCCGACCTCGAGATCGAGGCGCTCGGGGTCGAGGTCGTGAAACAAGACGAGCTTCCGGCACAGCCCCCAGCGGGCTCGGTCGAGTTCCTCCCCGGAGAGATCGGGCACCAGAGAAGGAAGGGCATGGGTCGGCGCCCGCCCCCCCGCCGCCACGAGCGCAGCGAAGAGCCGCTCCTCTCCGGAGGAGAAGGTCGGCCGCAGCCAGCGCAGCCAGCGCTCCCCCTGGGGCTGCTCGGAGAGGAAACGCCACAGGGGAGGCCCGAGGGGAACGCGCTCACCCCGCAGGTCGAGTGCCTGGACCGCCAACGCGACTGCGTCCTCGCCGTCCACGAGCAGGCTCTGCACGTAGGTGCGCAGGAGGGGGCTCGGGCCGAGGAGCCCGTTGGACTGGGTCACGGCCAACCAGCCGAGCAGGTCGAGGGCCTCGTCGGAGACGTCCTCGAGGCTCAAGGCCGGCTCGTCGGCGGCCAGGCGGTGGAGGGAGCGGCAAAAGCCGTGGGAGAGGAGCTCGAGGCGCGCCCGAGCCGGCGCGGCGGGGAGGGCTCCGCTGCGACGGCGCAAGAGCTCCAGGCAATGGCGGCGGGTGCTGGGCCGCAGGAGGTGCCAGGCGTCTTCGCCCGGGCCGCCGCGCCAGGGCAAGCGAGGAGAGGAGGTTCGCCAAGGGATCGGGGCCATGGATTCGTCTTCCCTGCGCTCCCATGCTCGGCCAGGGAAGCCCGTTCCTGAGCTGCCTCAAGGCGCCTGGGAAGCGGTCGAACATGCCCCGTGGAGGTGCCCGCGCGGCGCCGAACCGATCCTCCACCGTCCGCCCACCCACCCCCTCCAAAGGAAGGGACTCCATGAGCCTCATCGTGAACACGAACGTCGCCTCGCTGGGAGCCCAGCGCGCTTTGGGCGTCAACCAAAGCGCGCTGAACCGCTCCTTCAGCAAGCTCTCCTCCGGCATGCGCATC
>RFHU01000357.1 GCA_003695705.1 Planctomycetota bacterium
CGGCCCGCGCCTTCCTCGAGGCCACCGACCTCCCCCCGCCCGAGCGGTCGCGCGCCCAGCGCGTCCGCGCGGGACTCCTGTTCATCGAGAGCTACCGCAAGCTCCCCCTCCTCGCCTGGCCGCGCCTGCTCATCGACACCGTCGTCGAACTCGAAGAGCACCTCGTGCTCTTCCGCACCCGCCACGCGCGCATGGTCGAGCGGGTCATCGGTCGCCGCCTCGGCACCGGAGGCTCGTCGGGCGTCGACTACCTCGACGCGACCACACGCTATCGGATCTTCAAGGAGCTGTGGACGGTGCGCACCCTCCTCCTGCCTCCCGAGGCGCTGCCCCCGCTGGAGAATCCCGGGTTCTACGGCTTCGCCCACTGACCGCGGAGGAAGACCCCGGCCCGCACCGCGCGGGCTCGAGGCGGTTGGCCGCGCCCCGGCCGAACGGGCGCTCGGCACGGTGCGGCGCTCGCCAGGGGCAACGTCCTTCCCCTTCGGCCCCCGCCCTCGCGCGGTCGAGAATCCGTCAGGCTCGTCGCCGCGGCGAGCGTCGGGGTGGCGCCCGATGGGCGCAGCCCAGGGTGGCGCAGCCGCGCGCCTCCCGCAGGCAGTCCGGGTGGTAGACGGCGTCGCAGCCCGGGCAGCGTTGCGTGGGCCCGTCGATGGCGTCGTGGCAGTAGGGGCAGCGCCGGCCGGGAAGGTACCGCCAGCGCGGCCTGCCAAAGGGGGTGACTTGCTCGGGATACGCAGCCTCGCAAGCGCGCCCGGGGGCGCGACGCGCCCACCGCACCCCGGCCACGGCGAGGGCCACGGCCAGGGGCAGGACCACGGGACCGAACACCACGGCCAGGTAGCCGAAGACCCGCACCCAGCCTCGGTGGCGCGTGTAGAGTTCGAGGCCGAAGCTAGCCAGGAAGAGCGTGGCGATCGTCGCCCCCCCGAAGATCCCCAGGCCGACGAAGGCGCCCGACCGCAGTTCGGACTCGCCTGCCCTCCTCGCGCCACCCTCCGCCGGGTTTCCGGCCCCGTCGGACCGGCGCGCCCCGCGCCCTCGCGGCCCCGGGCGCTCTCCCCGCCCGCCTCCGTCTTCCCCCCCCGAATTCCGTGGAGGGCCGCTCACCGCTTGCTCCGACCCGAGCGCGCGGCGACCGCGCCCGCGCGCCGTCGCCTCAGCGGCTGCTCCGACCCGAGCGCGAGGGCAACCGCACCCGCTCGCGGTCGTCTCCTCGGGGAGGGTGCCCGCTGCGGGCGAGGCCCGCTCCGCGCCGCGCCGGGCAGAGCAAGCGAGCCGCAGGCTTCCGGGCCTCCGGCCGCGCGCCGCTCGCCGAAGCGGAGGCGACCGTCCGCCTGCGCGGCCTCGACGCCACCCTCCTCCCGCGCGCCGGCCTCGCGCGCCTTCGAATCGCCGACCTCGTTCTTTGCCGCACCCGGAGGTCGCTCAGCCGCCGTCCTTGCCAAAGCGCTCGCGGCGGCAGGCCGCGCCGCAGGATCGAGCGGCCTGCACGGCAGCGAAGGATTCGACGTGGCGAAAAGGACACCGCCGCCCCGAGCCTGTGCGTTCCGGATCGTCTGACGCGAAGGATTCCGGAAAGTCTGGCGGTCCACGGCTAGCAGAGTTCCCGCTTCCGAGTCAAGGCCGGGTCAAGGCACGACGCGCGCAAGGCCTGGCGGTGCGCGCCCCTCGCGCTCTCCGTCCCCGCGCGGGGTTCCGAGGCCCGCTCCCGGTACGGGCGGTTCCCTCCAGGCCGCCGCGCCCCTGGCGCTCCGACCCTCCCTCGGCGGACCTGTGCCTCCGCCTCGCGCGGGAGGCTCACGTGCGCTCTCCCGGCAGCCTCCGCGGCTCCGCGCCGTTGGCACAGCCCAGGGTGACGCAACCGCCTGCCTCCGCCAGGCATTCGTCGTGGTAGGTCGCCTCGCAGGACCGACAGGTCCGCGTCGTTCCCGAGAGCCCGTCGTGGCAGAAAGGGCAGCGCTGGCCGGAACCTTCCCAGGGGAGGGGAGGGTCGAAGCCCGCGTGTTCTCGCGCGTGACGGCGCTCGGCCTCGCGGAACGCGTAGCGCGCCGAGAAGAAGGCGATCGCCGCAAAGACGACGAGCCAAAGCGAACACACCCACGGACCGTGAGTTCGGATGGTCTCGTGAGACAGGAGAAGAGGCCAACCGAACCCCAGGATCAAGAGGACGGAGAACGGGAACGGGCGGTCAGCCGAGCGCGGAGTTGCGCCGACACCGCGGCCCGCCCGCGGCTCCGTCGGCGGCGTGCTCGGATCGTCTCGTCCGACTCCGGAACGCGGCGCCTCTCCTCCGGAGCGGGAAGGGCGCGCGGAGAGCGCGTGGCCCTCCGGGCCACGCTCCTCCTTCCTTCGTCGCTCCTGCAACCGAATCGCCCAGCGCTTCACGACCGCACCCTGCCGGCGCTGCGTGCACGCGGCCGCGCGCGGCGAGGCGCCCCGCGGCAGCCAAAGGTCGAGCAGCCGCCCCGCTCGTCGACGCAGTCGGCGTGCTGAAGGGTAGCGCAGGCAAAGCAACGACGCACGAAGCCGTTCAACGCGTCGCGACAGAAGGGGCAGCGCTCGCCGGGACGCCGGACGAAGCGGGCCGGCGAGAAGCCCTTGGAGC
>RFHU01000358.1 GCA_003695705.1 Planctomycetota bacterium
AAGCGAAGGCCGACGGCGAAGCGAAGGCCGACGGCGAAGCGAAGGCCGACGGCGAAGCGAAGGCCGACGGCGAAGCGAAGGCCGAAGGCGGCAGCACGTGAGCGCTTCGGTCGCCGGCCAGCGAGCGCGGTCCCAGCTTCGCTTCCTCGTCCAGGCCGTCGACCGCTTCGAGCGCTTCCACGCCCACGACTTCGTCCGCCAGATTCGAGACTTCGACGCCTTCTTCACGGGCGACGACGTGGTCGGCCTTCTGTGGGGCGTCTTGCATCGCCGTCTCTCGGTGGACGTGGGCGAGTGGCACGCGGCCGCCCAGCGCGCGGGCCGTCCCGGCGCGCTGCCCGCCGACCCGGTGGAGTGCCTGGGATTTCGCTTCGCCACCCTGCGCCTGGTTCGTCGCGAGAAGCTCGACCTGCGCTACTACGTGAGCAACCTCTACCCCGGCGACCACCTCAACGAACGGCTCATGCACTGGAAGCGCGAGGTGGTGCACCCCCTCGCGGCCGACCTCCGCACCCTGGTGGCCCTCCTCCTGCCCCGGCTCGAGGGAGTGGAGTGGGTCGACCTCGCCGGGCTCTACGCGGAGGTGCTCGACGGTCCCTTCCGGGCCCTGGCCTTCGGCCCTCGCGCCTGGACGGACGCGGACGACGAGGCCCTGCCGGCGTCGGTCCCGGGCGGCGAGGCGGCCGTACCAGCGCCTTGGGAGGCGCTGGTGGACCGCATCGAGTCGGTCTTGCGCGAGGCCCCCCTTCCCGCGCGGCGCCGCGCCGACCTTCTCCTCGACGCCGAGGCCCTGCGCCTGGAACTCCGACGGAAGACGCGGCGGTTGGGGCGCATCCGCTCGCGCCTCGCCGAGCTCGCGCCCCACGCCGCCGAGCCCTGCGACGCCCTCGCGCGGGACCTCGAGGCTCGGCCGTAGCGAGCGGCGCCGGCGTCGCGCCTTGCGGCGGCGAAGCGGGCGCGGGCGCTCGGCGGGGGTCCGGCGCCGCGGCGCCTCGGGGCGCTGGGCCGGAGGCTCGGTCGCCTTCCGGCCCGTCGAGGCCGTTCCACGGCGGGCCCTTCGCTGCGCTTCGTCGCCGCCTTCCCGCGGGCAATTCTTTCCCCTTCGCCCCAGGATCGCTCCGCGCAGGCGACGGACGCGACCTTCTCGCCAGGACTTGCGCGGTCGAAGCCCAGGCGCGGCGCTTGCCCCGGAGGCTCGGGAAGGGAGGTCCCATGGTCCGTTTCGCGTTGCTCGCTTGCACCCTCGCCTGCGTCCTCGCCTGCGCGGTCGGCGTCTTCGGCTGCGCGCCGGGGAAGCACGGGCCGCCGCCGAGCTACGTCCCTCGTCCCGGCGATCCGGTGGTCGCGGCGGGAAGCCTCGCGGTCGCGCGCCACGGCCACACCGCCACCGTGACCAGCGCGGGCGTCCTCGTCGCGGGCGGGCGGACCCTCACCGAGGCGGCCACCGACACCGCCGAACTCCTCGACCCGCGTTCGGGGGTCAGCGTCCCCCTCGACGCGGCGTTGACCAGCCCACGCAGCGGCCACGCCGCCGTCGCGCTCGACGGCGACGTTTTGCTCCTCGGCGGCCGCGACGCCGCGGGCCGAGCCCTCGCCAGCCTGGAGCGCTACGACGTCGCGCGCCGGCGTTTCGTGGCGCTCGGCGTGCGCCTCGCCGCGCCGCGCGCCGACTTCGGCTGCGCGCGGGTCGGCGCGCGCTTCGTGGTGGTGGGGGGCGCCGGCGGGGAGCGCGACACCCTCGAGGTGTGGCGCCTCGCCCCCCTTGGCCGCGAGGCCGTGTACGACCTGCCCGGCCGGGCCCGCGCCGACGTGCAGGCGGTGGCGGTGGACGAGGGCACGGTGTTCGTCTACGGGGACGGCGCGCCGCCGTTGTGGGTGGACCTCGCCACGGGCCGCGCGCAGACGGTGAATTCGCGCGACGTGCTCTTTGGCGCCACGGCCTTCTCCACTCCGCAGGTGCCCGGGGCGGTGCTCCTCGCCGGCGGGCGCTCACGCCCCACCGGCAAGCTCGCCCGCGGCGTTCAGCTCCTCCGCCCCGGGGCCGAGCCCGAGGGTGCGCCCGTGGGCACCCTCGTGCACCGTCTGCGCCCGGTGGTGGTCCCCGCGCCGGAGGCGACCTACGTTTTTGCAGGTACGGTGGGAGGGCTGCCCGTTGCCCTCTCCGAACGCCTCGTGCCGGGCGAGACCCGCCTCCTCCCCGAGGTCTTCGGAGCCGTCCACCGGCAAGCCGCGGCGTTCGTCGGTCCCGAGCACGTGGTGCTCTGCGGGGGCCTCGGGGCCGACGGGCTCCCTTCCTCCCTGGTGAGCGTCCTCGCGCCCGCAGAGGCGGTGGGCGACGGAGATCTCTTCGCAGCGGTCGCCGCGGCGCAGGAGCGGAGCCAGCGCGTCGACGCCGAGCTCGCCCAGGCGCGCGGGGAGCGCGACGCAGCCCTCGCCCGGGCGCGCGAGGCGAGCGACGCCCTCGGGCGCCGCCGCGCGGAGCTCGCCGCCGAGGAAGACCTCGCCCGCCGCCTGCGCGGGGCCCTGGAGGCGGCGGGGGCGGAGGCGGACGCCCTCGAGGCCCGCCTTGCCGACGGGGCCGCCCAGGGCGCGGCGGTCGCCCGCGAGCTCGACGCCCTGCGCGCGCGCGAGGCGCGCTTGCGCGCCGAGCTCGGCGGCGTGGAGGCGCGCCTTGCCGGTCTGCGGCTCTTCCCCTGAGGAGCGAGCGGCACGGGGGCGAGGGCGGGGGCGATCCTCCCTCGCCCCCGGCCCCGTGCCGCCGTGCGACCCACCCGCTCCCGAGTGCGCACGCCGTTCCCAGGAGCGCGAGCTAAGTCCTTCTGCTCAGCGTGCGAGCGGCGGCCTCTCCTTTGCGCTGTCGCCTTCGCGCACGAGGCGCGGCCTGCGAGGAGGAGCCATGTTCGGACTGGGCGGAACCGAGTTGCTGGTGATCTTGATCCTGGCTCTGCTCATCTTCGGCAGTCGCCTGCCGTCGGTGATGCGCTCGGCGGGGCAGAGCGTGTCGGCCTTCAAGCAAGGCCTGAACGAGATCGCCGACGCGACGGAGGCCGAGCGGGCCTGATCCTCGGCGGCTCCCTGCGGTCGGTCGCGGACCGACTCCGCGCCGGCCTGCGGGCCGAGCGGTCCTTCAGCGGCCCTTCGCCGGCGCCTCGGTCGGCTCGTCCCCTCCCTGCAGGGCCTGCTGGCCGGCGAGACCCTTCGCGTCTCCGGGGCGCAGCCCGGTGGCGCCCAGCCGGCGGAGGTCCTCGCGCAGCTCGGGCCAGGGCACCGCGTCCAGGTCCGCGTAGGGGATCGACCCCAACACGCGCCGCAGTCCGTCCTCGCCGAGCGGCGCGCCGCGTCCGTCCACCGGCAGGCGCCGAGCGAGGCGGTCCACCTCGCCCGAGCCCTGGAAGTAGCGCAGGTCGCGGGTGAGGGGGTAGAGGGTGGTCTTGCCCGTCATGTGGAGCTCGACGAGCGCGTTGCTGTCGTTGCACACCCCGAGCGCGTAGTAGCCGCCGTAGGGGAGGTCGGGGTGCGCGCGCTGCTTGTCGACCATTGCGCGGTGGACCTCTCCGGCCATGCGCGCGGCCTCGATGGCGCGCTCGCCTCGGTAGACGTGGGCCACCACGCCGCCGATCCACCCTTGTCCGCGCGAGGCCATCGGGCGGAACTCGGCCTTGCCGTCGATTCCAAAGAAGAAGGAAACGTCGGCGTTGACCCGCGGTCCGCGGACGACGACTTCGTGCTGGGAGTGGGCGGCGGGGACGCGCAGGGTCCCTTCGCGGCCGGGGACGGCGACCTCGGTGTCGAGCCAGAAGGGGGTCGCGACGTCGTGCCCGCGGAAGCGCAGGTCGCCGAAGTTGGCGGCGTAGCGCGCGTCGCGCACCTCCACCGTGTGGCCGGAGGCGATCAGGAGCTCGAGGAGGCGGGGCACCGAGTCCGCGACCTCGCCGGAGAATTCCACCGAGAAGCGATCCCCCGAGCGGGCCGTGGGGTCGTTCTCGGCGAGGCGGTTGAGGAGGTTCGCGAGGCGTGCGCTGTCCGGGTGCCGGGACGCCTTCTCCGGGTCCACCACGTCGCCGTACTGCAGCCCGTAGCCCAGGTCCTTGAGGAGGCTGCCCTCCGCCAGGGGCGGGCCGCCCGTGGGAATTCCCAGCGGTTCGCGCAAGAGGCGGCGCACGCCCCGCGGTCCACCTCCGAGTCCGCCGTCGCCCCCTTGCGAGGGCTTGGGGTCGAGGCCGCGGCGGCGGCGCTCGCGCGCGGTGCTCGCCGCGCCCGCCAGGCGCACCGCCTCGCCCAGGGCAGGTACCGTCAGCGTGGGGAAGCGCCGCAACGCCGAGCGGTCGCCGCGCCGCACCGCGCCGAGGAGTTCGCGGCGCTGGGCCGGGGTGACGAAGCCCGCGGCCGCGGCGCCGCCGCCGAGTCGGCGCAGCAGGTCTTCGACGACGGCGGGGTCGTCGCCGAGTTCGGCCACCACCTCGTCGAGGGTGAGGAGGTCGTCTTGTTGGGCGGCGGACGGCGCGGCGATCGCGAGCAGGCCAAGGGCCGCGGCGCAGGCGAGGGCGCGGGGCTGCATGGGAGCGTCCTTTCGTGGCGAGACGGCGCGCGGCGATGGAGAAGCCGGTGCGCCCAGACAAGTTAGCGCGTTGGGAGGGCCGCGGCCAGTCGATGCCCGTCGGCGGATGGACGCTCGCCGGCGCAGGCACGGACGCGACTTGCGTTTCCCGCGGCCGCGGGTTCCGGGTCGCCGCGGGTCGGCGTGTCCGCCCGGCGACCCCAGCGCGTCGCCGACCGCGGGGAGGCCGTGCGGCGACGCCCCCCGGACGAAGTTCGCAAGCCCAAGGCTGGCGTTCGTTCGCGCGCCACCCCAGGACCTCGAAGGGGCGCCGTGCGCGCGCGTCCAAGGCTCCGGCACGCGGCGCGCGTAGGGGGGTCGCGGAAGCGAAGAAAGGAAGGCTCGCGTGCGTGCACTGCCCCGGCTGTTCGTCCCCCTCGGCACGGCCCTTCTGGCGCTGGCCCCGGTCGCGGCCAGCGCCCAGGGCCTCCTCGCCGGCGCCGTTCCGCGGGAGCGCAGGTCGGGCGAGAGCGCCGACGAGGGTCCGCCGGGGCTCGTCGCGCAGGCTCCCCGGGCCGGCGAGGACGCGCCGGGCCGCTGCGTCTCCCCACAGACTGCGGGAGGAGTGGCGCTGTCTCTTGGGGACAGCGTCGGACGCGGGGGGAAGAACGATCCCAAGGACGCCCTGCAGGTCTCGGTGCGCCTCGTGGCCCTCGGCTACCTCGAGCAGCCGGTCTACGGGGCCAGCCGGCGCCTCGACGCCGCCCTCTCCCTCTTCGAGGCGGTGACCCTCGGCCGCCGGCGGGTGGCCGGCGTCCGCGGCCTGGTCGCCCCCGGGTCCGAGCTCGAGCGCTGGCTGGAGAGCGCCCGCGCCCCCCGCTGGGTCCCTCTGCCCGGCCGCGGGGAGGGCTTCGTCTCCTTCGACCGGCAACAGGGCGACGACCACGGCTACGGGACCTCGTGGCTGGTGGAGACCCTGTTCGCGGCCGGCGCCCACTACGAGCGCGCCTACCGGCGCCAACACCCCGGCGCGGCCCTCATGCAGATCAACGATGCCAGCTTGCGGCAAGGCGGGGACACTCCCGACCACCTCGGCCACGAGACGGGCCTCGACCTCGACGTCCGCCTGCCCACGCGCAGCGGCGCGGCGGGGACCACCGTCTCCTCCGCCGCCTACGACCGCGCCGCGGCGCGGGCCATGCTGCGGGCCTTCCGCGCCCAGCCCTTGGTGCGGCGCATTTTGTTCAGCGACCCTGCGCTGGTGCGCGAGGGGCTCTGCGTTTCGGCGCGCGGTCACGACAACCACTTCCACGTGGAGATCCGCCCGCCGAGCCGCGCAGGCGCAGCGTCCCCCTCCTCCCTCGCCCAGGAGCCGGCGCCGGCCGAACGCCCCCAGCTCGCTCCGCCCCCTGCCGGGGAAGCGCCGCGCCGAACCCGTTCGCCCGGCGGTCTCTTCGCGAGCGCCTTCCTCGCGACCGCCCAGGACGTCGCGGGGGCGGGCTTCTTCTCCACGACCCCAGCTTCCGCGAGCTTCCGCCAGGAGGCGGGCGACCTCGAGGTGCTGGCCCGCATCGTCAAGGGAGAAGCCCTCCGCTGCTCCTTCGAAGGCAAGGTCGCCGTCGCGGCGGTGGTGCTCAACCGGGTCGCCTCCCCCAAGTTCCCTGACACCATCCGCGGCGTCGCCCACCAGCCCTACCAGTTCTCCTGCTACGACCCGCCCCGCCGGGCGCGCCTCTACGGAGGTCCCGTTCCGGCCGTCTGCTACGACGCCGCCCGGGCCGCCCTCGCCGGTCGGGACCCCAGCCGCGGCGCCGACCACTACTTCAACCCCTACCTTGCGAGCCCCGCCTGGGCCAGGAACATGACCTTCGTGCGGCGCATCGGCACCGACCGCACGAACACGCACGACTTCTACCGCTCCCGCGGATCGTCTCGTCGCGCGGTCCCGACGCAGTTCCGCTCCTTGCCCGCGTCGGCTTCCCGCGGGGGCCTCCGCAGGGAGGCGGGCGGTTCGGCCCCGCGGTTCGCTTCCGGGGGCGCGCTCGCCGGCCTCGAGCCCGCCTTCCGCGCGCGGGTCGAGGCGGTCCTCGCCCGCCTGCGGGCCAAGGGCTGGCAACCGTACGTCGCCGAAGGCCGCAGGACCTTGGCCCAGCAGCGGGAGAAAGTCCGCCGCGGCGTTTCGCGCACCCTGCGCAGCCGCCACCTCCTGGGCCTCGCCGCCGACATCGTCGACCGCCGCTACGGCTGGGGCGGGCCCGCCGCCAACCTCCGCTTTGCCTTCTGGCGCGACCTGGGCGCCGCGGCCCACGCCGAAGGCCTCACCTGGGGCGGCGACTGGCGCAGCTTCCCCGACGTGGCCCACGTCCAGCAGTGACGCCTCGCCGGGTGCTCTGCGGAACCGGGCAGCGACCGCGCCGGTTCTCGCCTCGGACCCGCGGGCACGCTCCGCCTCTCCGGATCAGGCCCAGCCCTTGGTCTCGCCGAGCAGTTGCTTGAGTTTGCGCTCGTAGAGGACGGCGGCCCCGAGGAGCAAGAGGCCGAAGCCCACCGCCACCAGGCCGAAGGGGGCGACCTGCGAGAGCTTGGCGAAGTACTGCACGACCAGGGTGAGGAGCAGCGCCGGCCCCGCCACCCACACGAGCATGGCGCGCCGGAGGCGCAGGCCGGCGCCCAGGGCCAGCGCGCCGCCCGCGAGGAGCAGGAACACGTAGAAGGTGTCGCGGACCGGGTGCGCGAAGCTGAGGACGGTCAAGAGGCCGAAGTAGGCGAGGAGCCCCGCCCCCTCCACCATTCGGTAGGGCAGCTTGCGCTCCGCGTCGCGCGAGAAGTGGATGCCGAGCGCGACGAGGGCGAGGGCGATGCCCAGGGGCATGGAGAGGAACACGAAGCGCGTCTCGTGGACGCGTCCGCCCGAGGAGACGGCCTCCTCGAGGAGCTTCCAGCCGTCCCGGTCGGCGCAGCGGACGAGGGCGAAGACCAGCGGCGCGCAGAGGGCGTTCACGAGGCCCAGGCCCACCAGGGGCACTTGGCGGGCGGCGGTGACCGCCGCGCGGGGCCAAGCGAACGCGGCCCAGAGGAGCGCGAGGCCCAGGCCCGCGCAGCCGAACAAGGACACCAGGTGCCCCTCCACCGCGGCGGCTTGCGCGGTGGGGACCCAGAGGAGGAGCAGCCCGCAGCCGACGACGAAGGCCCAGCGCAGGGGTTCCCGCGCGCGCCAAGCGGCAAAGGCCAACCCGGCGGCGAGCGCGTAGGGAACCGCCGCGTAGAGCGTGTTGCCCTCGGCCAGGGCGAACACCGCGGAGCCGGCGCCGATCTGGGTCCAGACCACGGCGAGGAGGCCGTAGGGAACGCCGAGCCCCCGGTGCTTGGGCCAGAGACGCTCGGCAGCGAAGGCCAGGCCGGCCCCCACCAGGGCGACGCACGCTGCTGCGGCCATCCACGTCGTCGGGCGACCGCCTTCGCCGAGGAACACGGTGGCCTGGGCGCTCGGCGCCCACACGAGGAGCAAGGCGCCGCCTCCGGCGAAGAGCGCACGGAGGGGCGGACGCCCGAGCCAGGCCAAGAGCCCCAGGCCGCCCGCAAAGGCGTAGGGGCCCAGCCAGCCCAAGACGGGGTGGCCCCCCACCACCTCCCCCGTGGCCACGGCGGCACCGCACTGGGCCCAGAGGACGGCCGACCCGGCCAGGGAGGCGGAGACCGCGGCGACGCGAGGGACCGCATGCGCCGTGACGAGCGCCAGCCCCGCGCCGATCGCGGCGGCCACCGCCCCGTAGCCCACGGCGAGGAGCGGGTGGGTCCAGGGGTCGGCGTCGCAGGCCTGCCAGCCGCAGACGACGGCCGCGAACCAGGAGAGGCCCGCGAGCGCCCCGAAGAGCTCCGAATCGCGGCGCCAGGCGAGGAGGACGTCGACCAGGGCCATGGCGATCGCGACGGCCGCCCAGGCGAGGGGCTCGTCCTGCTGGCCCGTGCGGTAGACGAAGTAGGCGCCGTCGACCCCGAGGAGCTGGCTGGCGAGGAGCACGCAGGCGAAACCACTGCGGGAGAAGCCGCGCCGCTCGAGCCGGACGCCCCCCACGCCGATGGACGCGGTGAGGAGTCCCAAGACGCCCAACTGCCCCACGGTGCCCAGGGCCTCCCAGCCGGTGACGACCAGGCCGAGCGCGCCGCAGAACACGAAGCTCGCGGCCACCGCCAAAACGAGGAACAGCAGCGCCGACGGGCGACTGCCCGGCGGCGCGGAGGCCCCGGGCTCCGCGGGCAAGGGGCGGGCCTTCGCGCCGTTCGTCTGCAAGACGCGGCCGCGAGGCGCCGCGGCCGCGTCGGGGACCAGCACGAAGTCTCCACCCTCCGCCGCGCGGCGGGCTCCCTCCGCCAGCGCTTGCTGGAGTTCGTCGAGGGGCGGTCGCGCGGCGGGGTCGGGGTCGAGGGCGCGGGAGAGGATGGGGCCCAGGCTCGCCCCGAGGCCTTTGGTCGCCGCGCCGAGCGCCGTCCTCCCCAGCGGCGGGCGGCCGTTGAGGACCCGCGCGGCGCAGGCCGCCAAGGAGTAGACGTCGCTCGCGGGGCTCGCCCCCTCGCCGCAGACGACCTCGGGCGCCGCGTAGGCCACGGCGACGGGGTCGGCGCCGGCCGCCAGGCGCGCGCGGAGGAGGCGAGGCGCGGACACGGCACGCGCCGGCACCACCAGCGCGCAGCGCGATCCGACGCCGCGGATCGTCTCCGGGCGCAGGTCCCCGTGGGGGCGTTCCCGGGCGTGCACGGCGGCCAGAGCGCCCGCCGCGCGGGCGAGGGCGTCGAGGGCGGCGGCGCGGTCGTCGACTTCCGTCAGCGCGGGTCGGTCCTCCACGGACTCGGGGCAGCGGAGGACCTCCGTCGCCTCGTCGAGGGCGAGCGGCAGCAGCGCCGCTCGCTCGGGCGCAGCGGGCAGGGGCGTGATCGGTGCGCCAGCGGCGGCGCGGAAGCATTTGCCGACGGCGGGGCTCGCGCGCTCCCAGGTCGCTCCGTCCTCGGTCCCTGTTTCCCCGCCGTAGAGACTCCGCACCGCGGCTGAGGCTACTGCCAAGGTCGAGAAAAGGCCAGGAGACGGCTTCGACATCCGCCGGGAGCCCTGGCGCGGGTCCGTTGCGCGCCGGCGCGGCTTCGCCGGAGCTGCGCGCCGTCCAAGCCGGCAGCGAGGCTCAAGGCCCGGAGTCTGCAGGGAGCCGGGAGGCCGCTGCCTCCACCCCGCGCGCTCGCCGGCGCGGGGTCTTGCGTCGGTAGAGCAAAACGCTCAAGTCGTCGGGATGACTGGGCTCTCCCTCTTCGGGCGCCTCCATGCGCGCGCGGGCCCGGGCCACGAGCCGCGCCGTCGCCTTGCGGAGCGGTCCCTTGCGGACGAGGTCGACGATCTCCTCCACGTAGAGGTTGTCGGCGAGGCCGTCGCTCGCCAAAAGCAGGGTGTCGCGCGCCGCCAGCCGCAGCTCGGGGCCGAGGTCGATGCTCATTTCCCGTGAGCCGACCACGTTGGAGACCAGGTTTCGCTCGTCGTGCTGGGCGGCGCTCTCTTCGTCGAGGAGCCCGGCTTCGAGTCCGTAGCCCGTCGGCGAGTGGGCGATGGTCTGCAGCTTGAGCTTTCCCCGCTGGCCGGTAAGCAGCACCAGCGAATCTCCGGCGTGGAAGGTGCGCACGGTGTCCTCGAAGAGCGCGGCAACCGCCAAGGTGGTGGCCGCTCCGCTGGCCAGTTCCAGCACGGCTTGGTTCGCCTTCTCGAAGCCGTCGAGGACGGCAGCCCGCAAGGCGTTTGCGTCGGCGGGTCGCGCCTGCGAGACGCAGTCGGCGAGCGCGCGCAGGGCGACGGAGGCCGCCTCATCGCCCGCGGGGAGGCCGCCGCAGCCGTCGGCCACCGCGAGGACCACGCAGGCGCCCTCCTCGACGAGCAGCACTCCGTCTTGGTTGGGGCGTTCGCTCTCGGGAGCGCGGTGGGTCCACACGCAGGCTTGGCCCCCGCCTACGTCGTGGGGCTCGGGCGCCTCCAAGTCCGCTCGCAAGTAGAACACCGGCTCGCTCAGGTCGCTCCCCAGGGAGTGCGCGGGGGGTGCGCGCGCGGCGCGGCGTCGCTCGCGGGGGCGGGCGGCCGACTCCGGGGTGGAGGGGTCGTCGGTCCACACGACGGACTCATTCCAGTTCCCCCGCGCGGTTCATTCATCCCAGTCCATGGTTTCCAGGTGGTTGCGCAGGTGATGCACCTTGCGGAATTTCTTGAGGATCAGGGTGCGGCGCTTGCCGCAGCAGATGCGCTTGACGGCGCGGGGGAGCCGGGCGTAATGCTTCGC
>RFHU01000359.1 GCA_003695705.1 Planctomycetota bacterium
GAGGAGGGGGGGCGGGCCGCTCGGGAGCCGGCGGCGCCTCCCGGGGCGCCGCCGGTGGCCGCGCGGCGGGCGGGCTCCGGCGGCGAGCGGGTGCCGGAGCGGCAGGCTCGGGCGGGCCGGTCCTGCGCGCCGCACCCCGCGGAGCGGAGGGCGTCGTCTGCGGTGGGGCTTCCCCGGAACTCGCTCCGGTTTTCCCCTCGCCGCGGGCCGCCTCCTTCGCCGCGTTCTTCTCGCGCTCGATGTCGATCATGAGCTTGTCGTCTTCGGGCTCGTCGCGGTGCCGGTAGAAGGCCTCGATGGCCTTGTCCATGTCCGCGGCGAGGTCCTGCAGCCCTCCCCCGGTCATGCCGATGGCGTCGATCTTGCGCGTGACCTGGAGGAGGATGTCCTGGGACTGGACGAAGTTGTTGAGGTCCTGGTTGATGCGTTCGTGGACCTGCGAGAAGGCATCGACCTTGTTGTAGAGGTCGGCGAGCTTCTCGGCCACGTTGCCGATGGCGCGCTCCGAGCCGAGGATCCCCTGGCGAATGATCTGCTGAATGCGGATCTTGTCCGCCTGGAGGCGAATGGAGTCGTCGAGGTACTGGCGCTCATTCTCCAGGTTCTCGATCATCTCGTTGAACTTGGCGTGCAGGTTGACGAACATGCTCGCGAGTTGCTTCACGCTCCGCTCGAGCTGCTGGTAGCTCCGGTAGCGTGCGTCGTAGCCGTTCACGTAGCGGCTCTGCAGGCGGTAGCGGCGGAAGGCTTGCGCGAACTGGCTCTTGAGCCGGCGCAGCTCGAGCGGGTCCTCCGGCGGGTCTTCCTTGATGCGCACCGACAGTTCGACGAGCCGGGACTCGAGTTCCTTGGCCCGCTTGCGGTAGTTGTCCAGCTTGAGCTTGTAGCCCGAGGACTGGTTGCCGAGGTGCGCGGAGAAGGCCACCAGCTTGCGCTGGAGTTCGCGGAAGTTCGCGCCGAGCAGGTCCTGGTCGGCGATGATTCCATCGAAGTCGGCCATCACCGTCTTCGCGTAGATCGCCATCTTCCGCTCCACCGAAGAGGCGAGCAGCTCGTTCTGGGGATCCTTCAGGTAGGCCTCGAATTCCTCTCCCAGATCCTTGCTGGCGCGGGAAAGGGAACCAATCAGGTTGTTGTAGTTGCGCATCGACTGGTCGAGGCGGTCGACCTCCTTCTTGATGGACCAGTCGGGCAGAGGCGCGATCTCGATGGTCGCTTCCTTGCTCTTGCGGTCCTGTGCCGAGGCGAGGGCGGGCAGCAGGAGGAGCGAGAGGACGAGCGGAGTCGAAGACGGGGTGCGCTTCACGGTACCTCCTTTAGCGCTCGCCGGCGCCGAAGCTGGGGTCGTCGAGGATCGAGGCGGCCTCGTCCACCAAGTCGGGGTCCGCTTGGGCGAGATGCTCGTTGGCGGCGACGTAGTCGCCGGCGAGGTAGGCGAGCAGCCCGTGCAGGTAATGGTCCGTCGGGCTCTGGCGGGCCTCCGGAGAGCTCATGTAGCGGTCGAAGTGCTCGTAGGCGCGCTGGAAGTCGCCGAGGCGGTAGTAGGCGTGGGCCGCGGTGTAGCGCGCCGAGGCCAGAAAGGGCTCTGCACCGGGGTCGCGCAAAGCCTCTCCTTCGCGCAGGGCACGCTCCGCGTTCTGCGCGGCGAGCCGCGGACGGTTCTGCTTGAGCCTCAGGGTCGCCAGCAGAACGAGCTGGGCGACGCGGTCCCGCCCGCGGAGGCCCATGTCCTTGAGCCGACCCAGGTCGCCCGTGGCTCCCGCGAGGTCATCGGAGCGCAGGGCGAGGTCCACGCGGTAGAGCAGCCCCCGCGGATCCCCGAGGTCGCCCGCTCGGGCGTAATCGCGGAAGGCTCCGAGCGCGTCGCTGTCGCGCTCCCGGGAGATGCCGCGGAACAGGTAGGCCCGCGCGTTCTCACGACTCCGCGAGAGGATCTCGTCGTAATAGGGGATCGCATCGCCGTAGCGTCCCGCGTCGAAGGCCGCGTCGGCGTGGGCCCACAGCTCTTCGGTTTCCATGTACTGCAAGCTGTTGCAACCGCTGCTGGCGAGCAGCGTCGCCACGGCCAAGGCTCCGATCCAAGTTCGCATGCGAGCGTCGTCCTTTCCCGCAGGCTCCTGCGCTCGAGCCGGCGGCTGCAAGCAGCGGACCACCTCCCTAAGTCCCTTGCTTCTCTGCGGTCCTCGGGGGTCCGTGCCGGATCGGTCAACCCGCCCGACACGCCGACCGAAGAGTAGGGGGTGAACCCGCGCAAACTCCCTGCCCCCCTGCTGGGGGGACTCGTGCTGGCCCCCGTGGGGGCCCTCAGCCTGGCCGCTTGGCTGCAGTGGGAGGCCACGCCCGTGGGCAGGGACCTCGGCGCACTCCTCGTTGCCCTCGCGGGAGGCTCGGGGGTGGCGGCCCTCGCCTTCGCCCTCGACGCCCTCCGCGTGCGCCGCGCCTTCGGGCACCTGCGCTCGGGGGGCGGCGCCTTGGGTCACGAAGCGCCCGAGCGACAGCGCCTGCGCGAACAGCGCCAGCACGAGACCGTCGTCCAACTCCGCCGGCAAGTCGAACTCCTCTCCGCCATCCGCGACCTCGCGCTCATCGCCAACGACGACGTGTGCTTCGAGCGCATCCTGGAGCGCGCGCTGAGCGTCCTGGGGGGTCTTCTCGACGCCCGGGAGATCGCCATCTACCTACAGGAGGGGGCCGAGCTCGTTCCCGTGGCCTGGCGTCGCGGAGAGAAGAACCGCGTCCGAGGGAAGAAGCCGCTGAAGGTCGAACCCCGCGAGGCCGCGGAGGCCCTCGACGCCCGCCGGACCGTGGTCAGTCAGAGCAAAGGCGCGGGCCTGCGCGCCGCGACCCTCCTCGTGGCCGACGGAGCCGTCATGGGTGCCTTGGAAGTCCGTCTGGCACGGGCTCCCCGCTGGGCCGCCAGCGACCCTCAGGAGCTTACCCGTCAGCTCGAGAGCCTCGCGAAACACATTGCGCTCGCGATCCGCAAGCCCACCCTCTACGACCGCGCGGTCGTCGACGGCCTCACACGCCTCTACACCAAGCGCCACTTCAAGGAGCAGGCCGCGATCCTCATGGCGCAGCGCGCGCGCCTGGGGACGCCCCTCTCGCTGATCATCCTCGACATCGACCACTTCAAGTCGGTCAACGACACCCACGGCCACGTGGCGGGCGACCTCGTGCTCGCCGAGGTCGCTCGGCGCCTGCGCAAGGGGATCCGCGCCTACGACCTCGCCTTCCGCTACGGCGGCGAGGAGATGATCGTGCTCGCGCCCGATACCCCGAAGGCCGACGCCACCGCCCTCGCCGAACGCCTCCGCCGCTCCCTCCGCCGCACGAAGGTCGACGCGGGAGAGACTTCCCTGCGCGTCACGGCCAGCTTCGGCGTCGCCGAATACGACCCCGAGCGCCACGGCGACCTGAGCGAGTTCCTCGAAGAGGCCGACCAGCATCTCTACCACGCCAAGCGCAGCGGACGCGATCGCGTGGTCGCCGATCTCCTGCCGACCGAGGCGGCGTCGGAGGCGCCGACCGAGGCCGAGGGCTTCGCACCCGACGCCGGCCCGACCGTCGATGCGGCCCGCGCCGCGCAAGCCGCCCTCCCCACGCCTCCCGAGGCCTTTCGCACCCGCCGCTCGGCGTAACGGACCTCGAAGAAGAGGATCAGGCGGCGCCGGAGGACGCGGATTCGCTCCCCCTGGCCCGGCGCACGCCCCCTCCTCGGGAATGGGGCCTCCCCCCGTCCCGTTGAGCCGGGGGCCCAGCCGCCGACGGCTGACCGGAAGGGCACGCAGCGACTATGCTGGGAGTCCCACGACGGCGTCCGGGGAGGACCGGAAGCTGCCGGACTCCGCGGGCCGTCTCCGTCGGCTCGGCGCGCGCGCACGAGGAACAGAATGCCACCATCCTTGCCCAGTCCCGGCGGTCTCCGCGGCCGCGCCCCGCGATCCCCAGCGCCGGGTCCGCAGAGCTTCCCGTTCGCCCTCCGCCGGCGCCTCACCCCCTGCGCTCTCGCCCTCGCCGTCGCCTTCCTCCTCGCCGCGCTCGGCGGCGCCGCGAGCGCGCAGGAGGCCCCTCCGGTCACGGTCGCCTTCGAGGTCGATCCGCCCCGGGCCGCCCCCGGCCAGCGGGTGGAGGTGCGCGCCCGCGTCCGGGTGGCCCCGGGCTGGCACATCTACGGTGCCGGCGAAACGCAGGGGGTCCCCACCGCCTTCTCCGTCGACGTCCCCGCCGGTTTGCGCCTCCTCGGCCCGGCCCAGGCTCCCCGGCCCGAAGTCGAGGACGTCCCCTACCTGGGTCCCATGCAGCTCCTTCGCGGCGAAGTGGTCTTTCGCCAGACCCTCGTCCCGACCCCCGAGGCCGCAGGCAGGCTCACCGTTCGAGCGACCCTCCGCTGGCAAGCCTGCAAGGAAGGCGAGGGGGGGGTCTGCCTTCCGCCCGAGCGGAGCGAAGGACGCCTCGCGCTCCAGGTCTCCTCCGAGCCACCGCCCGCCGCCGAGCCTCCGCCCGCCGCCGGGCCACCGCCCGCCGCCGAGCCACCGCCCGCCGCCGAGCCACCGCCCGCCGCCGACGGCCCTCTCCCGGACTTCCTCGCGGGGCCCGTCGCCGCGGACAGCGACCCGGGAACCGCCGTTCGGGCCACGGCGTCCCTGCATCCCGAACGCGCGGCCCCGGGTGCCTGGGTGGAACTCCGCTTCGATGTGGAGGTTGCCCAGGGCTGGCACATTTACAGCACGCGCACCCAAGGCGCCCTGCCGACTTCCCTCGAACTCACCCTCCCCGCAGGCCTCTCGGCGCCCGCGCCGCTCGAGGAGCCCCCGCCCGAGGCCAAGCAAGACCCCAACCTCGGCCCCACCCTCGTCCACGGGGCGGGTCGGGTACGCTTCGTCCAGCGCCTGAGGATCGCCCAGGACGCTCCCCCGGGCCCGCTCCCCCTCGCGGGCGTCCTGCGTTGGCAGGCCTGCGACCCCGCCCGCTGCGTCTCGGGCGAAGCCCCCTTCCGTCTGGAACTCGTTTGCGACCCCTCCGCGCCGCCCACCGGTGTCGCGCCGCCCGCCGACGCGCCTCCGGCCGCGCCCGGCCCCTCCGCCCCGACGAGCGACCTTTCCCTGCTCCTCGGCGCGGCCGTTGGGCTGGGCCTGACCATGCTGCTCATGCCCTGCACCTACCCCATGATCCCGATCACGGTCTCGCTCTTCTCCAAGGGAGAGAAGACCTCCCGGGCGCGCTCCCTCGCCCGCGCGGGGGCGTACGCGGGCGGCATCGTCATCTCCTTCGTCCTCGTGGGCGGACTGGTGCAGGTCCTCCTCGGCGCGAAGGGCCAGGGCCTTCTCGGAGACCTCGCGACCAACGCCTGGGTCAACCTGGTGCTGGGAGGGATCTTCGTCTACTTCGCCTTCAGCTTCTTCGGCTACTACGAGTTGGGCCTCCCCGCGCCGCTCCAGCGGCTGATGCAAGCCGGGACCGCGCGCCGCGGGCGCGACGGGAGCGTGCCCACCTGGTCCTTGTTCCTCATGGGCCTGTTCTTCGTCCTCACCAGCTACACCTGCGGCGCGCCGGTCATCTTCAGCCTCTTCGCCACCGCGGCCCAAGACCCCCACCCCTTGGCCGTGCTCGGCGCGACCTTCGTGTTCGCGGTCACCGTAGCCATTCCCTTCTTCGCGCTGGCCCTCGTCCCCAGCGCCATGCGCCTCCTCCCCAAGAGCGGCTCGTGGTTTAGCGTCTTCAAGGCCGTGCTCGGCTTCGTCGAGCTCGGCTTCGCGGTCAAGTTCTTCCGCGGTACCGACTTGCAGTGGGACTTCCTGAACCTGCTCCCTCGCTCGGTGACCCTCTGGATCTGGGTCGGGCTGTGTGTGACCACCGCCGTCTACCTCCACGGCTACCTGCCGCTCCGCTTCCCCCACCAGCCCGACCTGCGCCGCTGGAGCCCGGGCCGCTACGTCGCCGGCTGGGTCTTCGTCCTCCTCGGCTGCTACTTCGGCTACGGCGCGGCCGGCGGCGCGCTGGCCCCCAGCGTGGAGTCCTTCGTCCTCCCCGACCCAGAGGAAGGAGCCGAAGAGGGCACGGTGGTCTTCGGGCTCCCCTACGGAACGACCCTGGAGGCCCTCGAGAAGGCCAAGGCGGCCGCCCGCACCAGCGGCCGCCCCGCCTTCCTTCTGTTCACAGGCCATTACTGCCCCAACTGCGTGCAGATGGAAAAGGGCGTCTTGCCCCTCCCCGAGGTCACTGCGCGCCTCGAGGACGTTCCTCGGGTGGCCCTGTTCATCGACAAGCAGGACGACGAGGAGGAGCAGCGGCACAAGGCGCTCATGCTCGAGCACTACAACAAGAGCGGCGCCATCCCCGCCTTCTTCGTCATCGACGGCGAGGGCAAGATCCGCTCGTCGCTGATCGGAATCGCCAGCCCCACGGAATTCCTCGCCTTCCTCGCCCGCGGCGGCCTCTGAACGCCTCCGCGGGGGCCGCAGCGCCGGGTCCGCGCGCGCGGCTCCCTCGCGCCCGCGGGCCGCAGCCGGCCGCGGGCGCGTAGAATCCAGGCCCCCTGGAGGCACCCATGTCCGAACTGGAATCCGTCCTCGAGGCGCTGCGCGGCGTCCTCGCCCCCGGCTGCGAGCAGAGCATCGTCGAGCTCGGCTACGTCAAGGGCGTCGACGGCAAGCGGATTCGCGTCGAATTCCCCGCCCCCTTGACCCCTGCACGGCGCGCGGTCGCCGACCGCTGCCGGGAACTGCTCCCCGAGTTCGAAGTCGCCCTCGAATCCAAGATCCCCAGCTCCTTCACCGGCGAAGGCGGAGGAGCCCTGGCCGGGGTGCGGAACGTCGTCGCCGTGGGCAGCGGCAAGGGCGGAGTGGGCAAGTCTACGGTCGCCGTGAACCTCGCCGTCGGCCTCGCGCGCGCCGGGGCGCGGGTTGGACTCCTCGACACCGATGTCTACGGACCCAGCGTTCCCCTGCTGATGGGCGTCAGCCGGCAGGCCTTCCTCGAACGGCTGGAGCTCGAGCCACCCGCCCCGGGCGGCCAGCCGCGCCTGACGCCGCACCGCGCCCACGACGTCCTTACCCTCTCCCTCGGCTACCTGGTCGACCCCGACAAGGCCGCCATGTGGCGCGGTCCCATGGTCCACGGGGCGATCATGCAGCTCCTGAACGAGTGCGAGTGGGGGGAGCTCGACTACCTGATCCTCGACATGCCGCCGGGAACCGGAGACGTCCAGCTCACCCTCTCCCAAAACGTCCCCCTGGCCGGCGCCGTTCTCGTGTGCACCCCGCAGCCGGTGGCCCTCGCCGACGCGCGCAAGGCCGTGAACTTGTTTCGCACCACCCATACCGAGGTGCTGGGTCTGGTGGAGAACATGGCCTACCACGCCTGCAGCGCCTGCGGCCACGCGGACGACATCTTCGGCCGCCGGGGCGGACAGGACGCCGCCGAGGAGTGGGGGCTGCCCTTCCTTGGCTCGCTGCCGCTCGATACGCGCGTACGCGTGAGCGGGGACGAAGGCCGCCCCTTGCTTGCCGGCGACGAGCCCAGCCCGCTTGCGGACGCCCTCTGGGGGGTGATCGACCGGCTGACGGCCGTCCTGGCCGCCCGGGTGCGCAGTCGCCCGCGCAGCCTGCCGATCACGCGCTCGTGAAGGATCCCTCCCTCGGCGCCGCGATTCCCTGCTCCCCTGGGTCCGGCGTCGGGCGGCGCCGCCTGCGGCGGGCGGCCTTCCTCGCCGCCGGCTTCCTGCTCGCGGCGGTGGGCAGCGGAGGGGGATTCCTCGCCGGCATCGGCGCCCGCCGCAGGTCCGCCGAAGGGCGCGACGCCGTACGGCGTCCCCTTCCCGCGGGCGCCCGGCTCCGCTTTGCGTATCCGGAGGCGGGACTCCCTGCACGACCGGTCTTGCGCTGGAAGGAGCGCGCCGGTTGGGGCTACACCTCCTGCTGGCTCAAGCTCCCGGTCACCACCCCCGGACACCCGCCGCACGTGGCGCAGGTCGTAAGCTATCGCAGCAGCGTACCCGGGCGGCGGCCCGCAGTCCTCGTCTCGCCGATCCTCGGCGGCGACTACGCCCTGGCCGGCTTCGCCGCGGCCGCCCTGGCGCGCCGAGGCTACCACGCGGCCGTCGTTCTGCGCTCCCAGAGCGCCCTCCCCGAAGACGAGCCGCCCGCGGCCCTGGCCGACGTGTGGCGCACCGCCGTGATCGACCGGCGCAGAGCCCTGGACTGGCTCTGCGCCCGAGACGACGTCGATTCTGAGCGCATCGGGGCGCTGGGCGCCAGCCTGGGAGGCGTCTCCACGGTCGCCCTCGCCGCGGTCGACTCCCGAGTCCGCGCCCTGGCCGTGCTCTTCGCCGGCGGCGACCTGCCGAGCGTCCTCCTCGCCTCGGAGGAGCCCCGCGTCCGCCGCTACGTACGCGCGCAGAAGGCTCGCGGGCTGACCCCCTCCGAACTGACCGCGGCGCTCCGCCGTTCCCTCGCTCCCGGCATTCTGCACCTCGCCGAAAGCCTAGACCCCGCGTGCGTGCTCTTCGTCGCCGCGCGCCGGGACCGCGTCGTCCCTTACCGGACCCAGGAGCGCCTCTGGGAATCCCTGGGGCGGCCCGAACGCATCGACCTTCCCACCGGCCACTACGGCGCGGTGCTCTACGCGCCCTACCTCCTCGATGCGGTCGCCGAATTCTTCGCTCGGCGCCTCAACCCTCGCTGAGGAGTTTCCAGGCCCGCGTACGCTTCAGATCCTGCAGGGCCGGCTCCTTGTCCGCCAGGGCGGACCAGTCGAATCCAGCCGCCTTGGCCTTGCGCAGCGACTCGGCCGCCAAAACGGCGAGGCGTCCGTCCTTTCCCTCGCTCTCGCGGGCCGCGGCGACCGCCGCGAGGTAGTACGCCTGCCCGAGGTCGGGTCGGACTTCCGCCAAGAAGAGCAGGTGCTGCAGGGCATAGACGTTTCGCTTTACGCCGAAGGCCAGCGCGCCGAGGAGGGCGTGGGCCAGGAGGCGGGTCGGGTCGTGGTTGAGCGACTCTTCGAGGCGGTCGAAGAGCTCCAGCGCTTCCTTGCGGGGGAGTTCGGCGACCATGGCCCGGGCGACCAGGGGCACCGAGTCGAGGAACCGTTCCAGATCGGAGGGGAAGGGGAGGACGTCCCGGTCCGACTTCAGATATTCCGCCACCTCCTCCGGGGGGTCCTCCGGCAACTCGGTGCCCGCTCGGCGCAGCAGCGCGAACAGACCTCCGATGAAGCGGCTGTCCTGGTAGGAAGCGCGCACGCCGGCCGCCAAGGCGCCCCACAGTTCGCCCGACTTTTCGCGAGCGCGGGCCAGCAACCACCACCCTTCGGAGTTCCAGGGGGCCAAGCGGGTGGCGCGGTCGGCGGCGTCGACGGCCGCGAGGCCGTCGGAGCCGCCGAGCAGCTTCTTCGTCTTCTCGCGCAGGGCGGCCGCGCTTGCCTCGCAGGCCTCGGCCTCACGCGAGAGACGATCGATTTCCTCCTCGAGCTGCGCGATCCGCTCCCGGGTCTTGTCCCGGCCGCCGCGGTTTCCACGGCTGGCAAACTCCTCCACGAGTCGCCAGAGGAGGCCCTTCTCGCTCAAGTAGACGTCGAGATTGAAGGGATCCGCCCGGCGCAGCGCCGCGTAGCGCCTGCGGATGTCCGCAAGGACTTCCCCGGCGGACGCCTGACTGTCGTTGGCCTGCAAGAAGATTCGCGCGCGGACGAGTTCGGGGATCTCTCCGCGCAGCTCGAGCGCTGCGGTCAGGGCCTTGCGCGCCATGTCCAGGCCGTTGGGAGCCTTGATGCCATCCTCGCTGGCGAGGTGCACGGCGAGCAACACGCTGGGCAAGACGGCCTCCGGATTGAGGTCGGTCGCCTGGGCCAAGAAACCGCTGGTTCTCTTGAATTGACCCTGCGCGTGCGCGATCGCGGCCAAGCCGGTGTAGGCGTGCGCGTGGTAGGGATCGAACCAAATCGCCAGCCGGTAGGCCCGCTCCGCCAAGCGCTGGTGCTCGCCGCGCCGGGTCCCCTTCTCCTGCTCGGCCAAGAGCTGGTGGCGCAACCCGAGGGCGTAGGCCCTGCCTTCGGGACGCCGTACGTCCCGTTCGAAGCGGAGGGCCTTGCGGAAGACGCGGCGTGCCCGCTTCGCTGCGCCCTCGTTACGCTCCGCCGCAACCTTCTCCACCTTCCCAGCCACCGTGAGCCCGAGCGGATCGCCTGGATCGAGCTTGCTCAGCGCTTCGACATGGGCGACCGCACCCTCGGGACGTGCTGGGTTGCGCAGGTAGGCTGCGAGCGCAAGAAGGCGAACCACCGCGGTGGAGCGAGGGTGTCGGTTCCGTTCGTCCTTGAGGTCCTTCTCGGCGTCGACGGGGAACTGGTCGTCTGCCGCCGGGTCGAGTTGAATGCGCGCGCGGGTCAACTTGCCGGCGCTGGCGTAGGGATCGCGGCCGACGGCCGCGTCGGCGTGCTGGCGGGCGTCCGAAAGGTCGCCGCGCAGGACGCTGAGCATGGCCAACAAGCGAAGGGCGCGCGCCTCCTCGCGCCAGTAGCGCGGACGATCCGTGGCGGCGTTCACCACGTCTTCGGCGTCCCGCGCCGCCTCCTCGAATTCGAGGAGCATGGCCTTCGCCTCGCCGCGGAGCACGAGCGCGAGGAGGGAATTGGGGGCCAGGCTGACGGCGTTGTTCGCGTCGGCGAGGGCCTCGCCGGGGCGGCCCAACTCCAAGAGGGCTTCGGCCCGCGCCATGTAGGGGCCTGCCTCCTCCGGAGCCAGCGCGATCGCCTGCTCGAAGGCGTCGCGCGCCTCGAGCGGTCGCCCCGCGCGAGCCAACAGCTTCCCCCGCGCGGCCAAGGGCTCCCAGTCGTCGCGCAGCAGCTTGGCCGCCTCCTCGGCGTCTTGCAGGCCGCGGCGCAGATCTCCGCCGTCCCCGTCGTGGGCAGCGCCCACCCGCGCGAGAACGCGCAAAACGTGCAGTCGCCCCTTCAAGCGCTGCTTGGCGTCGTCCGGGATCTGCTCGAGCTCGATGGGCGGCGGCTCCTCGCCGGCGGCGGACGCCGGTCGCTGCGGGATCTTCCCCTCCAGGCACGCTAGCCCCACTCCGATGTCCGAGATCGCCTGCTCGAACTGTTCCTTGAGGATCTGCGCGCGCGCGCGGCCGAGGAGCGAGCGCACCGAGTTGGGCGATCGCTCGAGGGCGCGCTCGTAGCTCTGGAGCGCGTCCTCCAGCTTGCCCTGCAAGGCGAGCAGGTCCCCGCGGGCGGACAAAGCCTGGGGATCGTTGGGTCGGATTCCCTCCTCGGGGGCGAGCACCTTCTCCAAGTCGCCGCGCGCCGCCCGCAAGCTCCCGGGATCGTCCTTGCGCATGGTGGCCCGGGCGTGGAGCACGAGCAGCCCCGCATGGGCACGGGCGCGCCGCGATCCGAAGCGCTTTCGCAGCTCGGCAAAGCCCTGCTCGTTCTCCGCGAACTCTCGTTTCGTCAGTTTCCGGTCCAAGGGCTCGAGCAAGGCGAGGCCGTTCTGGCTGGCCAGGAGGGCGTCGGGGAGCCGATGCGCGCGCAAGGCCGCCTCGCCCGCGCGGAGCTGCTCCTCCATCGCTTCCAGGGTCTGCTTCCACGCACGCTCGGCCGCCTCGAACTCCAGGCGCACCTGACGCGCGTGCCGGAGTTCCTCCTGCCGCCGGTGGTAGACGTAGAGGCCCCCGAACACGAGGGCGAGGAGGACCGCGGTGGCCCCCAGGATGATGGGGATCCCGCCGCGCTTGCGCAGCCGCTTGAGGCCGCGCTTGAGCAGACCGTCCGGCTTGGCCTGGATCTCCCCTCCGCTGAGCAAGGCGCGGAGGTCGTCGGCGAACGCCGCGGCGCTCGGATAGCGCTCGGCCGGCTCCTTGGCCATCGCGCGCAGGCAGACCGTTTCGAGGGCCTTGGTGAGTTGCGGCTTGATGCGACTGGGAGGAACCGGATCGTCGTGGATGATTCGGTTGTAGAGTTCGACCGTCGTCTGGCCCACGAAGGGCAACCTCCCGGTCGCGAGCTCGTACATGATCACGCCGAGGGAGTAGACATCGGCGCGGCCATCGATGTCTCGCGACTGGCCGCGCGCCTGTTCGGGCGAGAGGTAGTAAGGGGTACCGAGGACCGCCCCGGTCCTGGTGAGGATCGAGTGGTAGTCGCGATTCTTCGCCAGCCCGAAATCGGTGAGCTTGGGCTGCATGCTCTCCGTGACGATGATGTTGGCCGGCTTGAGGTCGCGGTGCACGACTCCTTGCTCGTGCGCGTGGTGAACCGCGCGGGCAACGGCCTCGAGGACTTCCATTCCGATTTCGAGGTCGAGATTGTCCTTGAGCATGCGGTCGAGGGGCTTGCCCTCGACGTACTCCATCGCGAAGTACGGATGGCCGCGGAACTGCCCGGAGTCGAGGATCTTGACGATCCCCGGATGATCCAGCTTGCGGGCTGTCTCGATCTCGCGAAGGAAGCGCTTGACCTTGCGCGGGGAGACGGCTCCGTCGCGCTCGAGCATGACCTTGATGGCGGCTCGCTGGCCCGTCCGCTCGTGGACCCCAAGGTAGATGACGCCCATGCCGCCCCGCGCGATCTCGCGCTCGAGGACCCACTCGCCGATGTGCTCGTCTTCTTCTTCGACCGCCGGACGCGCGGGCGCCGGGCTGGCGCCGAAGCCGCCCGGCGCCGAACCGAAGCCGCCCGGCGCCGAACCGAAGCCTCCCGGCGCCGAACCGAAGCCTCCCGGCGCCGAACCGAAGCCGCCCGGCGCCGAAC
>RFHU01000030.1 GCA_003695705.1 Planctomycetota bacterium
CGCGAGCGGCGGTCGAAAGGGAGGGCGTAGAGGAGCCGGACGACCCCGCACTCGGGCGTTCGCGTGGCGGCTTGGGAACCAAGATCCACCTCGTCCCCGATTCGAAAAGCTCGCGGTGAACGACCTAGCGACGATCGACCTCGCGATCGTTCCGCGCCTGCTTCGAGTCGCCGTGTCGTAGAGGGCATGGCCTTCCCTTCGAGGGCGTCCTCGGCGGCTGAATTCCGCTACGTGTCGATCCGCGGTGCGATGGGCGATGGTCCACCTTGAGGCGGACCCTAGCGCGGCGGGCGCCCCGGCGTAGCGGGCCCGACCCGCAGGTTGGACGGCGTCCCGGCGGCGGCGAGAACCTTGCGATGCACCGCCTGCCCGCGCGGGGTCGGCTGGAGCGGCAGGCTGTCCACCTCGACGCCGTCGGCGGTCTCGAGGCGGACCACGTCGTCCTCCGAAAGGCCGTTGCCCAAGGTCTTGTCGCCGACGGTGAGCACCACCACGCCGCGCGGCAACTCGAAGTCGTCGGCAAACTGGGGGTCGATCACCAGGGCGTAGCGGCCCGGCCGAAGCACCGTCGTGCGCCGGCCGTAGCGCACCAAGACGTCGCGCCCGTCGCCGTCGGCGAGCACGTAGCCGGCGAGATCGACGGGCTCTTCGCCGCCGTTGTAGAGCTCGACGTACTCGCCCGAAGCGGCGCGCACGGGGCGATGGCAAACCTCCGAGACGACGAGCCCTCGGCGCTCGAAGAAGGGGCGATGCCCCTCGGGGAGCTCGTTCACACCCACACGACGCTCGCGGTCGAGGTTCCAGAACTCCGACGTCGCCGGCTTGCCCTTGTAGGGACGCATGGCGAAGCCCAAGCGCACGTAAGCCCGGCGCAGGGCGGCCATTTCCTTGCCCGTGAGCGCCATGGGAGGGAAGTGCACCGGCAGGTAGCGGCGGTAGTTCGGGTCCTTCGGGCCCCGGGCGCGGACCTTGGCAAGGAAGCCGGGGTAGTCCTTGCGCCGCAGGGTCCACAGGCGCTCGAACTCGGCGGCAAAGGCCTTCAACAGAGCGGACGAGCGCAGGACCTGCACGTTCTCGTGGTTGTTCCACTCGGCGGTGCGCGACCAATTGTAGGAGCCGCTGAGCAAGACCCGCCCGTCGACCAGCATCATCTTGTGGTGCATGAGCTGGGCGAAGGGGAAGAACATCTTCACCGAGTAGACGTGGTAGCGGACCGGGACCCCCGCCTTCTCCAGGCGCGCGGCCTGCGAAACGCGGTTGCGGTACTCGCCGAGGTCCACGAGCACCCGCACGGCAACCCCGCGCTCGGCGGCCGCGACGAGCTCGTCGGCGAGGCGCTGGGTGTTGAAGTGCGCCACGGCGACGTCGATGCGTCGCTCGGCCGACCGCATGGAGCGGACGAGGAGGTCCTCCACCACGGTCGTCTCGCGGCCGCGGTTGTCGCTCGTGAACACTACCTGGGCGCGCTCCTTGGCGCTGGGTGGCTCCCTCGCAGGCTCCGCCTTCTTCTTGCGCGGCGAGCGCTCGAGGCCCCCCTCGGCGCCGAGCCGCAGACGGTCGCCCTCGGCGAGCAGGAGGCGGAAGTTGCGCTCGAAAGCCTGCGCGAGCGCGGGCGCCTTGGGGAACACCACCCAGTTCTCGTGGTAGCGGTGGAAGGCACCCACCGACCAGTTCCCCGAGCCGTTCACCACCGTGCGCCCGTCGATGACGGCGTACTTGCTGTGCATGGTCTTGCCCACCGCGTAGACCTCGGCGCCGGCCTCGAGGAGCAAGGCCGCCGTCTTGCGGTTCGCCGGGTCGGTGCGCGCGTGGTTGAGCACCACCCGCACGCGCACCTTGCGGGCCACGGCCTCGCGCAAGGCGTCCAGGGGACTGACCTCGCCCGCGGCGAGGAGGCGCGCGTAGTCGTCCTCGCCCCGCTTGGAGGTGGCCTGAAAGGAGTAGAGGGCGACGTCGATGCGCTCGCGGGCCCCGAGGAGGAGGCGCGCCAGCGCTCGCGGAAAGTCTCCGCCGGGGGAGAAGTAGACGCGGGGCCCGCTCTCCTTGGCCTGCGCGGAGGTGGGCGTGAGGGCGAGGGCGAACGCGAGCGCGGATCCGCAGGCGAGGGCGCGCCTCACTTGCCGGCGGCCTCCTGCAGCTTGCGCGCGCAGCTGTGCAGCTTGGTGAAGCCGAACTTGGCGGCTTGCTCGAGGGACCGGAAATAGGTGCCGTTCTCCTCGTTGGGTCCCGCGCCGCAGTCCACCGAGTGGACGATGCCGCTCTTGGCGACGATGACCCGCGCCTCGCTGCGGGGGACGACGGGGATGATGTGCGTGTCCTCCCAGGCCAGCCGCGCCGCGTCGTTCCAAAGTCCCCGCCGGGCGGCGCGCGCCTCGGCCTCGGCGGCGTCGAACTCCGCGCGCCGCTTGCAGGGGTACTTGTGGTAGCTGCGCCCGTAGCCGCCGCGAACGACCTCGAGGTTCACGTCGGTCCCGTCTTCGAGGTAGACGTAGGCCAGGGTCCGGTCGTAGGCACCGGTGTCCAGCGCTTGGCCCAACTCCGGCTCGAGGCGCACCCGCTTGCCCGTGAGCAGCTTCTTGAGGTGCTCGGAGGCCTCGACGCCATACCACTCGACCGGCTTGGAGGGGTGCACCGACTCGGGAGTGTCCACGCCGAGCAGGCGCACCCGCCACTTTCCGACTTCGAAGGTGTCCCCGTCGATGACCTTGGTCACCTGGTAGTAAGCACCCGGAACGAGGAAGCTCTGCCCGAAGGCCTCGCTCAGCGCCTCGATGCGGCGCTGCTGCGCGTCGAGGCGCTCGCGCAGGGCGGCCACCTCGCGGCGGAGGGCAGCGGCCTCGCCGTGGGCCTCCTCGCCCGCCGCGCCCGGTGCGTCGGCTGCCTGAGGGCCGCCGACCGCGGCCGGCGCACCGCCCCCGCGGGCAACGCAAGCGACCCCGAGCCCGCTGCCGACAAAGCCCAGGGCCAAGGCGAGCCAGGCGACCGGCGAGGCGCGACCCCGCGCGGACGACGCCGCGGCCGCCCTCGCGGGCGACGACCGCCTCGCCTCCCTGCCGTTCGCGTTGCGCTTCTTCTTCACCGGGCCTCGAAGCGCCCGATGCTACCTCACCGAGGACGCCCTGCGAACGGCGGTCGCGCCGCAGCGAGGCCTCCGGAGAAGCGGTCCGAGGCCTCAGGCCGCTAGGTCGGGCAGGCGTAGGGAGAGGGCCAGGTCCACGTCGCCTTCGTTCACCCGTTCTCGCCCGGCCAGGTCGGCCGCGGTGCGTGCGCAGCGCTGGACCTTGGCCACGCCCCGCGCGGAGAGCACGCGAGCGCGCGCTGCGGCGCCGAGGGCGCGCCGGGCGGCCGGGGTGAGGGACAGGCTCCGACGAAGGGCGTCGGCGTCGAGGCGCGCGTTGAGGCACCCAGCCCGCTCGCGCTGCAGGGCCCGGGCCGACACCACCCGCTCGCGCGCGACCGCCGAGGCGATCGCGCCCGGCGGGGGAGGAGCGCCGAGGAGTTCCACCGGCGGCGGCACGACCCGCACCGAGATGTCGATGCGGTCGAAGAGCGGCCCCGAGACGCGGCCCTGGTAGCGCTCCACCGCCGCGGGAGCGCAGCGGCAGGCCCGGCGCGGATCGCCCACGTGCCCGCAAGGACACGGGTTCATGGCGGCCACGAGCTGGAAGTCGGCGGGGAAGCGCACGCAGGCGCGCGCCCGCGCGACGACCACCTCGCGGCTCTCGAGGGGCTCGCGGAGCGCCTCGAGGGCGGCGCGGCCGAACTCGGGGAGCTCGTCGAGGAAGAGGACGCCCTTGTGGGCCAGCGACGCCTCCCCCGGACGCGGGCGGGCGCCGCCGCCCACCAGGGCCGCGTAGCTGGTCGTGTGGTGGGGCGCCCGGAAGGGCCGGCGTGCAACGAGGCCCGCATCGGGGTCTTGGGGGTCGACGCCGCGGGCGACGGCGTGGATGCGGCTGACCTCGAGCATCTCGTCGCGGTCGAGGGGCGGGAGGAGGCCGGGCAACCGCCGGGCGAGCATGGTCTTCCCCGCACCTGGCGGCCCGACCAGGAGCAGGTCGTGGCCCCCGGCCGCGGCGAGGAGGAGCGCCTGCTTGCCCGCCTCGACGCCGCGCACGTCGGCGAGGTCCGGCGCGGGGGCCGCCTCGGCGCGCGCGAGCACGTCTTCGGCGGATGCGCGGAGGGGGGGGCGGGAGAGGCCTCCGGTGAGCACCCCCACCGCCTCGGCGAGAGTCCCCACGGGGACCACCTCGAAGTCCGCCCCGCCGCCCAAGGCGGCGGCCCGGGCGCTCTCGGGGGCCACCAGCAGGCGGCGCACCCCGGCGGCGGCCAGCGCGGCCCCGGCGGCGAGCGCGCCTTGCACGGGGCGCACGCGCCCGTCGAGGGACAGCTCTCCCTGGGCGGCGGTGCCCGCGAGGCGTTCGGGGGCGAGCTGCCCGTCGGCGGCGAGGATGGCCAAGGCCATGGGCAAGTCGAAGGCGGCGCCTTCCTCCTTGCGCCGCCGGGCGGGCACGAGGTTGACCACCACCACCTCGCTGGAGGGGAAGCGGTAGCCGCTCGCCCGCACCGCCGCCTTGACCCGCTCGCAGGCCTCGCGCAGCGAGGCGTCGGGGAGCCCGACCACGCGCATGTAGGGGCAGCCTCCGCGGATGTCCACTTCGAGGTCCAGCCGGTAGGCGTCGATCCCCTCGAGGCCCGCGGCAACGATCTTGGCTTGTTTCACGCTCATGGCGCAGACCCTAGGGCCGACCCCGACGGCTCGGCGCGCGCCGTTGGGAATGCGGAAGCCGCACGCCGGACGGCGTGGAGGCAAGACCCCGCCGCCGCGGCGCTTCCCGTGCGGTTCGTCCTTCGCACGGGGGAACCCCGTCCCAGGCTCCTGCCCGACGGGCGGTGCGCGGAGACGGGTTCGGTGCCGGTTCCGAGCGCCGCGCGCCGCTCCCCCGCCGACCCCAGCCCCGACGCCAAGCGGAGGGGCTGATAGACTCCGGGACCGAGGGAAGCCCATGCCCCGCGCCGTCCTCGCCTTCGCCCTGAGTTCCGTTCTCCTCCTCTGCGGCTGCACCGACAATTCCTCCACCCCGGGGACGCCGCGGACCCCCGCCCCGCCTTCGCCGTCCCCCGGGCCGTCGTCTCGGGCTCGTGTGCCCGGGACGCCGACCGGGGCGGATCCGACCCCCGCCGAGCCTCTTCGGGAAGTGGGGGAGCAGCGCCTGGGGACCTTCGCCCAGAGCAGGGACGTGGTCTGCGGGAAGATGGTGGACTTCGACAGGGCCGTGACCCGCGCCTGGGGCGACGTGACCTACCTGTTCTGCAGCGAAGAGTGCGCGCGCGCCTTCGCCGCGGACCCGAAGAAGTACACGCGATGAGCGACGACGAACGGCCCAGCCCGGCGGCGGGCGAGGCGGAAAGCGGGAACGCTCCGCCCCCTTCCCCCGGGGTCGACCGGCGCGGCTTCCTGCACCTGCTCGGCCTGGGCCTCGGCGCGAGCGCCGCGGCCACGATCCTGGGCGCGGTCGGCACCGCGGCCCTGAAGACGCCGCTCACCGCGCGCGGCGTCGGCGGAGGCTGGGTCGACCTCGGGCCCCTGGCCCGCTTCCCCGATGGCGCTCCCGCCAAGGTCGTGGCCGTGGGCGAGCACGTGGACGCCTGGAACCGCTTCCCCGCGCGCAGCCTCGGCGGCGTGGTGGTGGTCCGCGAAGGAGCCCGCGCCCGCGCCTTCAGCTCGGTGTGCCCCCACAACGGCTGCGACGTGTTCGTGCGCAGCGAGGACCTCCGCTGCCCCTGCCACGAGAGCGTGTTCGCCCTCGACGGGAGCCTGGTCCGCGGCGAGTCCCCCCGCGGCCTCGACCCGCTCGAGGTGCGCATCGAGGAAGGCCGCCTGCGCGTGCGCTACCAGCGCTTCGAAGTCGGCATCGCGGAGCGCCGGCCCCTCGGATGAGCGGTCTCGCCGCGGAGGAGCCCCCCCCGGGCGCGCAGGCCCACACCGTCCGCGGCCGGCTTCGCCGCGCGCTGGCCGCGTGGGAAGATGCCACGGGCCTCGGAGCACTCGCGCGCCGTTTCTTGACGACGCCCGTGCGGCCGGGCTGGGCGCGCGCCACCGGGCCCGCGCTGCTGCTCCTGCTCTGCGCGCAGCTCGCCACCGGCTTCGGCCTCGCCCTCCACTACAGCCCCAGCGGCACCACCGCCTGGGCGAGCGTCTTCTACCTGGAGGAACGGATCGCCGGAGGCGCCTTCGTCCGCGGCCTCCACGCCTACGGCGCCAGCGCGCTGGTGGCGCTGCTCCTCGTCCACGTCCTCGCGGTCGGCCTCGGCCGCCGCTACCGGGACCGGCGCGCGGCGAACTGGCTGCTCGGCCTCTGCCTGCTCCCCCTGATCGGAACCTTCGCCCTCACCGGCTACCTGCTCCCCTGGGATCAGAAGGGCTACTGGGCGACGCGGGTGGCCACGGGCATCGTCCGCGGCACCCCGCTCGTCGGCGAGGCCGCCGCGCGCGCCCTGCAGGGCGGCGCCGAGCTCGGCAGCCTGACCCTGACCCGCTTCTTCGCGCTCCACGCGGTGGCCCTGCCGGCGACGCTGCTCCTCCTGCTGGCCCTGCACCTGCGCGTCTGGCGGCGCACCCGCCCCGATCCCGAACCCGAGGCCGCCCGCCCCTACTGGCCCGCGCAGGCGGCGCGCGACCTCGCGCTCTTCTGCGGCCTCCTCTGCGCACTGGCCCTCGCCGCGCACTTCCGGGGCGCCGGGCTCGAGGCGCCGGCCGACCCGAGCTCGGACTACCCGCCGCGACCGGAGTGGTACTTCGCCCCGCTGCGCGAAGTGCTCAAGGCCGTCCCCGAGCCCTGGGGGAGCATCGTCCTTCCGGGCGCCGTCGGCCTGTTGCTCGCGTTCCTGCCCTGGATCGACGGACCCCGGAGTTCCCGCCCCCGCCTCGCCCGCGCGCTCCTGCTCCTCCCCTTCGCCCTCTGGGGAACGCTCCTCCTCCACGCCCAGCTCGCCGACCTCGCCGACCGGGACTACCAGGCGCAGCGCCGGCGGGCGGCCGAAGAGGCGGACCTCGCCAAGGCCCTGGCCCGCGAGGGCGTCCCCGGCGAAGGGGCCGCCGCGCTCCTCTGGCGCTACCCGCCCCGCTGGGGGGAGCGCCTCTTCGAGCGCCACTGCATCGCCTGCCACGAAGTCGACGGCCGCGGCGGCGAGGGGCGGCCTCGGGACAGCGAGGCCTCGGGCGGCGAAGGCGGTGGGAGCGAGGCGGTCGACGGAGACGTCGACGCCCTGGGCGAGGGCGCCGAGGGCCGCGGCGAGACCGCGCCGGGGCCCGTGCTCACCGGCTACCTCGGCCTGCGCTGGCTGCGTGAGGTCATCGCCCATCCCGAATCCCCGCGCTACTTCGGCCGCGTCCCATCCCTGCGCGACGAGATGCCCCCCCTCGAGGAGGCCTTCTTGCCCCGCCTCGACGCCATCGCGGCCTTCGTGCGCGCCCAGGACCCCGCCGCCGCCGCGTCCCTCGACCCGGCGCGGATCGCCGCCGGCCGCAAGGCCTACTTCGCCGCCGAGTGCAATTCTTGCCACTCGCTGAAACCAGGCCGCGCGGACCTCGGGCCCAACCTCGCCGGCTACGGGAGCGAAGACTGGCTGCTGCGCTTCCTGCGCGACCCCGGCCACGAGCTCTTCTACGCCGAGGACAACGCCATGCCCGCCTACGGAGACGAGCTCAGCGCAGACGAGCTGCGCGCCCTGGTCGCCTACCTGCGCACCCTCGACGGCGACCCCTACCCCGGCGACCCGCGCCGAGCGAAGCCTCGCCCCCTTTCCGGGACGGGTCTCGGGACCCCAGCGGACGCCGCGCTGGGCCGCTGACCCTCCTCCCTCCGTTTCGCCCGAGGGGCGCGCGACCTCGCCGAGCCGTCTCCTCTCCCCGGGCAAGGGGGCCAGGATCACCGGCACGTCGAGAAGGAGTCCGTGGCAGCGCACCCCTGGCCGTCGACCTTCCGTCGCAGGAGGGGAGGCACCGAAGGGACGATCCGGTGCCCGGTGCCGACACCCTGAACCCAAGAGCCCCAGAACCGTCGCTCCTTCGCTGCAACCCCTGCAAGCCCGTGGGGCGCAGCGGAGGGATGGCGGGCATGACGGTTGCGTCTCCTCGGGCGGAAGGAAGGAAGCCGACCATGGTCATCGTGTACGGGACGGGCTACTACGGGAGGGTCCAGGCCATTCCAGGGGTGGGCTACGTAGCCACTAGGTTCGCCCACATCTACTACGTTCCCCTCCTGCCCCTGCAGAGCTACCTGGTGGTCCGAGAGTCCTGGTGGGCCCCGAAGGAAGGCGTGAAGATCGG
Source organism: Planctomycetota bacterium (assembly GCA_003695705.1). Taxonomy (GTDB): domain Bacteria; phylum Planctomycetota; class J058; order J058; family J058; genus J058. Next base: position 8,330 of record RFHU01000030.1, read on the forward strand.
TCCTTCCCTCCTCTCGGTTTTCGTCGCCTGGCTGCGGGCCGCCATGGTCATCGCCGGCCTCGCCCTCTACTTCGGCCTGATCAGTCATCGCCTCGAACCCGCCCTCGTTGGAGGGGGCCTCTTCCTGCTCGCAGGCCTTCTTCTCGGCAGCTACAAGCTCCCCGGAATCGGAAGGGCCAGCTTCCGCCGCGCTTGCAAGCTCGTCGAGAGGGCGGGCCTCGGCCCTCGGGCCCTCGTGGCCGTCGGCCTCGCCTACGGGGAGCTCACCCCCGAAGAGGCCTCCGCACGGCTGCTCCTGCTGGAGGATCGAGGGTCGGCCCCCGCCGACGCGAGCGACGACGCCTGCGACCTCCCCGCCCGGCCCTTCGTGCTCGACGGCCAGCCGCTCCCCACGCGGACGGCGGGCGCGATCAAGTTCGCCTGCCCTCACTGCCGCCGGGTCAGCAAGGTGACGGTCGAACTGCGGGGGCGCGTCGGTCGCTGCACCGACTGCCGACAGCTCCTCCGCGTGCCCGCGCCCCCGGAACGGGCTCGCCAGGCTGCCTGATTTCGCTCCCCCCCCGCGTCTCCGCGCGCGGGGCCCTGCGCGTCGCCTGAGCGCTCGGAGCCCTTCGGTCCGAGTCCGCGGGAAGAGGACAGGGCAGGGAGGACGGCGCGGAGCCCTCGCCGACGACCCGTGCCCGCTCCCGACTCCACCCCTCCCTGGGAGCGGGTGGGAGGACAGCGCTCGGCTGCCCGCCTTCCGCTGGGCGGTCAGCGGCGTCGCGAACACGCCGCCCCTGCGCAGGCAAGGTCGCGGGGGGCGCTCTCGTCGAGAGCGAGGAGGGACGGCGGCCCCTCGCCCTCGCGCCTTCGCGGCGACCGGGCGTATCCTCTCTTCTGGCTCGCCCCCTGTCCTCCTTCGGGCTCCACACCGCGAGGAGACGCCGTGCTCGTCGCCGCCGTCCACTTCACCCCCGCCTTCGGAGAGCTCCGGGCCAACCGCAAGGCCTTGGTGGACTGCGTGCGCGAGGCGGCCGACGCGGGCGCGCGGGTCGTCGTCCTCCCCGAACTCGCCACCACCGGCTTCGCCCTCGACGCCGAGACGGCCGAGCGCTGGGCGGAAGCGATCGACGGCCCCACCGCCGCCGCGCTCGGCGCCGCCTCCGCCGAGCGGGAGACGACCGTCGTCGTGGGCCTCCCTTTGCGCGAGGAGGGGCGCCTGCACAACGCCCAGCTCGTCCTCGACCGGGGACGGGTCGCGGGCGTCTACCGCAAGCACCACCTCTACGGCTGCGATTTCGTCTGGGCCGCCCCCGGCCCTTCGGCCGGCGCCGTGGTCGAGACCTCCGCCGGCGCCGTGGGCCTGCTCGTGTGCCACGACCTCGCCTACCCGCGCACGGTCGCAGCGGTGGCCGCCGAGCGGCCCCGCTTGCTCGCCTTCTCCACCGCCTGGATCGGCAGCGGGGAGAGCCTGCCGGCCGAGTGGCTGCTCGCCGTGCGCCTTCTCGACCCCGCGCCCTTGGTGGCGGCCAACCGCGGCGGGCGCGAGGGCACGCTCCGCTTCGCGGACCCCTCGGCCATCCTCTCCCACGCGCGCGGCGGGATCGTCGGTCCGCGCGGCGCAGCCCGTCGCGTCCTGGTCGCGGAGGTGTGAGCCAGGCGCTATCGTGAGCGCGTCATGGCCGTTCGCAGTCCCATCGAGGTCTTCCAACTCGACGAGCAAGAGGTCTTCGTCCCCGCCGCCGTCGCCTGGCTCCTCGACCCCGCCGAACGCCACGGCCTCGGACCCGGCTTGGTCCACCGGCTCGCCGACTTCCTCGCCGCCCGCCAGCCCGGCCTCGCCGCGGCCCTGCGGGCCGGCCCCTGGGCCGTGCGCCTGGTGCGGCCCGGACCGCTCCCGCGCATCGAACTCGCCGCCGGCCGGGCGCGGCTGGCCCTGGTGAGCACGATCTTGGGGGCGCCCGGCCCTGCCGACCGCCCCCCTCCCGGCGTCGTGCCCGTTGCCCTCGACTACGACGCGGCCCGCGCCCAAGGCCTGGAGGTCTGGCCCCTGGGCGCCGTCGCCGGCTGGCTCGCCACGGTCGAGGTCGCGCCGCGCTGGCGGAACTTCGCGAAGGCCCTCCACGCCCACCTCGAAGGCGAGCTGGCGGCGCGGGGCCTCGAGCCCCTCCCGCCGGTCCCGGCCGCGCCGTCGGGGGCCACGCCGTCCGGGGCCGCCTCCCCCGCGCCGGCGCAGCCGACCGCTCCGCGCCTCGGCCTTGGCTCCGAATCCGGTCCCGGCGGCGGCGGGACGCCTCCCGCCGCCGGCCTCGCCTACGGCGGGCTGGGGGAGGAAGGCTACGGGGCGGGCGGCTTCGCCGACGCGCCGCCCGAGGCCCTGGCCGGCCCCGCCGCGAGCCTCGCCGACCGCTGGGAACTCGCCGAGCTCGAGGCGGGTGCTGCCGAGCCCGCCGCGGGCGAGGCCGCCGCGTCCCCCGAGCCCGCCC
>RFHU01000360.1 GCA_003695705.1 Planctomycetota bacterium
CGGTTTCAATCCTTGTTCTGCTGGATTGAGGCCGTCAAGAGGATACCTTGCCGATCTCATAGAGGCAACGGGGCTTCTGGCCCGGCACGGTCGATGCGTCCGTCCGCTGTGGTTGGCGCGGTGTGCCGATCCAACGCCCGTGGTCTCCGTAGGGCGTCGCGCCTCAAGGGGGCTGCAAGTCGCGAATTGCCAAAGAGCTACGCCGGCCTGCCTACTGGGGGCAGATAGTTCGGAAGGAGCAATCGCGGCAGCGACTCCGGTGCCGGGTGGGTTCGGGCAGGCAGGCCTGTTCGCGGACGGAGCGCATGGCTCGGATCAGCTTCCTCGTAGAGGCCCGCCGTCGCGGGGTCGTTTCGATCCGGTGATGCCCGCGGGGTTCTCGGAGGTAGTAGACGTAGGCCGCGCGCACGGGAAGGCCCCAGGTCTCTTCGAGGAGCAGGGCGTAGGCAGTGGCCTGGTGGACGACGTAGTCGCGGGGCTTGTCCGGCATGGGGGAGAACTTGTAGTCGAGGGGAGCGGCCGTTCCGTCGGCGAGGCGAAGGGCCTCGTCGATGCGGCCGTAGAGGCGGAGCGTTTCGCTGGAGAGGGCGACGTCTTCTAGTTTTTCGATCACTCCGAGGCGCTTGCGTTTGTAGCCACGGTTGGTTCGCTCTCGTCGCGCGTGGACCTTTCGGCCTTCCAGTACCTTGTAGCGGATCTCCTGCCGCTGGGGGATTCGCAGCACCTCTTCGTAGTACGTGTAGCGGGGGCAGAAGGCGTGTTCGAGGACGCGCGTGACCGGAAGCCAGGTCTGTTCGTCGGAGGTTTCGGGGAGCGCTGCGGTCACAGGATGAGCCGCCTCTCTTCGCCGCCGAGGAGCCCCCGGTCGAAGTCCCGGCCGAGTACGCGCAAGGACCGGTAGTCGCGGCGGCAGCAGGGGAGGAAGAAGATCGAGTCGCTGTCGGGGTCGAGCAGGGGTGCGAGCTGCAACGCGAGCTCGTCGAGGCGAGTTGGCTCGATGGCGCCGAGGAAGACGGACTTCTGCACTCGGCTCAGACCCGCCTGGAGGCAACGTTTGGCGATGCGCTCCCGCGCGCCGTCGTCGGTGACGTCGTAGATGACCCAGCTCAGCACAGGAAGCCCTCCCCATCCCCTGGCGGATCGTCCCCGCTCGCCGTTGGGTCCCACTCCCGTAGCTTCTTCGCCAGTGCGTGGGCGTGCAACTGGAGGGAGTCTTCGCGCCGGATCTTCCGCCCGCGGACCTCCATCCTCCGATCCAGGCGCGCGCCGAGGGCTTCCAGCAGGACCCGTTTGCCCTCGCGGCTGAGTCGAACTTCCCCGGCGCCGCGCTCGAAGTGCGCCTCCTTCACCCTGCGCCGCGTGAACAGGCCGACCACGGCTCGGTCAGCCTCGGTACGCACCAGTTCGAGCAGGTCCAGGACCAGGGTTGGCGCGGCGCTGTCGGCGTGGACGAAGCCAAGGTAGGGGTCGAGGCCGGCCAGAAGGACGGCGCGCTCGGTCTTGCCGCGGAGCACGCCGTAGGCGTAGTTGAGGAGGGCGTTGAAGCCGTCGTTGGCCGGTCTCCGGCTGCGGGTCGCGAAGCGCCAGCGCCGCGGGAGCAACTCGTTGAGAACCGAAAAATAACGCCGGCTTGCAGTCCCCTCGTAGCCGCGCAGGGTCGCCATCAGTCCGGCAAGGTCTGGTCGATCCGTGCTGCGTGCCCGCAGCGCGTAGCTGCGCACGAACTCGGCGCCGGCCAGGAGTTCGGCCGGGTCCTTGCGTCGCCGGGCCAACTCGCGCAAGTACTCGGCCTGAGCCTCCAGCTTCTTGACCACGATGTCGCGCGCGATGCGGCGGCCGAGCGGCGCCTCGGCCGCCTGGAGCTGGCGCCGACGGAGCGTCGCCGTCGCGCCGGGGCTCGGCGTCCAGAAGCGGCCAATGGGGGTCCCTCGGCGGTCGAGGACGAGCACGTCGATGTTGTGCTCCAAGGCACGTCGCAGAACGTCCGTGGTCAAGCGTGCGGGCGCCGCCAGCACGAGGGAGCGAACGCGCAGGGGAGACACCTCGTTTACCTCCTCACCGCGTTCCACCCGAAACAGGCCCCGACGCACTCGCAGCGTGGTGCCCGGCTGGGTTACGACCAGTTCGATCAACTCCATGCCGTCGGCTCCTCTCGGGGAAGGAAGCGTCCGAAACCCTTGGCGACCTGCTTCCCCAGTCCCAGCCATGGACTCCAGCGTAGGTTCGTCACGACGTCCACCTCGAGCCCGAGGAGAGTCGTGGAGCCGAGCGTGACCTTGCGTTCGCGGAGCAGGGCGACGTCGGCTTCGATCCGCTCCTGGGGCGTGAGTCGGATCCCGAGGGCCTTCAGAGCGCTGAGGGCATTTCCCACGAAGATCCCGCCCAGGAGTTCGTGACGGCCGACGTCATCAGGCGCCGCTCGATACCGTCCGTAGTTGTCCTGGTTCAGCGCCAACCAAGGCGTGGCGGTGCGGTAGCGGTGTCGGGTCCCGTCGACTCCAACCCGGAGTTCGATCTTCTCCAGCTCGGTTTCGACGACCGCGTAGACCTGATGCGGAGTACGGATCTCCTCCAGGTCGCGATAGACCTCGAGCAGCGGCCCGGATCCCTCGGCGAAGCCGACCAGGCAGGCGACGCCCTGGTGCGAGAGGTACCGCACCCGCGGCACCTGCGGGCGGTCGAGATGGTTGTGGAATACCGCGCGGTCGGGGTAGTGCGCCAGGACGGCTCCGCGCAGATGCACCCCGGTGTGGCGGAAGGGCGGATCGGTGTAGACGCGGAGCACGGTCAAGTAGACGGGGTAGGTCACGAAAGTCGCTCCCAGAGCAGGCCGAGGCACGGGTCGTAGGCGGCTTGGGGGGCGCGGCGGAGCGGGGAGTGCGCGTCGCCCGGAGCCTCGACGACCCGCGCAAAGAAGGCCCGTTCCTGCCTCCGGCGCGCTCGCTGAAGAGCCTCGTCGTCGCGAGCGTCCCGGGCCGCTTGGAAGGTTGCCCAGAGCGCCTCGGCTTCGGCGTCGTCGTCGGCGGCGACGAACCACGCCTGGGAGGGACGCTCTTCGACGAGTTGGAAGCGCTTGCGCAACTCTTCGAAGTTGCCCGCCGCCAGAAGATCGTCGACGCGGTCCTCGCTGATGCGCTGCTCGCAGAGTCCGAAGTAGCGCCGCACCAGATCGAGGAACGCAGGTTCGTCCAGCTCGTCGGCGTCGCCGAGCGCGTCGAGCGTCGCATGGATGCGCGGCGCGTCGTAGATGCCTCGCCAGGAAGAGACTCCCTCCTGCTTCAGGTGGAGCAGGGTCGCTCTCCCCCTGCGGAGCTCTCCGTGGCGGTTGCAGCGTCCCGCCGTCTGGAGCACGGAGTCCAGGGGAGCTAGGTCGCGCCACACTCGGGGGAAACTCAGGTCCACCCCGGCTTCGATGACTTGCGTCGAGACCAGAACCACGGCCTCGCCCGCGGCGAGGAGGCGCTGGACCTCGGCGATCCGAGCGCGCCGGTCGCGAGGCGTCAGCGAGGTACTCAATGAGAGCACCGGACGCCCGGGCAGGCAGGCTCTCAGCCGCTCGCAGAGGAGGCGGGCGTGCGCTCGCCGGTTGAGGACCACGAGCGTGGCCTCGGGGTTCCGGGTCAGTTCGGTGCCCAGGCGCTCGGCGAAGTCTTCGAGCTCTTCTGGCTGCTGGTGGCGACATTCGAGGCGAACGCGCGACAGGGCCGCGAAGTGCTCGTCCGAGTCGGGCAAGAGCCTGCAGATCTTCTCGCGCGGAGCGAGGCCTGGTTGGGTCGCGGTCGTGAGGAGGAAGCTTGCGCCGAGTCGAGACGCCAGGACCTCCAGGAAACGTCCCACGGGTCGCCAATAGCGGAGGGGAAGTGTCTGCGGTTCGTCCAGGATGACCGTCGCCCCGGCAAGGGCCGCGCAGCGCTTGGCGTGACGGTTTCGCCCCGAGAAGAAGGCATGCAAGAACTGGTGGTAGGTCGTGACGACGACCTCGCTCTGCCAGGTCTCGGTGAGCAGGATCCCGACTCCGTCCGGGCCGTATTCCCCTTCGGCAGTGCGGTAGACCGCGTCGGCCCGATGATGGTGCTCGAGAAGGAGGTCGCTGGTCGCTTCGAGTCCACCCGCCTCGAGGACGTCCCGCAAGACGCCGGTCGTCTGCTCGATCAGCGAGAGGAAGGGCAGGCAGTAGATCACCCGCCCGGCATCTCGCTCGCGGGCGCGCTTCTCCAGAACCGCGCCCAGGGCGGCAAGGGTCTTGCCCGACCCGGTGGGGGCGGTGAGTTCGAAGAGCCCCGACCGGGGTGCGGCCAAGAAGCGCTTGCGCACCTCGGCTGCAATGCGCTCGCGCCGCTCGTGCAGGGCGCTTGCAGCGCGAAGGCGTCGGGCCTTGAAACGCTCCACGAGATCTCCCGGCAGGTTCCGCCGCGCGAGCTGCGGTGTCGGTGCGGCGTGCAACTTGTCCTCGGCGAGGAAGGCGCCCCAGGAGACGAGGAAGCAGGCCGCACGCTCGAGCGTCCCAAAGCCCTCCCCGCGACCTACGGCTCGGCGTCGGGCGAGGGGAGAGGGAAGCGCCGCGCGGAGCGATTCGCCGGAGAGTTGGCAGCTGGGCAAGGGAAGCCCGTGCCTCGCTCCCTCGCGACGCAGGAACGCCTCCGCGCCAGCGAGGTCCATGGCCGCGAGCTGCTTCCTGAGGGGGTCCTCGGAGTCGTTGGTTCTCTGCGCAAAGCAGCTCAACTCGTCGTCCCAGGAGCGGCAGAGGTTTCCGTGGTGGCGCAGGCAGGCCACGAACAGGGCCAGCCGCTGGTGCAGGGGCCAGGACTGGCTCAACCAGAGCGACAGCCAGGCGCCCAGCGCAGCGTGCTGGGTACAGGGCGTGCGCGGTCCGGCGTGCAGGAGGTAATCCTGGAAGTAATGGGTGCCCTTCCCGGCGTCGTGGCAGAGGGCCGCGGCCACGGCCACGCGTCGAATTCCGTCGTCCGGGCATGCTCGGAGGGCCGCCGCCGTGCGTGCGGCCACGGCGGCCAGGTGGTCGGGGAGGGGATCGCCCTCGTGGGCCAAGGCCTGGGCGAAGGGCGGCACTTCAAATGAAGGCGAAGACATCGGCTCCCAACCGGAACAACTCTGCCCCTTCGACGGCGAGGGGCTGGCCGTCGAGCGCGCAGACGATCTCCTGGTAGCGGGTGACCCGCCGGCCGGGCTCCATTGCGGCCGGGACGCGAGCGCGCAGGTACGGTCGCTGCTGCTCGTAGTCGACGTGCACCCCCTCGCGGAGCGGGACGACCGAGCCCACCGGGACGCCCTGCGGGGCCGGCTCAGGCTCTCCGGCCGCGACGAAGCGCACCTCCGCGAGGCAGTTCGCCGGCCCGAGCACGGGGGTGTAGACCGTGCGGCCGGCGCGGAGTTGCTCTTCGAGTCGTTCCCCGGCGGCCGGCCCGAGCGCCACGTGCAGCCGGTAGGCGGGGTCGCGCAGGAACTCGTGCGGAATCTGCATCCGGCAGGCGTCCTTGTGGGGGCGGAAGTAGCGGTCGGTTCCGTCCTTGGTGTTGAGCAGGTTCAGCCCCACGGCCACGGTGCGGGCGGGGGCGAGCAGACTGACCGCCACACGCGCTTCTTCCCAGCCGACCGCGCTCAGGCATTCCTCTTTGGAGAAGCCGCAGATCGAACCCACCAGCCCGAGGACCGTGGGCGGCGGAGGGAAAGGGAAGCTCACGGGCGAGAGGGGAGCGTACGGTTTGCGGAACAACCCCCAAGGTCCGCTCACGTCGAAGGCGACGACGCGCACGCGCTACTCCTCCAGCCGGAACCCGCGCGTGGCCAGCAACTCGTCCGCGCGCCCTTCTCGCTCGCCGTCCGCGACGCGTACGCGCTCGTCGGCGCGGACGCGCACCGAGCGGAGGCGTTCGCCCAGGCCCGTCCAGGCCTCGAGGAGCGGCCCCAGGTCGAGGACGAACTGCTCGCAACCGCGCAAAGCGTCTTCGGGGACGTCGCTGCGCACCGAGATCCTCCGGCCCAGGGCTCCGAGTTGCGTGCCTGCCTCGTAGCGGGCGCGCAGGAGGAGGAGCGGTGCGTGTCCCAGCTTCGAAGTCGTGGCCAGATCGCGCGTCCCGGTCCAGAGGGCGCTCTCCATGCGGTCGAGGTCCTCCTCGGTGGCCGTGCTGGTGCGAGCCGCCGCTTCGTTGGCGACTCCCGTGACGAGGATGGCCGCGTAGGGGAGCAGGTGCCGTTCGGCGAAGGAGCGCTGCTTCGCCTTGGCGCTGCCGGCGAAGGCGGCGGTCTGCTGGACGACGAGAGGCGTTACCCGGTGCAGGGAGCGGTTCAGGGCCATGAACTGCACCGGACCGGTGACCTTGAGCGAGCCCGCGCTCTTGCTTTCTTTGGCGCCGGTGGGCAAGGTCGTGCCGAAGAGGCGCGCGTCGATGCAGCGGCTCAGGATCCGCTCCTGGAGTGCGCTCTCGAAGGCAGCGGGCTTGAGCTTCTGGAGTTCGGGGTCGACGAACTGCTCGGCGCGATCCTTGCCTTCGGAGAGGTAGCCGCTGGACTTGTGGGTGTCGCGAATGAGGATCTCGATCCCTTGTTCGAGGCGGACGGCCTCCTCGGGTTCTTCGGCGAGGATGGCGTCGCGGATGGTGCGCTTGATGCGGGCGTCGCTGACCAGAGCCTGCCCCGTCTCGGGGTCGGTGCGGGGGCGGTTTTCCTCGAGGGGATCGCCGTTGGGATTGCAGTCGCGGACTTCGTAGAGGAAGAGGTACTCGAAGCGATCGGAGAAGGGCATCTCAAGACTCCTGCGCGGCGGCCTCGCGCTCGCGCTCGGCGATGCGGGCCTGGAGGCTCAGGCCCAGGGTGAAGGCGAAGGTCAACTCGTCGCGGGTCGCGCGCCAGCGCGACCCGCAGCGAACGAAGCTCTCCGCCACGTCGGGTTCGAGGTCCTTGGCCACGAGGCCGCGGGCCTCGTAGCGGGCCAGCTTGTCCTGGCCCTCGCGGTAGAGGCGTTCGAGGGCGGATCGTTCCAGGAGGCGCCCCCGGTAACGCTGCTCGAAGGGCTTGGTCTTTCGCTTCGTGTACTGGACCGAGGCCACGACCGAGCAGTAGCAGCCGACCAAGAAGGCGGCGATCAGCTCTTGGCGGTCGAAGAACTGGGGATGCTCGGCGCAGTAGCGTCCGTAAGGGCTCTCGGGGATCCAGGGATCGTCCATGGTGTGCCTCGTGGGAATGGAGAGAAGCTCGAGTTGGTCGAGGAAGAGCAGAAAGGCCCAGGCTTCGAGGGCCCGGGCCAGACCGGCGGGGAAGGCTTCCTTGCGGGAAGCGGCGAGGACGGCCCGCGTGAGTTGCCGCAGGAGCGGGGCGCGCAGGAGGCGTCGGCCGGCAACCACCGCGCACAGCCAGGCACGCAGCTGCCGTCTGTCGTTCTTGCCGACCTCGTCCCACGCCAGGCGAGCGAGCAGGCCCGTGTCGAGGCGCAGGGGGGTGATTCCCTTCTTGCTTCGCCGTTCGAAGAGGGGCTCGCGCGCGATCGCGTTCGCGGCCTCGTGGATCGCCCGCAGCCGGTCGGGCGCTACGTGATGGACTTCCTCGAGCACCCTCCACAAGTTCTTGTTTTTCTCTCCCTTGTAGAACACGAGGTCGTAGGCGAGCTGCAGCCCGCGCCCCTGTTCGCGGGCGAGTTCCGCGCCCAAGGCCAAGAGGTCCTCCTCTTGGGCCAACAGGTCGCGACCTCGCGCCAGGCGGAGCCGGTCGGGATGGCGCTGGAGTTCCTCCCGCAAGAAGCCGCGCCCCTCTTCGTCGGGGCAAGCCGGCAGGACGAGGTACTTGCACCCGTAGCTTTGGGCCGAGAGGCGGTCGCGCGCGTACGAGATCGCGTGGCTGAGGCGCAGGGCGCAGGAGCGGCACACGGGGAAATTGCGTGCCGCGGCCCCCTCCTGGAAGCCCCCCACGATGGTGCCTTTCTTGTCGAGGTTGTAGCAGGCCAATTCGTTGAAGCTACCGAAGACCTCGCCGGGCCCCGCCCCGCATACGGCGCAGAAGCCGTCTTGGGCCTTGCACTTGCTCCAACCCGCGATGGCGCGCCGGAGGAGGGCGCGGCCCACCTCGGGCCAGGCGTAGACCGGTTCGATTTCGTGGTGGTTCCCGAGTCGGGCGACGTAGAGGAAGGCCCCTTCCTCCTTTTCCTTGCTTCTTCCCGAAGGGAGGAGGCTGGCGAGCACGGCGTCGGCCTCCTCGACGACGGCCTCGCGGCGCGTCTTGTCGCCCAGCGTCGCGCGGACTCGTCCGAGCCACTCCCTCCGTTTGGGGTCGAGGTCCGGGGCGTGCTCGAGCAGGTTGGCCACGCCCCGTCCCAGGCGCGCGACGGCATTGGCCGAACTCTTCTGGGACAGGCGACTGCAGGGGGTGAAGTCCGAGCCATGGTTTCCCGAGGGCCCTCTCCGGTAGACCACGGACTCGGGGGCCGGCTGCGTTGCGCGCACCGTCGCCCACTCGCCGGCTTCGTCGAAGCAGAGCGCAAGTCCGTGCCGATACTCTTCGCCGATGGGCTGGTGAAGGAAGCCGGCCTCGTCGGCGGGGTCGGGCAGGACTTGAGCGAGTTCGCGCAGGCGTTGGAAGAGCACTCGTTCCTCCTCGGTTCCGTCGTACTGGACGCGCGGCGCGGGACAGGCTGACACGCCGTCGAGAAAAAATCTCCCCGTTCCTCCGGGCAAGGGCCTTTCGGAGGCTGAGCTTCGGTTCCTCGCGCCCGTTCCGGGGGCCGGTGGGGTTCGCGGGGGGCTTGCTCGGCTGCGGGCAGGTGGCGTGGCAGCGCCGACGCCGCGTCGTTCAGGCGGCGTGGGTGCAGGCGAGGAGTTCGGTGATGACCTCGTCGGCGACGAGTTGCTCGGCCTCGGCGTGGTGGCTGAG
>RFHU01000361.1 GCA_003695705.1 Planctomycetota bacterium
CCGCAAGGCCGCCCCCACCGCCCGGTCGCGCGCGCGCAAACGCCGCGGAGGGAAGGCGGCGCTCCGGGGCGGCGCGCGGCGCCGCTCCCGCCGCCCCCGCTCCCGCGCGCTCGCGCCGAAGCCGCCCGGTCCCTGGAACGGCTACACCCTCGCCCTCGAAGGCGAGGGGCTCGTGCTCGATCCCACCCGCCCGGCCCGCGAGACCGAAGTGGACTTCCTCTGGCCGCTGCTGCGCTTCGCCCGCAGCCAGCCGGGGCAGGTGGGCTTCCGCCCGCGGGTCGGAAAGGCGCGAGTCTACGAGGTAGGCGAAGACGCCTTCGAAGTGCGCGTCCTGCCCCTGTTCAGCTACAAGCGCCGCGGCGAACGCAGCGAGGCCTTGATCTGGCCTCTGCTCGGCTGCGGCTGGGAGCACGGCCCGGACGGGACGAGCCTGCGCCTGTTCTACTTCTTCCGCGTTCCCCTGGGCTGAGGCGAGGGACGCCGGGTGAACGCGTCCGATCGAGTTCTGGTTCGTGCGCCCGCCACGGCGGCCAACCTCGGGCCGGGCATGGACGCCCTGGGCCTCGCCCTGGGCCTCCACAACACCTTCGCCTTCCGCCTCGGCGGCGAGGCAGTCGTCGTGGAGGCGCGCGGCCCGGGCTCCGCTGAAGTCCCCGCGGGGGCCGGCAACCTGGCCGTGGTGGCCTTCCAGTCCGCGCGCGAGGCCCTCGGCCTACCGCCCGTCCGCGGCCTGCACGTCGCCTGCGAGGTCGCGGTGCCCCCGCGCGGCGGGCTCGGCTCCTCCGCCACGGCCGTCGTCGCCGGGATCCTCGCCGCCGAAGCGCTCGCCGGAGCGAGCCTGACGCGAACCGAGCGCCACCAACTCGCGACGCACCTCGAAGGACACCCCGACAACGTCATTCCCTGCTGCGAAGGGGGCCTGTGCGTGGCCTTGGCAAGCGAGGGCCGCGCGCCGACGGTGCTGCGCGCGCTGCCCGAGGCGCCACCCGCCCTGGTCGCCTTGATCCCCCGCGACCTGCGCCTCTCCACCGCCGCCATGCGCGAGGTCCTCCCCCGGCAGGTCCCCTGGCGAGACGCGGTGCGCACGGCAGGTTGCGCCGCGCTCCTCGTCTTCGCCCTCCTCCGCGGAGAGCGCGGCGCCCTCGCCACGGCCCTCGACGACCGACTCCACGAGCCCTACCGCGCGCGCTGCATTCCGGGCTTCGCCGAAGTCCGGGCCGCCGCGCGCGCGGCCGGCGCGCTGGGGACGGTCCTCTCCGGATCGGGGCCGACCCTCCTGGTCTTCGGCGAAGACGCCGCGCACGCGCGCGCGGCCGCCGAGGCCGGCCGCGCGGCCTGGGCAGCGGCCGGGGTCTCCGCCGACGCGCGCCCGCTGCCCATCGACGGCGAGGGCGCGGAGGTCGTCCGCGTCGCTCCGACCGAGTGAGGGACCGTCCCCTCAGCTCCGCGGCGGCGGCCCCCAGACGGGCACGTCGCAGCCGTTGACCGCGGCGCTCTCGTCCTCGACGAGGCCCGCGATGACGCGCCCCACGTCGGCCGCTTTCATGGCCCCCGGCAGGCCCTCGGGCACCACCTCGCGAAGCATGGTCGTGTCCACGGCCCCTGGGCTGACCGAGAGCACCCGCACCCCCTGCTCGCGCACCTCGGCCGCCAGCGCTGCGCTGAGCTGGATCACGCCCCCCTTGGTGGCTGCGTAGGCGGTGAGGCCAGGCAGCTTGGGGACCCCGCACAGCCCCGCCACGCTGGCCACGTTGACGATGACCCCACTGCGGCGCGGAAGCATCCGCCGGAGCGCCTGCTGGCAGCAGAGGACGACCGCGCTCAAGTTGACGTCGAGCATCGCCTGCCAGTCGTCGAAGCTCAGCTCGGCCAGCGGGGTCGCGCACACACGGCCGGCGTTGTTGACCAGGACGTCCACGGGTCCGAAGCGCTCGTCGGCCTCGCCGAAGAGGCGCTCGATCTGCTCGGGCCGCCGCAGGTCGCAGACCACCGGCATGGCCTCGCCCCCGCCGTCGGCCACGAAGCGAGCCACCTTGAGCAGCTCCTCCTCGCTGCGCGCGGCGAGGACCACGCGGGCGCCGCGGCGCGCAAGGTGCGCTGCCGTCGCCGCGCCAATGCCTCGCCCCGCGCCGGTCACCACGGCCGTCCGTCCCTCCAGGCTGCGCTCGCTCACCGGCCACCTCCCTTGGCCCCCTCCGGGGAGGCGGATTCTAGCCGCCGCCTGCTATATTCGCCCGCCATGAGCGAGGCGCCGCCCGAGCACGTTCGGCCCGACCAGCTCTTCGCCCTCCTCTGGGCGAACAAGGACAAGCGCCCCCCGAACGAGGGAGAGGGCGCCGACCCCGAGCTCGCGCGCATGTTCGACGACATGGACGAGCGCTTCGACACGCCCCCCCCGCCCGAGCACCGCCTGGGCCCGGAGACGTGCGCCCGCCTGTGGGAACACGCCATCGCCTGCCCCGACTGCAGACTCCTGCTCATCGAAGACGGCCCGGGCGCGCGCCCGCCGAAGACCGCGGCGCAGCTCGAGCAGGAGCAGCTCGACCGCGACGAGCAACGCCGCAAGCAGGTGATCAAGTTCTGGATCGACCTGATCGTCGGCACCGCCTTCTTCGCGGGCGCCTTCGTCACCCTGCAGATCATTCGCGGCGCCAAGGTCGTCGACCAAGCCGAGACGACCCTCCGCGCGGTCCGGGACAAGCCGCTCGATCCCCGCTACGTCCTCTTCGCGATCCTCATCCTCGGGGCGAGCTGGTTCCTCGCCGAGGCCTACACCATCGCCCGCGACCTGTGGATCGACTTCACCGCGTGGAAGCGCGCCGTCCCGATCATCGGGGAGAAGTGGGTCGAGCGCGACAAGCGGAAGAAACGAGGCGGTTAGCGACCCATGAAGGTGACCGAAGCCTCCCACGTGGTGGCCATCGTCGGCGGCGCCTGCTCCGGATCCGTGGTGGCCGAAGAACTCTCCCGGAGGGGCTGCCAAGTCCTGGTCTTCGAGCAGAACCAGCGCCCCTACGGGAAGATCGAGGACGGCCTCCCGCGCTGGCACCGCGCCCAGCGGGAACTCGAATACCGCAAGATCGACGCTCGGCTCGACCGCCCCGGCGTGCACTTCGTCCCCCGGACCCGCCTCGGCCGCGACCTCGACTTCCTCGACCTCGCCCAGCGCTGGGGCCTGAGCGCGCTCGTCCTCGCCAACGGGGCCTGGAAGGACCGCCCCCTCGAGGCTCCCGGCGCCGCCGACTGCGTAGGCCGCGGCTTGGTCTACCAAAACCCGCTCGTCTACTGGTTCAACCACAAGAACGAGGCCGGCTACCAGGGGCCGCGCTACCGCATCGAGCCGGGGACCATCGTCGTAGGCGGCGGCCTGGCGTCCATCGACGTCATCAAGATCGTGCAGCTCGAGCTCTACGAGCGCGCTCTGCGCGAGCGCGGCATCGACGACGTGGACATGCACGAAATGGAGGTCGACGGAATCCCCCGCTACCTAGCGAAGAAGGGCATCGACGACCCCGAGAGCCTCGGCGTCCGCCCGGGCCTGTTGCTCTACCGTCGCCGCGTCGAGGACATGCCCCTCGCCACCGCCCCCAAGAACGCCAAGCCGCGGATCAAGGAGCGGCTCCCGCAAGTGCGCCGCAAGATCCTCCAGAAGTGCCGCGACAAGTTCCTCTTCGACTTCCAGGAGCGGCGGCTGACCAAGGAAGTCATCATCGAGGACGGACGCCTGCGCGGCCTCGTGGTCTACGAAACCGAAGTCGAGGGGCGGACGGTCACCCCCAAGGAGGGCAGCGAGCACGAGCTGCGCGCCGATCTGGTGATCAGCTCCATCGGCTCGATCCCCGAGCCCATCGAGGGGATCGAAATGCAGGGCAGCTACTACCGCTTCAAGGACTGGGACACCGGCGAATACGCCGCCCTCCCAGGCGTCTTCGGCGCCGGCAACGTGGTCACCGGCCAGGGGAACATCGTCGCCAGCGTCGAGCACGCGCGCTTCGTCGCCGAGCACGTCGCCGAACGCTACCTCGGCGTCTCGGGCGACGGACGCCGCGACGCCGCCGCCGCGTCGGCGACCGCCGAGGCCGCGGGCACGGCGACCGCCGACGCCGTGACCGCGCACCTCGACGGACGCGAACCCCTCCCCGCGAAGACCGTGCAGGGCCTCCTCGAGCGGGTGGCCGCCCGCCAGCGCGAGGTCGGTTACGGCGGGTATCGCTCCTGGATCGAGGCCGTCACGCCCCCCGACATGGAGTAGCCCGCCGGGGGGGGGACGGCGACCCCTTCGCGGAGGAGCTCGCAGCGCCGATGCGTCCCGTCCGGTCCCGCGCGCGGGCAGGTCTTGCCCGTCGTCTCGCGCGCGTCCCGGCGCTCCCCGGAGGGCTCGGGGACGCGCCCCGGTCGTCGCAGGGAGGCCGCCCCGGCGCAGCGCTTGCTCGTCGACGGCCGTGAGGCGAACGCGCATCGGCTGCGGGGCGTACGCGCTGGTCGCCGTCGGTCTGCTGGCGGCGGGCGGGGGCCTGGGCGAGCCCCCGCCCCCGAAGGAAGAAACCGTCGACGCCCGCGCCCTCGAAGTGCACGACGGCGACACCCTCTGGCTCGAAGGCCGCGAGCTGCGCCTCCTCGGGGTGGACACCCCCGAGCGCGGCGCGCCGTGGTTCGAAGGAGACCAGGAGCCCTGGGCGACCCGCGCCGCCGACTTCGTGCGCCGGCAGCTCGCGGCGGCGCGCGAGGTTCGCCTGCGCGGGCGCGGCCGCACGGACCCCTACGGGCGGGAGCTCGTGCACGTCTTCGTCGACGGGGAGCCCCTCGGCCTGCTCCTCGTCCGCGAGGGGCTCGCCTACCCCACCGTACAGCGCTACGGCGACCAGGGCTTCCCGCGCATCGCGGCCCGGTTGCTGCGCGAGGCGGCGCCCCCGCCCTTTCCGCCGCCTTGGCGCTGGCGCCATGCCCACCGGCGCCGCTGATCGCCCTCGAGCGCGGCGCCAGGAAAAGGGCAGGCCAGCGGGCAGGCTTCTCGGCCTCCGCCCGGGCGGCTAGCATTCCGGGGATGAAGCGACCGCGGTTCCTCCTCCTCCAAGCGCGCAACCCCGGCGACCCCGCCGAGGCCCACGAGCAGGAGGCCTTCCGCGACGTCCTCGGCGTCGAGGGGGACGCGCTCCGCCCCTGGTCGCTCCTCGCCGGGCCGCCCCCGCGGAAGGTCCTCGACGAGGTCGCCTGCGTGCTCGTGGGCGGCTCGGGCGAATACGGGATCGGCGACGCGCCCGACCACCTGTGGCTGGGCGAGTTCATCTCCTTCATGGGCGAACTCGCCGACGAGGGCTTTCCCATGTTCGCCTCCTGCTTCGGCTTCCAGGCCCTGGTCGCCGCCCGCGGAGGCCGCGTGGAGACGGACAAGAGCCGCGCCGAGGTGGGGACCTTCGAGCTGCACGTCACCGAAGAAGGGCGCGAGGACCCCCTCTTCGGGCCCCTCCACCCGCGCTTCTTCGCCCAGCTCGGCCACAAGGACCACGTGGTCGAGTTCCCCGCGGACATGGTCCATCTGGCGGGGTCGGCCCGCTCCCCCTACCAGGCCCTGCGCATCCCCGGCAAACCGGTCTACGCGACCCAGTTCCACCCCGAACTCAGCATGCGCCGCAACCGCGAGCGCTTCCTTGGCTACCTCGAGGCCTACTCCCAGCCCGACATGCCCGACACGGTGGACGACGTCCTCGCCGCCTTCCGCGAGACCAAGGCCGCCTCGGCCCTCCTGCGCCGCTACGCTCACGAGGTCCTGCCGGCCTACCTGTGAGGCCAGGCCCCCCCGAGGGCGTTGGCCGCGAGGCCGACGAGCCCGCGTCCGTCCGGAACGGAGCGAACGCACGCGCCCCCGGGGCGGGCGTCAAAGCGGGCTGACGAGGATCTTCTGGTTCTCGGCGTAGTGATGCGAGAGCGCGCGCGGGAGCGCCGCCGTCAGCCACGCCAGAGCCAAAACCACCAGGCCCACGACGATGATGAGCTCGACGGTCGCCTGCCCGCGGCGCAGGCGGCGCACAAAGAAGCTTCGACGGGAGGAACGCGCCACGGGCCCAGCCTACTCAAAGGGCGCACCGCAGGAAAGCGGAGCCGCCGCGGGGGCTGCCGCCGGGGCCCAAAGCCCCGCAGCCCGGGTTCTTGGCAACCGCCCCACCCTCCCGCCGTGCCTCGAACTCGGCCCCCGAGCGTCGCCGGTGGGCGCCGCTCCGCTCCGCCTCGGGCTCCCTTGCGTCCCACTCGGTTTCGTCCGGGGACGGACGAAGCCCCTAACTTCTAGCGACTTGGACTTTCGCAGCAGGCCCCCGGTGTGCTTTACTGGGAGCCGGTCGGCGCCCCGTGCGCTGGTGAGTGGAAGCAACGAACCGAAGGCCGAGGAGATCCCCATGCTGGCCCGTACCGCCTCTCCCCGCATCCGCAAGCTCCTGTCCCGTCGACGTCGCCGCGGCCAGGGCATGACCGAGTACATCATCATCGTCGGGCTCATCGCGCTGCTCTTGGTGGCCGCGGTGCTCAACTTCAAGAACGCCCTCCAGGGAGCCTTCGACCAAGGCTCCTCCACGATCCAGAACAAGATCACCGACCAGATCAAGTAGCGCCGTCGCGCGGGGCGAGGGTCGAGGCGGAACCCTCCCCGCGGGCGCGGCCTGGCCGCGCCCGCGGCCCCCCGCGCCCAACCACGAAAGGGGCCCGTGCGGGCCTCCAGTACGCTCGGGGGGGCCTCTCGGCCCCCGAGGGGGGACGGGGACGGAGGCTTCTTTGCCGGCGGACGCGGTCTTCGACCTTCTGGGCGTCGTCCTGCTCTTCGCCACGCTCTGCGTGGCCGCGGTCACGGACATCCTCCACCGCAAGGTCTACAACTGGCTCACCGTGCCGGCCATCGCCTTCGGCCTCACCTTGGGCTACGCCTCGGGCGACTGGGGCTCGGTCGCCCTCGGCCCCGGCGGCGGTGGCCTCCTCGACCGCCTCGCCGGCTTCTCGGTGGGCTTCGGCCTCTTCTTCCTCGCCTGGTTCGGCGGCAAGGGAGTGGCCGGAGGCGACGTGAAGCTCATGGGGGCCATCGGGGCGCTGCGCGGGCTGCACTTCGTCGTCTCCGCCATGTTCTGGAGCTGCCTGGTCGGCGCCATCCTGGCCGTGTGGGTGCTCCTCGGCCGCGGCCGCCTCCTGTGGGGCCTCCGCCGCAGCCTGCGGCACACCCTCAGCCTGCGCCCCGAGCCGGTCCCGCCCGAGGAAGAAGACGCGGCGCGCCTCCGCATTCCCATGGGCGCGGCCATCGCCTTCGGCAGCCTGCTCGCCTGGTTCCTCCTCGAAGCGCCCACCGAGGTCGTTGCGCCGTGATCCGTCGCTTCTGGGAGCGCTGCCGCGAGCTGCCCGCGGAGGCCGAGTCCGGGCAGGTGATGGTCGAGTTCGCCCTGGTCTTCCCCGTGCAGCTCTTCCTCACCCTGTGCGTGATCCAGTTCGCCTTCCTCGCCCACGCGACCCTGGTGGTCAACCAGGCTGCCTTCCTGGGGGCGCGGGCGGGGGCCGTGGCCATTGCCGACCCCCGCGTCAGCGTCCCTGAGGCCGGCCGGCGCGAGGCCGCCCGCCACGTGGCGCTGCTCACCAGCGGCGACCCCGCCTTCTCCGCCGGCGCCGTCCCGGCGCAGGGGGCGCTGGAATGGAACAGCCGCGCCGGTCGCTACGGCTACTCGGCGGAGCGGCAGCGGGAGGCCTACGCCCTCCTCCAGACGACCACCGAGCGCCGGCCCGCGGGCCACGTAGTGTGCGACGTGACCTACGACTACGTCATGACGGTCCCGGTGGCGAACCACGCCTTCGCCGTCTTCGGGGGCGGCGGACGCAACGTCGGCGGGATCCGCTGGACGACCTTCCGCGTCCACCGCGTAGGCTTCATCGCCGCCCCCTGGACTCGGGAGCCCCTCCGGTGAGCGCGCGCCGCCGGGAGCGGAGCTCCGCCGCAGAGGTGGCCCTGCGCCTCTGGAACGACGAAGAGGGCGCAAGCCTCGTCTTCGCGGCCATCACCCTCTTCTCGCTCACCCTCTGCGTGCTCTACGTCTACCAAATGGGCGTCGCCTCGGCGAACCGAATGACCGTGCAGAACGCAGCCGACGCCGGCGCCTACTCGGCGGCGCAGGTGGAGGCCAACGCCCTCAACGCGGTGGGCCAGGTCAACGACGCCATGGCCTACCTCAACTACCTCATGCTCCGCCACACCGTGGACGCCATCGTCTACGACACCATCCACGCCTTCGAGACCAAGGGCTCGCCGCCCGCCCGCGGGAACCTCGCCTACGTGCAAATGGGCGGGCCCGACGGCAAGTACGAGGGCCCCGAGCGCTACGCCCACGTGCGTCGCTTCGTGAACACTTCTTACGCCCGCGGGCAGGAGTGGATGGCCGACCTCCACGCCGCCGGGCGGGCCATCGTGCGCGCGACCCCGGCCCTCGTGCGCCGGACCGCCGTAGAGGTCGCCGCCGCCAACGGCGCCGCCAAGGTCGCCGTCTCCAGCGACCTCGAGCGGGCCTTCCGCGTCGGCGACGCCGCCTCGGACGGCTTCGGCGAAGGGTCCAGCTCCGCCGAACGCTTCGAACCCGCGCTCTACCAGCGCTACGCCGAGCGCGAGGTCCAAGAAGTCATCGACGCAGGCGTCGACACCACCCGGGCCGCCAAGCGCCGCCTGCCCGTGGGCTGGTTCGACCCCGCCCGGGGCCGGCAGTTGGGCCCCTACTTCCAGGTCCGCCTCTGCTGGAACGCCAAGGACTGGGAGCACGCAGGGCACACCTCGCCCCACGGCACCTACTTCCCCTTCAACCTGTTCCGAGACGGCTCGCCCAACGGCCACTGGCACCGCGAGCACTACCACTTCAAACTGACTCCGCTCGGCCCCTTGCCCCTTGGCCCGCACGGGGGCGGCGGGAGCAACGGCCAGCCCATGAGCGACCGCCCGGGCGGCCACTACCTCCCCGGAGACGACGACCCCTCGCTCCACCAGGACGCGGACGACCTGAAGCTGATGGGCTCCTTCGGCAGCCACCACTACTTCGTGGTCTGCCCCACCTGCCGCGCGCGGCGGTTCGCGCCGGGGGCGAGGTGGAGCGAAGTCGCGCGCACCAGCGACGAGGCAAGCACCCTGCGACCCTACTTCCGCCTGCGCTACACGCCCTGGCCGCGCCCGCTGATGCTGCGCGCTTCGCTCCTCCGCAGCGGGGTCACCGTGGCGGCCTGGAGCCCGGGCGGCGGCCTGGGCGACACCTTCCCGGGCACGGACTGGGGCGTCCTGGCCCTCGCGACCGCGCAAGTGGGCTACCAGACCGACGAGGGGGTCTTGCCCCTCAAGGAGGTCCAAGGCGGCCGCGGGCAGTACTTCGAGACCCGCGGCGCGGGGGCCCTGGTCCCGGGACAGCAAGAGGTCCCCGTGCTCGCCGGCGGGCCCGTGGACCCCCGCAACTTCTTCTACTCGGCGGACTCCGCCCTGGGCGTGCGCTTCGGAGCGCGGCTCGTGCCCATCGCCTCGCCCCTCGCCCACCACCCCGACCTCGGCTACCGCAGCGTGGCGGAACTCCTCGACCCCGCCTCCACCCGCTGGTACGACGAGGGGAGCCCCGACGCGGCGGGGACGCCGCCGCCCGGCCTCGACGCGTTGCGCGACGTCGTCGAGGTGAACTCCGAGAGCGCCCTGGAGGCCTTTTGGCACTGACGAGCGACGAGCACGGCAGCGCGCGGGAGCAAGCGCTCGGCTTCCTCGCCGACGAGGGCGGCTCGGCGGCAGTGGAGTTCATCGTGCTCATTCCGGTCTACTTGCTCCTGCTCACCGGCCTGTTCATGTTCACGAACCTAGCGCTGATCCGGCAGTCCCTCGTGGCCGCGAGCCGCTTCCAGGCCTGGGCGCCCGACGAACCCGGCAGCTACGCGAACTTCGAGCAGGCCTTCTTCGGCCCCTACCGGGGGAGCTACGGAGCACGGACCCGCACCAAGCGCCCGGTGACCGTGGCCGCCGGCGCCGTCCGCCCGGACGACTTCACCCTCGGCTCGAACCGGGCGCGGGCCCTGGCCGCGCACGTGGTGGACAACGGGGGCGACCGGCCCCTGTGGCGGGTCGAGGCCCAGTCCGCATACACCTACACGGGCCTGGTCGTGTTCGGCGCCGCCGGAATCACCCAGCGGACTCAGAGCGTGGTCTTGCTGCCCCGCGAGCACACCCGCGCCGAGTTCGTCGACGGAGAAGCCGAGCACCCCATGATCGAGTGGGACACTGGCGCTGGGAAGGCGCGCTCGGCCTACTTCGACCCCAGCGCCACCGAGAACATCCCCCTGAGCCCCCTCTACGACGGCGGGCAGGGCGAGTTCACCCGCACGAGCGACTTGAACCCGGGCGTCTGGCACTGGTGGTCGCGCATCGGCGGCAGCGACCAGACCGAGAACGACTACTACTACCCCAAACCCAAGGGCTGACCCTCGGAGCCTCCTCGGCTCAAGGCGGGGCGAAGGGGAGGGACTCGGGCGGCTCGCCGCGGACGACCGGCTCGGGGCCCGGACCGCGGCCGTAGAGGACGGCCTGGGCGTCGCGGTAGACGACCCGCCAGGCCGGGTCTTCGCGGAGGAGCTTCGCCGCCGGGGCCTCCGCCTCCACGAGCACCCACTCGGTCGGGTAGCGGTCCAGCGCCCGGCGCCAGGCGTCGGGCTGTTCGCCGCGGTGGAAGGCGAAGAAGTCCTCCTCGACTTCGGCCGGGTAGACGGTCCGGAAGCGTCCGTCGAAGAAGACGCGCAGGCGCGGGGCGTAGCGGTAGATCACGAGCTGCGCCCAGTCGAAGTGCACCAGGAGGTTCCCGCGGACCTCGGGATGGGCGTCGAGGTATTGCACCGCGCCCGTGGGAAAGGGGCTGCTGCCATCGGCGCGGAGGCGCAGCTCGGGGAGCCCTCGGCCCGGGAGGAGGAAGTAGCCGCCGAGGGCGGGCAGGAGGAGGGCCGCGACCAGGATCCGGAAGCGGGCGAGTTGCCCGGGCTCGAGGTCGTGGGGCGGGGGCGCTGCCCAGCGCCGGTAGAGGGCGTGCAGCGCCCCGGGCGCGCAGAAGCACGCCGCGATGGCGACGAAGGCGCCGTGGCGAAGGTGGCGCACCGCCATGAGGGAGAGCCCCGCGAGGACCAGGGCGTGGGCGCTCGGCACCCACCGCCAGCGCCGACCGAGGGCCACGGCACAGAGAACGATCAAGGCCACCAGGATGCCGCTCTGCGAGTCGAGGCCCACCGAGCGCCACTCGCTGATGCGGTCGCTGCGGTCCACCCCGAGGGAGCGCGCCAGCCAGGCCCAGAGGCCGACGCCGTAGGGGTTCGCCAGGGTGGCCGCGGCGGAGGCCACCCCCGCCCCGGCGAAGGCCAGCGCGCGGCGCACGGGGGGCGGCGCGCGGCCGTCGCCGGGCCGCCGGAGGAGGGCGTCGAGGAAGACGCCCGCGGCCACGGCGCCCAGGACGCACAGGCCGGCGAGGAAGCCGCCGTGCAGGTTCACCCACGCGGCGAAGAGGGGCGGCACCCCGGCGAGGAGCCAGGTCCGCCCCCTCCGAGCGCCTTCGAGGAGGGCAAGGAGCACGGCGAAGAGCAGGTAGGTGCAGAGCTGGGGGCGAATGGTGATGGA
>RFHU01000362.1 GCA_003695705.1 Planctomycetota bacterium
ACCGGGCAAACCCTGGAGGAACCGCTCGAGGTGCCTTCCCCCGAGGGCGAGGGAGGAGGAGGCGCGGCGGAGGGCGCGGCGCGGGCCGGGCGGACCCTGGAGGAATCGCTCGAGGCGCCTTCCGCCGCGGGCGAGGCGGCGCGAGCGGAGCCCGCTCCTCCGGTCGAGGCGAGCGAGGCGGGTCCGTCGCGGGCGAAGGCTCGGGACCGTGCCCCGGACGCGTCCGAAGCCATTGCGGAGAAGGGCCCCGTTGGGCGCGGAAAGATCCAGCGTGTGCGCGAGGCCCTGCGTGGACCCGCCGTCTCGCCTCCACCTTCCGACGCTCCAGCAGCGCAGGCCTTCGCTTCCCAACGCTCTTCGTCCGCAGAAGGTGGGCGAGAACCCTCCGGGCGGGAGGAGAACTCGGCGCCGCACGGACTGGAAAACCTCGGCGTCCGGGCGAGCGGCGAAGACCGCGCGAAGCCCGCAGCGCCCCCGTCCGCTCCCTCCAAGGGAGAGGATCCGCTCGACGCCTGCGTGAGCGCCGTGGCGAGGCGAGTTTCCGCGCCCTCCCCCGGAGGGCGAGCGGAAACCCGCCCCCAAGAAGGTCTGGGCTCTGAAGCGGCCCTCGATTCCCTCGTAGACGCTGCTCTTGCGAGCCCCAAGGGTCCTTCCCCTTCCCCGGCGGCGGTCGCACCGGCCACGGACGACCTCGGACAACTCATTGACCGCGTCGACGCCGCCGCGACCCGATCCCTCGCCGCGGAAGAGGACGCGGTCGTCGAGCACAGTCCCGGGGCCGTCAGCTTCTCTTCCCGCAGACTTCCTCGCCCCGCGCCCGCCGCGTCCGGCCGGCCGGTTCCCCGGAGCGCGTCTCCGACTCCCGCCGGAGATCCCGAAGGACTGACGGCCATGATCCACAAGACCGTGGATCGTGTTGCCGCCGAGAGGGTGCCCTCGGTGCGCGGAGTCCGCCGCACTCCGCGGCGCTTGGTGGAGGACGGCGCCGGGTGGGTGCTCGTCCTCGCCGGGAGCTTCCTCCTCGCCGGATTCGTCTTTTTCCTTGCTCCCTTGGGCGAGCGAGAGCGCCCAGGCAGCCCGGAAACAGCCGCTGCTTCGTCCAAGGAACCCGCCGCACGAACCTTCGGTTGGCGGACGAACTTCGGCAGCGAGGTTCCTCCCCCCGAGGAGTCGGACGCCGGAGACTCCCGAACGGGCCTCTACCGCATCTGGATCGGACGCCGCGACGCCGCGAAGGACGAGCGCGCCCGCTGGTGCGACGCGGCTTTCGTCTTTCGGGGCGACACCTTGGAGGTCCTCCCGCGACGCCGGGGAGTGCAACTCTACAGCGTCTCCGCGCAGATCGACCCGCGCGGAGTCCTGCGCGTCGTTCTGGCCCGCACCGGCACCTGGGTCTTCGGCGACGGTGCCAACGCGCGCAGCGAAGCCGGCATCGAGACCTGGCGGCTGAGCGGTCGTGCGGCGGGCTCGGCGGGGTTCCGCGGCAGCGCGGAGATCGTTCGCACCTCCGCCGACGGTCGCCGCACCTCGCAAGTCCTCCCCTTCGTCGCCCTGCGGTTGGGCAACCTTGGGCCCCTCCCCCGTCCGTCCCGAGAGGACGAGAACCGGAGCGTCGCGAACCGTCGGGTCGCCGCCGAACAACGCCTGCTCTCTCTCCAGCGCAGGCACGCGGAGTCTCCCGACTCCGCACGGGAACGCTCCAGCGAGATCGATCGCCTGAAAGGCACCCTCGCGACGTTGGCGGCGGAGGATCCCGAGGAGGAATCCGCCTGGAAGGCGGCCGCCACGGGACCCGAAACCCTCGAGGACGCCTTGGAAGCCGCGGAAGTGGGTGAGGCCTTCGCCGAGGCCCTGGCGGGCCTGGAGGACGATTCCGAATCGGAACCCGACGCCGCCTCGACCGAAGAGGAAACGCCCGCAGAGATTCGCCCTCTCAGCGACGAAGAGGGGGAAGACCTGCTCCTCTCCTTGCTCGACCGAGAAGACGTCGACCTCAGAACCGAGAGCCTCGAGGTCCTGGGCGCTCTGGGCCGCGAAGACAGCGTGGAGGAGATCGCGCGGCTCTTCGCCGATCCCGAGCCGGACGTGCGCCGCCAGGCGGTCCGCAGTCTGGTGACCATCGCCCGGCGTCGTCCCCTACCCGGCCTGAACCGGCGCCTGCTCTCCCTCATCGACGCCGCAGCGGCGGGCGACGCCTCCGACCTCTCCCTCCGCAGAGCGGAAGCAGCCCTCGAAGCCTTCGCCCGCCTGCAAGGCAGGACCGGCCTCCCCAAGCTGCGCTCTTTGCTCGACGAGCACGGTCCCCTGCGCAGGGCGGCGCTCCGCCTGCTCGTCCGGGAGGAGGTCTTCGAGGAGGCGCACCGGCGCGCCGACCTCACCGCAAGTCTGGTGGTTTTGTGGAGGGACCCGGCCTCCGACCGCTCCCTCCGCACGCTGGCCCTCCAGGCCCTGCGGCGCTGGGGAACGCCCGACTGTGTGGACCCGCTCCTGGAATCCGCTACGGGCGAAGAAGCGCTCCTGTTGAGTGTTCTCGACGCGGTGACCGGCGCCGAGGAGAGCTCCCTCGTTGGGTTCCGGCGCTACTGGGAAGGCGCTCGAAGGGTGTGGGACCGCTACGAGGAGCTCGCGGGCCGGCTCGAGGAAGTCCTCGACGGAGGCGACGCCGGAGCACCTGCGCTCGCCGCGCTGGAAGCGCTCAGGGTCCTCCGCCTTCCCCGCATCGGCGCCCTGGCGGCGGACTGCCTGCAGGAGCTCCTCGAACGAGAGGACTTCTCGCGCGAGGCCGAAGCCTTCTCCGTGGCCGCTTGTCGCTTGCTGGCCAACCACCGCCGCCGCGAGGCGGCGCCGGTCTTGATCGAGGCGCTCCGCTCCCGCCGGGTCTCCGCGCCGGTTCGCGAAGCCGCGCACTGGGCGCTCTCGACGCTGGCGGGCAAGCCCGGACCTCCAAACGTGGGCTACTGGCGCCGCGCCTTCGGCATCGACCCCGACGAGGAGGGAGACGAGTGACCCGACGGGCGGTCGGCTTCAGCCTCCTCGAAGTCCTCTTTGCCATGGGTGTCCTCGCGACCGTCCTCCTCGCGCTGGCCAGCATCGTTCACAGCAGCAGCCGCCTGGACCAGGTCTCGCGCGAACGAATCCTCGCCTACCAAGCCGCCGCCAGTCGCCTCGAATTGGTGCTGGGCGAACCGTGGGACACCCTGCTGGCGCGCAACGGAGAGACCTTCACCATCACCGGCGAACTCCCCTCGGGAAACGTCGCCGAGCGCCTGCGGGCCGGCGGGGGACGCACGGCGCCGGGGTTGGTCACCGTGAGCGAAACCGGAACCCCGGACTTGCGACGCGTGGAGGTGTCGGTCCTCTGGCGTTCGGACCTCGGCAAGGACCTCGAAGTGCGTCTGGAAACTCTGGTGGCGAAGCACTGATGCAGCGGAAGCGCGGACACACCCTGGTCGAAGTCGTCGTCGCGGCCGCCATTGGAGCCGTTCTCGCGGGCGTGGCCTTGGGCATGCTCTTGGTGGTGCAAGAACACGCGGGCGACGCGGCCGCCTGGGAACGGGCCACTTCTCGCTCCAGAGAAGTCCTCGACCGCCTGGCCGCCGAACTCCGCGTCGCCAACCTGACCCCCAGCGACCTCGACCCGGACCTCCCGCTGGCGGTCACTTCGCTCAAGTATCGGCGCGTCGTCGGCTACGACGAAAGCAACGACCTCATCCTCCTCGATCCGCCACGCGCCAGCGGACTCTTCCACGAACTCGCGCTGACCGCCGACGGTCGCATCGAGCGCCGCTCCCCCGGCGGAACCCTGTCCCTCGCCCGCGGCGTTTCGGACTTGCGCTTTACCCTCGTCCCGCCCGACGAGTTGCAGATTCAGGTGGTCGTCGTGCAGAAGGACGCCCAAGGTCAGGACATCAAGGTTACCGCGCAGCGAACGATCTGGCTCCAGAACGCCGTTCAGGACGGGACCAACTGAGCGCTTCGACCGGAGGATCCCCGTGACCGACTCCCGGAACTCCACCCTGCACCCCGCCTCGCCGCCGCAGACCGCGGAGCGAGGCAGCAGCCTGGTCTTCGTCCTCCTCATGACCCTGGTGTCCCTCGCCTTGATCTACGGCGTCCTGCAGGCTTCCCGGCGCCAGTCGAGCGCCTCGTTGGAAGCGGTCTCCACGGAACGAGCGCGCTATGCCGCCCTGGCCGGTCTCTGGGCCGCTGCGAATTCCGTCTCGGCGGGAGGTTCGGGCGACCTCACGGGGAGCATT
Source organism: Planctomycetota bacterium (assembly GCA_003695705.1). Classification (GTDB taxonomy): domain Bacteria; phylum Planctomycetota; class J058; order J058; family J058; genus J058. Next base: position 4,257 of record RFHU01000362.1, read on the forward strand.
TCCTCGGGGTCCTACGGCCCACAGACGGGTACGGACGCGGACGGGGACGGCTTCGTGGACTTTTCGCCCGACTCGGTCCTTCGCTCCCTTCCCAGCGGCAGCTTCGAGGTCCGGGTGGCGGCCCTTCCGGCGGGGCAGAACGTGGGCCGTCAACGCGTGCTCGCCAAGGGCGTGGCGGACGGGCGGATTCGAACCCTGGCCGCCGTACTCGCGCCGCAGGGCGTTCGCCCCTTCCAGCGGGCCATCTACAGCACCCGCGGCATCCGCCTCACTGCGGGCAGGACCACCGTCGACAGCTACGACTCCAACGTCGGCGACTACCAGAACACCGCCCCCAAGGGAGAGCACGGACACGTCGCCTGCGCCGGCGACGTGGCCCTCGGCGCGAATTCCGTCATCAAAGGGGACGCAAGGCCAGGCCCCACGGGGAGCGTGAGCGTTGGCTCAGGGTCGAACATCACCGGCGACACCACCCCTTTGCCGCAGCCCCCGAGCATGCCCGCGCCCAAGTGGAACGTGCCTCCGCCCGCCGACACGAACAACGCCGCCCTCGGGATCCCCTACGGCGGACACTTCCACACGCAAGGCCAGAACGTAAAGCTGCCGCCGGGGAAGTACGTCTTCCGCGATCTGAAGATCGACGCCGACTTGATCATCGGAGGCGCGAGCGGCGACGAAGTCGAGATCTACCTGCTCGACTCGGGGAACCGCAGCTTCCACGTCCGCTCGGGAGGGAACATCTACCTCGAGCGACCGGGCAAGGCAGAAGGCCCCACGGTCCGGTTCTTCAACCCCGGAGGACTGCGGGTGGAGGAACGTTGCGACTTCTTCGTGGACGGAGGCAACGGCGGGAACCCCCGCCCCTTGCCCGCCGACGCGGCCGATCCCGAGTTGATCCAGTACCAGAGCGACAGCACCAGCAACCGCGCCGTCGAGTTCATCGGCTACAACAACGTCTCCGGTGTCTTCTACGTTCCGGACGGAGGTTTCTTGGCGAGCGAAGACGTGCATCTCCTCGGCGCCATCGTGGCCGGCGGCGTGCGTGCGGGCGAGGACGACGGCATCCACTACGACGAGTCCCTGGCCACGCTCAGCATAAACACCGGGACCCTCACCCAACCCGAGGCCATCTACGAGCCGTGAGCCGCGCCTCCCTCCCCGTCGAGCGCAGGGACCGGCGAGGCCGCCGGTGAGCGACTCCCTCAGCGGCGCCTTCACGCTGGCCGCTTGCGAGCGGCTCATCGAGTTCCTCGCCCAGCCCCAGCACGCCTCCTACGCGGTCCTCAGCGACGGGACCCGCGACCGCGCCTTCCTCTTCGAGAAGGGCTCCCTCACCTTCGTGGCCACCTTCTCCGACGTTTCCCTCAAGGGAGCCTTCGCCTCCCAGGCCCTCGATCCGGAGGAGTTCGAAGAAGCCTTCGAACACACGAGCGACGAGCTGCACGCCCTCGAACAACTCGGCTTCAGCGACGAGGCCATCCTGCGCGGCGCCGTCGACTTGCTGGCCGACGCCTTCCTTGGATCGCTCTTTTGGGAATCCCCCGGCTTCGAAGCCGCTCGTCGCTCGTTTCCCCACGCGTCCGAGCTCCTTCGCCAGCAACGGACGCTGCTCAAGGTCGAGTCCGCGCACACCTTCGTGGAACTCCTCCGCAGCCGCCTCCCTCGCCTCAAGCCGCTGCGGCGCCTGATGCCGGGCCTCGGAACGCGGGTGCTGCTCGTCGACCCGGCACGCTCCCAGGCCCTCCTCGCGGACGACCCCCGCAGGCGAACCGCCGCGCTCCTCTCTCGACTCCAAAGCCGCCCCCAGACCACGGCGCTGGAGTTGTGCACCTCCCTGCGCTGGGGCGAGGCCGCCCTGGCCGCCGAACTCGGCGAGCTGCACGCCCACGGGATCGTCCGCTTGGAACGCCCGCAGCGCGACCCCCAGGGGGAGGCCGCCCGCGCGGTCCTCGTCGAAGAGACACTGGCGAATTCTCCCTGCGAAGTCGCTCGCCGGCTGCATCTTTCCGCCGCCTACGCGCGCCTGGGGAAGCCTCGCGACGCAGCTCGCGTGGCGGCTTGGTTGGGGAACGCCTTCCTCGAAGCCAACCGGCTCGAAGAGGCCGTGCAGCAATTCTCCTACGCCTTGCAGCTCGCTCCGGGACACCTCGACGCCTTGCAGGGTCGCGTGCAGGCGTGGTGGAAGTCGGCCCCGGGAAGCTCCGTGCAACACACCGAGGAGCTGGTCCAGCGCCTCTTGCAGCTCGGACTTCCGCAGCGCGCACGCCGAGCGCTGGAGCTCGCCATTCAGCAGGACCCACGCCTCGACTTGCTCGAGCACCTGCTCGAACTCGTGGTGCAACTCGGAGACGGAGAACGGGCGGCTCGCGTGGGAACCCGAGTGGTCGAGGCCTTCCTCAAGTTCGGTCGCCGCGCGGACGCCCGCCGACTGGCCCGTCGCCTGCTGACCGTCGTCTCCGCGCCGGAGGACCGAGCGCGCATCCTGCGCCTGGCGGGTCTCGGCCGGGGGCCGAAAGTCGCTGCGGTCGCCTTGATCCTCCTCGCCTCGCTCCTTGCCGGCGCCACCTTCCTGCAAGTCGAGCAACTCCTCTTCTTGCGCGCCTACGCCGGCCAAGCGGATGCGGCGCGCCGCGCGCTGCATGGCGGGGACATCGCGCCCGAAGCCCTCCGAGAACGCCTTGCGGTCGAAGGTCCGCGCTGGGGCCGCGCCGCGGCCGTCGTGCGCGGCCACCAGGAGCGAGTCGAAGCCCTGGTCCGCGACGCAGAGCGGTTCCGGGACCTCCAGCAAGAGGGGGTCTTCGCCTGGCGACGGGCCGAGGACCTGCCCGCCCTCCTCGAAGCCATCGCCCAGGTCGAGGCCGAGACGGACGCGCTCCGCGTTCCCCTCGAGGAGTTGAAGGAACGGATCGAGTCCGAGCGAACGAAACTGCAGCGCGCGCTGCGTCGACTCGAGGAGTTGCGCACCCAGGGCGACCTCGACGGGGCCTGGCAGCTCGCCCGTCGGATTCGAGAAGAACACTCCGGCTGGCGCTCGCTCCTCGCTCGCGCCGAGTTCCCCGTCTCCGTGGAGACGACGCCACGGGGGGCGACCGTCTCCGCCTTGGGCGAAGAACGCGCCGAGCGGACTCCGACGGTCCTCGGCGCGCCCCTCGTCGGGCGGCGCACCGTGAGCGTCAGCCTCTCCGGCTACGAGCCCGCGCGGGTCGTGCTCGACGCAGACCAGCTCCAGGGTCCCCGAGTCCGGCTCCGCCTGGTTCCCTTGCGCAGCAACGCGAAGGCGTGGCTCTCTTTTCGCATGAGCGAGTTTCTGCTCGCCCGCTTCGACGCGGACGGCGACGGCAAGCTCACCGGTGCGGAACGACGTAAGGCTCGGGAAGCGCTCAGGACACGACGCTCGGAGCTGACCCTCGAAATGCTCACCCAGCACTTCGACGCCGATGGGGACGGACGCTTGAACCGGACCGAACGCGAAGCGGCGCTGCGTCTGCTCCAGAAGAGCCGCGATCGCCCTCGGCGGCGTTCCCGAAAGGCCACCCGATGACCTCCCCTCAGCGGGACTCCTCCCAAGACCTCGCCACTCGCGACCCGACCCGGGATCGGGTAGAGGGAAGCTTCGGCCCTCCCGCAAAGAAGGAAGCCGCCGCCGAGAAGGAGGCGAGTTCCCTCGTCGGCCGAACCATTGGTCCCTGCCTGGTGACGGGCACTCTGGGCGAAGGCGGGGGAGGTCGCGTTTACAGAGCCATTCACCTGCGCTTGGGCAACGAAGTGGCGCTCAAGGTCACGCACAAGCGTCGTCGGCTGGATCGCTTCAAGCTCGAGGCCACCCTCGCCGCTCAGCTCAGTCACCCGAACATCGTCCGCGTCCTTGATTGCGATTTCGACCCGGACGCGGAACTCTACTTCATCGTCCAAGAGCTGGTCGACGGGAACAGTCTCGAGGACCGCGTGACCCGCACCGGTCCTCTCTCGGTCTCCGAAACCGTCGAAATGGCCCTGGGCCTCGTCTCGGCCCTGCGGGCGGTCCATGCCGCAGGGGCGGTGCATCGCGACCTCAAGCCAGCCAACGTGCTCCTCACCTCCGAGGGCGTCGCGAAGCTCATCGACTTCGGCATCGCCAAGATCCTCACCTCCGACGGCGACACCGACATGACGCGCCAAGGAGCCCTGATCGGTACGCCGACCTACATGGCCCCCGAGCAGGCCGGCAGCAAGCAGGGCATCGGTCCCGCCACGGACTTCTACGCGCTGGGTGCCATCCTGCACTTCGCGCTCACGGGCCGTCCCCCGTTGGTTCCGTCCCCCAAGGAGAGCTTGCTCGAGTTCGTCTCGCGCCTGCTCTCGTCCAAGAACGAAGTCTTCGATCCCCGCGCCTTTCGCGCCGAGCTACCCCAGGAGCTGGCCGAACTGGTGGCCTCCCTTCTCTCCTGGAAGCCCGAGCAGCGTCCCAACGCAGACCGCTGCGAGCGCGTCCTGCGGGATCTCCTCCAGCCGAGCCGCCCGACGCCCAAGCCGACGACCGGCCTGCACGGGACCTTCAGCGAACTTCCGCTGACCGAAATCCTCCAGACCATCGAGTTCAACGAAAAGACGGGCCTGCTCGAAGTGCAGGGCGAGGGCCTGTCGGGATCCATTCGCTTCTGCCGCGGACTCCCCCACTCCGCTCGCTGCGACGACGGTTCTCGTGGGGCCAGCGCCATCCGACGCCTCCTCGTCCTCAGCGGAGGGACCTTCGTTTTGTCTCGCCTGAGCCCTGAGGACGTGGGCCCGCGCGAGGTGTCCGTCAGCTTCACGCGCCTGCTCATGGATCACGCGCGCGAGAGCGACGAAAGCGGGGCTTCCCTCGACGAGTCCCACGAGGATCTCCCCCTGGTGGACCGCTCTCCCCTCGCGACGCAAGAGGAAGTCCCGGCGACGCCCGAGACCCCGACCATGGCCGAGGCGCTTCCGGACGAGGACCTCGTCCTTTCGCGAGAAGGTCTCCTGCAAGCTGCGAGCGCAGCCCTGGCCTCGGGTCGCCTCCTGGAAGGGCGACGGCTGCGGCGTCGGCGCACACGACGCGAGGAGCAGGCCGCGTTCTCCCTCCTCAAGCATCGAGCCCAGCGGGCGACCGGCGACCCCTTCGTGGGCTGCACGCTGGGAAGCTTCGAGGTTACCCACCTGCTCGACGTTCAGAGGGGCGAGCGCCGCTATCTGGGACAGCACCAACTCACGAACGATCCGGTCCTCCTGCGCGTGTTCCCCCTCTTCGGCCCCCATGCCGAGGAGTTCGGGGCTCTCGCGGTCCGCGCCAAGGCAACCCTGAACGTGGGAGCCCCTCAGCTCGAACCATGCGTGGGGTACGGAAAGACTCGGGAAGCCTTCTACGCCGCGTTTCCGCCGCCCTTCGGACTCACCCTCCGGGAAGTCCTCGCGGAAGGGCCCATGACCCCCGAACAGGTGCTGGCCCTGATCGGTGAGGTCGGTCTGGCTCTGCAGGCCCTGCACAGCCGCGGCCTCGTGCATGGGCAGGTATGTCTCGACTCCATCCGCCTCGAGCCCACGGGGGTGCTCCTGTGCGGGGCGGGCTTGGGCCGAATCGCTGCCGCTTACGCGGGGCTGTGCGACGTCGAACCCATTCTCGCCGCTCCGGGATATGCCTCGCCCGAGCTCCTCGACACGGGCAAGACGGAGCCGACCTCGGACATGTTCGCCCTGGGGGTGGCCGCCGAAGCGGCGCTGACCGGAGTCGCTCCTCCCGCCCACCTCGACGCCCAAGCCTACCTGGAACGGGCCCTCGCCCCGCTGCGCCTGGAAGGGGTCCCCGAGGTCGTGGTGCGCCTCGTGGAAAAACTCCGCGGACCGGACCCCAAGCGTCGCTACACCGACGCCCTCGAGCTCCTCTCCGACTTCAGCGCTCTGGAACGGGGCCAGGTTCCGACCGCCTTTCCCCCCGTTCCCAGGCGAACCCCGCTCCCCGTCGCCTCGGGGGGAGCGCGAAAGCTGCTTGCTCCCGTGGCGGTGGTTTGCCTCCTCCTCGCCGTCGGCTTGGCGCTCTCGGCGTACGCCGCAGCCCGCGTCGAGGTGCCCGATCCTTTGGACGGCTTCCGCTTTCGCCTTCCCTCCGCGAAGTAAAGCGACGGCAGCAGCGTCGTTGCTCCTCGCACCGCTTCGCCGGCGCTCTATCATGAGCGCATGGCGGAGCAAACCCAGCGAAGCGGGGAGGAGCGAGCCCAACAGGGCGATTGCGAGGATCCTTCCCACCGGCTTGCCGGTGCCGCCCTTCCCGGACGGCTTCGCCGCTGGCTGCGGCGGCTGGCCGTCGGCTCCGCCGCGCTCTTGCTGGGAAGCGCCGCCTTTCTCTGGAGCTGCTTCGCCACCCCACCGCCGCTGGAGGGACGCCCCGCCATCCTCGACGCCGTTCGGATCGTCGACGCCCGGGGGCGCCGGCGGGTGGGGAAGAGCTGGTTCCTCCGCCGCGAAGGCGCTTCGCTCCTCTACCTCGAGGGCGACCCCTTCTCCATCGGCTACAGCAACGCACGCCTCACCGCGGAACTCTTCGAGGAGCAGGAGCGCAGCCTCATCGAGACCGTGCGCCGCTTCTTCCCCTCGTCCCTCTCCTTCTGGGGCGTCGCCACGCTGGTGCTCGTCAACAACCGCAGCCTTCCCGACTTCGTCCCCGAGGAATACCAGCGGGAGATCCACGGCCTGAGCCTCGGCGCCCCCGACCCCTTCCCCGAGCTGGGGCCCCGCTACCACCGCATTCTCAACTACCACGCCGCCCACGACATTTCGCACTGGGTGTGGGATCGCCCGGTCGTCGGCTGCAGCGCCTTCGCCGCCCGCGGACCCGAGACCCGCTCGGGACACCTGCTGGTAGGCCGCAACTTCGACTTCGAAGCCGGCCGCCACTTCGACCGCAACAAGATCATTGGCCTCTACCGGCCCGAGCAGGGGTATTCGTTCCTCTCGGTGAGCTGGCCCGGCATGGCCGGCGCCGTCACCGGGCTGAACGAGCGTCGCCTCTACTGCTCCATCAACGGCGCGCATTCGAGCGATCGCGCCCGCATCGGCGAGCCCGTCTCCCTCCTCGTCCGCGAAGTCCTCCAGTACTGCGGAACCATCGAGGAAGCCGTGGAGCGCATCCGGAGAGCGCAGGTCTTCGTGAGCGACTCCTACCTCGTGGCCAGCGGCGAGACGGGAGACGCCGTCGTGGTCGAGAAGACCCCCGCGCGCGCCGAGGTGCGCGGCTTCGAGAAGGGGGATCTCCTCTTCCAGACCAACCACTTCGAGGCGCCCGGCTTCTTGCGGGAACCCGGAAACCTCGAACAGCTCCGCGAGGGCACCACTTCGCGACGGCGCGAGCGCCTCGAAGAGCTGGTCCACGCGGCCCGCGGCCGCCTCGACCCGCCCCTCGTGGCCCGGATCCTCCGCGACCGCCGAGACGTGGGGGGCGGGCCCCTCGCCCTCGGGCATCGCGGGGCCCTGAACGCGCTCATCGCCACCCACTCGGTCGTGTGCGACGTGACCGCCGGCATCCTCTGGGTGTCCCGCGGTCCCTATCCCCTCGGCCGCTACGACGCCTACCGCATCGACGCCTTCGGCGAGGAGGTCGCCCCGCCCATCCCCGCCGACCCCCTCCTCGCGAGCGACGCCCCGGCCCGCCTCGAACGCGCGCGCGCGCTCATCGCCGCCGCGCGCGAAGCCCCCGAGGCCCACGTCGCGCAGCTCGAGGAGGCCCTCGCGCTGAACCCCGGCGACCCCGACGCCCTCCGCCTGCTCGGCGTGGCCAACGCCCGTCGCGGACGCTCCGGTCGTGCGCGGCGCCTGTTGCGCGCGGCCCTCCGCGGTCGCCCCGCCTTCCCCGCCGACCGACGGGCTTGCGAGGAGCTGCTTGCCCGCCTCGGCGGGGGCGCTGAATAGCGCCCCGCGGACGCGCGACCTTCGGAGGGCAGGCGAACCCCCTCGGAGGGTAGAATCGGCTCCCGGGTCGGGACGCCAGGGGCAGCGAGGGACATGGGCAAAGAGCGCACCCGCCGCGAGCACGTCGCCGCGACCGTCGACGAGATCCTCCGCGACGAGTTCGAGGTCGAAGCCGAGCAGTTGAAGCCGGAGGCGCCGCTGGCGGAACTCGGTCTCGACAGCCTCGACGGCGTCGACCTGGTGGTCGCCATCGAGAAGGCCTTCTCCCTGCGCATTCCCGAGGCGGAGGCGCGCTCCATCCGCACCCTCGAAGACATCTACGAGCGGGTCGAACGCCGCCTCGAGGAGCTCGAGGGGGCGGTTTGACCGCCGGCCTCGACCCCGCAGACCTCCTCCCCCACCGCCCTCCGGCCCTGGCCATCGACCGCGTCCTCTCCCGCTCGGCGGACGAGGCCGACGCCCTTCGCGTTGCGACCGAGGAGGACCGCTGGGAAGGCGCTCTCATCGAAGGCCTCGCCCAGACCGCTGCCCTCCTCGTGCGGGCGGACGCGCGCGCCGCACCGCCCCTCTTCGTCGGGCTGCGCGACTTCGTCGTGCGGCGCCGGCCGCGCCCGGGGGAGGTCCTGCGCTTCTCGGTGCGGCTCGAGCGCGCAGCCCTCCCCCTGGTGCGCGTGCACGGAGTGGCCGCGGGCGACGACCCGCTCCCTCTCGCCGAAGGCGCCCTCAGCTTCCACGTGGGGACCGCGGGGTGAACCCGGACCGCGGGCGGCGCCGCTGGCCCGAGCTCACGGGGCCTTGCCTCACGGCGCACGCGGAGGTCCGCGTGCGCTTCCAGGAAGTGGACGCGCTGGCGGTCGTCTGGCACGGCCACTACCTGGCCTACTTCGAGGCGGCGCGCGACGCCTTCGGTCGCCGTTACGGCCTCACCTACGAGGACGTCCGCAGGGCGGGCTACGTCGTCCCCCTCGTGCACGCCTCGGTCGACTACCGCGCCCCGGCGCGCTTCGGCGACGTGCTCACGGTCACGGCCCGGCTCTACCCCGAGGCGGCCGCGCGGATCTCCTTCGGCTACGAGGTGCGGGCGGGGGAGCGTTTCTTGGCCAGCGGCCGCACCGTGCAGGCCTTCACCGACCTCGACGGGACCCTCGTCCTCACCCGGCCCCGCTTCTACGAAGAGTGGCTGGCGCGCTGGGAAGGAGCGCTCGCGGAACCGTGAGGAGGGTCGGCCTCGTCTCCGCCGGAGTGCTGAGCGCTTTTGGCGCGGGCGTCGAGCCCCTCGTCGAAGGCGTCTTCGCCGGCGAGAGCCGCCTGCGCCCGCCGCGACGCCTCGCCGGCGACGCCTGCCCGGCCGGGGTCCTCGCCGAACTCCCCTGGGGCCTCCCGTGCGAACCCTTCTCCGCCGCGCGCGCCGCCGCTCAGAAGGCCCTGGGCGCGGCACCCCGCGAGGGCACCGCGCTGGTGCTCGCCAGCACCAAGGCGGACCTGAGCGGCGTCGACGCCGCGGCCCCCGCGGGCGCGGCGCCGGGCCTGGGGGCGCCCTGGCGCCTCGCCCGCGCCCTTGCCGCGGCGCTCGGCCTCTCGGGACCCGTCGGCGCGGTGAGCACCGCTTGCTCCTCGGGGCTCGACGCGCTGGCCCTCGCCGGGCGCTGGGTCGTCGCCGGGCGCGCGGAGCGCGTCCTCGTCGTGGGCGTGGACATCCTCACGGGCTTCGTCGTGCGCGGCTTCGACGCCCTGCTCGCCTTGGACCCCGATCCCTGCCGCCCCTTCGACCGGAGCCGCCGCGGTCTCTCCCTCGGCGAAGCCGCCGTCGCCCTCCTCCTCGCCGCCGACGCCCCCGGACCGCAGCTCCTCGGCTGGGGCGCGAGCAACGACGCCAACCACGTCACCGGCCCCTGCCGGGAGGGGCGCGGGCTGACCCTCGCCGCGAAGCGCGCCCTCGCGCGGGCCGACCGCGCTCCCGGCGACGTGGACCTCGTCCACGTGCACGGCACGGGGACGCCCTACGGCGACGCCAGCGAGGCCCTGGGCCTCGCGCGCCTGTTCGGCGACGCCGGCCCGCCCGCCTGGGGGACCAAGGCGCAGACCGGCCACACCCTCGGCGCCGCCGGGCTCCTCGAGAGCCTCCTCGCCGTCGAGGCGCTGCGGCGCGGCGAAGTACCCGGCAACGCGGGCCTCGCCGAGCCCGACGTCGCTCCCGGGCTGCGCCTCGCACGCGGTTCCGTCCGGCTTGCGCGCGCCCGCTGCGCACTGAAGGTCTCGGCGGGCTTCGGCGGGCTGAACGCTGCCGTGCTCTGGGAGGTCCCGTGACCGTCCCCCCCTCGCAGGAGGCGGCGGGCGGAGCCGCCGCAACCCCGCCCGAGGGCCGGGCTCCCCTCTGGATCGCCGCGGCGGCCGTCTTCGACGCGGAGGGGCTCGTCTCCAGCCGGGGCCTTTGCCGGCCCGAGCTGCGCCCGGAGCGCCCCCCCTCCTGGCGCGCCCTCTTCGATTCCCCTTGCGCCGGCTACCGGCGGCTGCCCTTGCGCGCCAAGCTCCTCCTCACCGTCGCCGAGGCGGCGGGCCTCGCGCTCGTCCCCGAGCCCGACGAGGCCGCCCTCGTGCTCGCGAGCACCTGGGGCAGCCTGGAGACCGACCTAGCCTTCGCCGAGAGCCTCCGGACCGACCGCGACCTGCGCCCCGCCCTCTTCCCCTACACCCTCCCCAGCACCTGCCTGGGCGAAGTGGCCATTCGCTTCCGGCTGCGCGGCCCCACCCTCTGCCTCTCGGTCCCGCCCGGTGCCGAGGGCGCCGCCCTCGAGGAGGGCGCCGCCTTCGTCTGGGGGGGCGAAGCGCCCCTCGCCCTGGCGGCGGTGGCCGACGCCGTGGGCGCAGGAGGCGCCCGCGCCGGCGCGCGCTCGCCCGGGGCCCGCGCCGCCCTCGCCGTCCTCGCCCCCGAACCGGGGGGGCTCTGCCCGCTCGAGGACTTGCTCGCCGCGGCGGACCCCTGGCGGCGGCTCGGCGACCGCCTGAGGAGCTCCGCGTGACGCGCGTCGTCGTCACGGGGCTCGGGCTCTCCACTGCCCTCGGCGCGGGCGCCCCCGCCACCGCGAGGGCCCTCCGCGCAGGCGGGCGGGCCTTGCGCCGGCCCGCGAACTGGAGCCTGCCGCGCAGCGAGCTCCCACCCCTCGCCGTGGCGCCGGCCGCCGAGGGCGGACCCGCCGAGACGCCGCGGTGTCTTCGCCTGGCGCTGCCCGCCGCTCACGAGGCCCTGGCGGTCGCGGACCTGCGCGCGCCGCCCGCGCGTCGCGCGCTGGCCCTGGGCTCGACCACGGGCGGCATGCCCGAGAGCGAGCGCGCCTACGCGGCCCGCCTGCGCGGCGAGGCGGTGGACCCCGCGGTGTGGAGCCGCCACGAGCTGGCCGCGACCGCCGACGCCGTGGCCCGCTCCTGCGG
>RFHU01000363.1 GCA_003695705.1 Planctomycetota bacterium
CCCCATCGGAGCGTACCCCGCCGGCAGCGCAAGCCTTGCCGCACCCTCCTCCACCGCGCCCCGGAGCTCCCCCCCGGGGCGAGCGCCACGTCCCTACGGCCTGACCCCGCCGCAGCGGACCGCGCCCGCGGTCAGCCGTCGAAGCGTTCGATCCCGTGGCCCTCGAGCCAGTCGACGACCAGGGCCCGCACCACGGGGTTCGGCGCGGGGAGGACCTCCCAGGAGCGGCGGGGGGCGCGCACCCGCAGCAAGACCGTCTCGGAGCCGGGGAGGCGGTAGCCCACGAGGTCGCGGACCTCCAGGCGCACGGACTGCTTTCCCCTCCGGATCTCGACGGCGTCGGCGTAGAGGACGGCGCGCGCGGCGTGCGCCCTCGACCGCCGCCACCGGGAGAAGCCGAGCGCCGCGAGGAGCCCGAGGAGGAGGGCCGCCCCCAGCGGCCAGAGTTCGGGGCGCAGCCAGGGGAGGCGCGCGGAGACCCCGCGGCTCGTCAACCATTGCTCCACGGCGAAGCGCGCACGGGCGAGCGCGCCGAGGCACCCCACGAGCAAGGCCGCGCAGAAGGCCGCGCAGCAGGGGCGCGGGCGGCGGGGAAGCTCCCCGGCGGGCGAGAGGCCGTAGAGGCGAATGGGCCGCACCTCCCACGGAGCAGCCGGCGCCCCGCCGGCGTCTCTCCCCTCCCCGCCGAGGGCGGGGGCCGCAGAAGCCTGCCCGTTCGCGCTCCCAAGGGCGGGGCCGGAGGGCGTCGCACGGGCTGCGGGCGCGCGCGCTTCGAGCGGCCGCGTCGCGCCGCCCGTCGGCGCCGCCGCCCCGGGCGAGCCCGCGGCCTCGTCCGACGGCTCCTCGCTCTGGGAGTCCGGGCTCACGCTCCTTCCCAGCCTTCGCACCGGCGCACGTCGGAAAGGAAGATCTTCCCGTCGCCGATGCGCCCCGTGGCGGCCGCGCTGCGGACGGCCTCGACGATGGCGTCCGCCTCGAAGGCCGAGGCGAGGAACTCGATCCGTGCTTTGGGGAGGAAGGTGATCTGGTACTCGCTGCCTTCGTAGAGCTCGAGGTGTCCCTTCTGCCGCCCGTAGCCGCGGCACTCGGAGACGAGCAGTCCGCCCACGCGAAAGCCCTCGAGGGCCTCGAGCACCGCCGGCAGCTTGAAAGGCTTGACCACCACCCAGAAGCGTTTGAGGGGAACCCGCACGGCGCCGAGTCTACCCCGCGCGCCGAGCGCGTGCTCCAAAGGGCTCGCCGGGGCGCCTCCGGCGAGCGGCGCCCGCGAAGGGATCGGACCGCGTCCGCCGTTGCCGCGCGGCGGCGGAACGACGAACGCTGCAGCGCCCGCTCGGGAGGCCGCGTTTCCGGATAGGATTCGGAGCCCGGTCCGCGCCGCTTCGCCTGCGCCCCTTCCCGCGGAGGTCCCTTGATCTACCTCGACCACGCCGCCAGCGCGTTTCCCAAGGCTCCGGGCGTCGCCGAGGAGGCGGCTCGTTTTCTTCGCGAAGACGCGGGAAACCCCGGGCGAGGGGCGCACGCCCTCGCCCGGCGGGCCTCCGACGCCGTGGAGCGCACGCGGCAGGGCCTGGCCCTGCTCCTCGGCGTCCCCGACGCCGCCCGCCTCGCCCTCACCTCGGGCGCCACCGAAGGCCTGAACGTCGCCTTGCGCGGCCTCCTGCCCGTGGGGGCGCGGGCGCTCGTGGGGCCCGAGGCGCACAACAGCGTGCTCCGCCCCCTGTCCGTCCTCGCCCGCGAGCGAGGGGTCGTGGTGGAGGAGGTGCGCAGCGACGACGCCCTGCGCTGGGACCTCGACGACCTCGAGGCCCGGCTGCGCGCAGGCCCCTGCGCCCTCGTGGTCGTCGGCCACGGCTCGAACGTGACCGGGGCCCTGCAGGACCTCGTGGGCATCGCCGCGCGCGCCCGCGCCGCGGGCGCGCGCGTCCTCGTCGACGGCGCCCAGACCGTGGGGGCCGTCCCCGTGCCGCTCGACGCGGTGGACGTGCTCGCCTTCTCCGGGCACAAGGCCCTCCTCGGGCCGCCGGGCACCGGGGGGCTCTGGGTGCGCACGGGGATCGAGCTTCCCCCGCTGCGGGTCGGGGGCACGGGCAGCCAGAGCGAGCGGGAAGAACCGCCGAGCGCCCTCCCCGGTGCCCTCGAGGCGGGGACCCCCAACGCCGTAGGTTTCGCCGCTCTCGGGGCGGCGGTCGACTGGCTGCGCGCGGAAGGCCCCGCCACCCTCGCCGCGCGCGCACGCGCGGCGGGCAACGCCCTGCGCGCCGGGCTCGCAGAGCTCCCCGGCGTCCGCGTCTGCTCGGGCGGCGAGGAAGACCTCCCCGTGGTGTCCTTCGTCGCCGAGGGCTGGGACGTGCAAGAACTCGCGGCGGTGCTCGACCACCACGGCGTCGCCGTGCGCGCGGGGCTGCACTGCGCGCCACGGGCGCACCGCCGCCTGGGCACCGCGCCCGGGGGAACGCTCCGGGCCAGCGCGGGTCCCTTCGTGGACGCCGCGGCCATCGAAGAGGTCCTCTCCGTCCTCGCCAGCCTTCTCGCGGGCTGACCGCCTCCGCCTCGGGACGGCAGGGCAACGGCGGCGGGGTCCCCGACCGCTCCGTGCCCCCTCGTGCCTCGCCCGGACGCGCCGCGAGGCGCCGGGACCCAGCAGACCGCGGGCGACGCGTCCCGGCGAGGGCACCCCCTTTCCTGCACCCGTCGCATGGCAGGAAGCGCCGGAGCGCGGTACCATCGCCCCGACCGGGGGTTCCTTGGCCAAGATTGGACCGCACCAAGGCAAGACGGGGCGCAAGATCAACGGGGTCATCGACAAGAACGACCTCGCAGAGATCTTTCGGCGCGCCGAGGCGCTCCTCGCCGAGGACCCCGACCGCCGGCGGGCCCTCGATGCGCGCCGTCGCCGGGGCCGCCTCGGCAAGGCGCTGATCCAAGAGCTCCTGCAGCGCGCGGTGGTGGGAGACCCCCCCACGACGGAGGCACCCTCCGCCCCGAAGGGCAGCGCCGCGGCGCCTCCGGGCCGGAAGGTCCGCCCCCGCGTAGCGGAGGAGGCCGCGCGCCCTTCCGCCGAGCCCACGGAGGAGGAGGCCGGGCGGGCGCCCCCCCCCAGGACGGCTCCCAGCGAGCGCGAGGCCCGCGCGCGACGTCTCATTGCGCAAGTCGAAGCGCTGACCGACCCCAGCGAGTTCGAGACCGTCGAGCTCGAAGGAGAGCCCGCTCCGACCGCGCCCGCGGCTTCTGCAGGCGACGCGGCGCGGCTCCCGGGCGACCCGCACGCGACGGACCCGACGACCTCGGGCGCACGGACGGCGACGGACGAAGCTTCCCCGGCGGTGGGCGAAGCGTTGCCGACCGCCGGCGACGACCGAACGCAACGCGCCCTCGCCGAGACGCAGAACTTTCTCACCCTGGACGAACTGCGCGAGTCGCTCTGCAAGGCCGCCCGGCGGCACCTCGACGAGCAGGCGGCCCTGCGCACCTTCCTCGAAGACCTCGAGATGCCCGATCCCATCGACGAGGCGGAAGTCGAGGCCGCGCGAGAGCGCGTTCGCAGCGCCGAAGAAATCAGCTTCGAGGGAACCATCGAGGACATCGAGCGCCTTCTGCTCGAAACCTACGAGCACTACCGGAACATGCCCGAGGCCTTCGGACCCCGGCGCGTGGACCCTTCCGAGGAGGACTTGCTCGGCCCCTCGGGCGACGAACTCTCCTCGCGGCGCGCCGCACGGCGCGCGGGCCAGGTGTCGGGGCGCCTTCCCCGCTCCCTCGACGCCGGAAGCCCCACCCCTCCGGCGCCCGCGGGGCCGTTCCCGGCGGCAGGCCCGAGCCCGGGCCTTGCCGGCGCGCCGCGGCCCGACCCCTTCGCCTTCTCCTTCCCCAGCGCGCCGCCCCCTGCCGCCGGCGCCTCGTCCCCCGGCGGGTGGACCCCGTCGCCAGCGGATCCAGGAAACCCGCCGGGACCGGGCGGCGCGAGCGTGGACCCCTTCGCGCTCGATCCCTACACCTGCCAGCCGCTGCAACAGGCCATCCGCGACCCCTTCGCCGTCGACCCCTTCGCCCCCTTCGCAAACGCCAGGGACGCGACGACGGGTCGGCCGCCCGTCGCACCGACCGCGCCGGCGCCCTCCGGGCCGTCCGGCCCCGGAGCCCCGCCGCCCTTCCACGCCGAGCCCCCCCCTGCGGGCCCGTGGCCGAGCCGGTCCGAGGC
>RFHU01000364.1 GCA_003695705.1 Planctomycetota bacterium
CGCTCCGGCTCGAAGACGGTCGCGGGCCCCACGGGGGCCTCGAGGTGGAGCCAGCCCGCGCGGACGCCCGCGAGTTCGGGCGCTCCCTGGGCCTTGGCCCACGGGGCGCTGAAGCGCAGCTCGATCCCCGCCCACTCCAGGCGCTGGCCGTGGCCGTCGAAGCGGGCCAGCTTCCGGGCGTCGCGCGCCGTGAGGACGAAGACCTCCTGGTCGGTACTCCGACGGTCGCAGAGGCTCCCCGAGAAATGGCTGCCGTTGTGGTGCATGGCCAGGCAGAGCTCGAAGTCGCCGACTTCGAGCTCACGCCCCGAGGGGAGCTGCAAGACCAGCGTCCCCACGCTGCGCAGGCTGCCACTGATCACGCTCGAGAACCCGCCCCGGTTGCTGGCGAAGACCAGTCGCGAGCGCTCTCCGTATTCGACCCGGTAGCTGGTGTCGAGGTGGGGCCGCAGCCGCGAGCGCGCGGTGGAGCGCCAGGCGCCGGCTTTGACACCGCGCGCGCGCAGAGCGGACTCGTCGAGTTCGAGGGTCACCACGCCGCCGCGGGTCTCCCAGTAACCGCTCAGGTTGCAGTCCGACTGCGCGACGGAAGGCGCCGCGCAAAGGGCCAAGGCCAGAGCCGTGAAGCCACGAACGCCACGGGAAGGAATCTTCATGCGTTGCCTTCTGGGAAGGGTGCTGGGAGCTTGAATCACTGGGCGCCTGCGTCGATCCACTGGCCGATCAGGTCGTGGCCGTAGGGGTCGACGAGGGCCGAGCCAATGGTGGGCATGCCGCGGAAGTCGCGGCGTCCCATGCGCAGCCAGAGCACGCTGCGCGTCTTGTCGCCGGGCATGACGATCTGCGCGCCGGGGACGCCGAGGTCGCCGCCGCCCGGAGTGGCGCCGATCACGTTCATGTCGGCCCGCGACACCGAGTGCCGCAGATCGATTTGGTGCGGCGTGGGGCCGCCGGGACGGTGGCAGCCCGAGCAGTTCGCCGCCAGGTAGGCCCGCGCCCGGTGGGCGAGGGGGAGGCTGGCGTCCTTGTAGTCCGCAAAGGCGGGGTACTGGCTGGGATCGCCAATGTTCGTGGTGAAGAGGCCAATATGGTTCCAGCTGCGCAGCTGGTTGTCGGTTCGGGTCGGGTAGTCGAAGTCGCTGTTGAGCTGCCCCGTGCGCGGCCCCAGGACGAAGCCTGCGGCCTGGGTGTGGCAGTTCATGCAATCCACCCGGCTGGGGAAGTACCACTGCTGGCTGCGCTGCCCACCGGGCGCAGAAGCGTCCTGAATGGTGTAGGTCTCGAACTCCCCGTTGCGCAGGAGCACCGCGTCGGTTCCGGCCTGGTTCCAGCGGTAGGTGTATCCGGCCCAGCCGGACGCCTCGTGAATCAGCACGCGGGTCTCGAGCCGCCGGGCCGTGGTGGGATCGCCCAGGCGCATTTCCAGCTCGAAGTGCTTGACGAGCACCGTACCCACGGGGAACTGCCAGTTGCCCTGGGGGCTGAAAACGATCTTGTCGTTGCCGGGAAGGGCGATCCACCGACGCTTGCGCGCGTTGTCCGACCAGAGCGGGGCCGCGACGTCGTATTCGATCAGGCCCGGCGCCGGGACGAGGTTCGCGGTGTCCTGGAAGAGTCCGGTTGCGGAGAGGGTCTGCGGGAAGCTCGTGGTCGAGCCGCTGTTGGGCGCAAAGCGGTAGATCCGACCCGAGTGGCTCACCGCGTAGAGTTCGCCTGCTTCGTCTTCCCCGAAGGCGACGAGCGAGTTCACGCTGGCGACCTGCCGGTTGAACTCCACGCGCCCGTTGCGGTACTTCAGGCTCCAGATCGCGCCGGCGGTGTAGTCGCCGTAGACGTAGAGCCCCTGCAGACCGGGAATCCGGCTGCCGCGGTAGACGTAGCCTCCGATCACGCTGCGTCCGTTGCTCTGGTCGTAGGCGTAGACCGGCTCGGTGAGGCCTGCGGAGGAGCCGCCGGCGTAGGGCCGATCGCCTTCGCGAATGTTCCAGCCGTAGTTGCCGCCGCGCGTGATGATGTCCACCTCCTCGACGGCGTTCTGGCCCACGTCGCCCGCCCAGAGGTCTCCGGTGGCGCGGTCGAAGGAGAAACGCCAGGGGTTGCGCAGTCCGTAGGCCCAGATCTCGTCGCGTCCCGCGCGCCCGACGAAGGGGTTGTCCTGGGGCACGCGGTAGGTGGCCTGGTTGCGCACGTCGAGGCGCAGAATGGCCCCGAGAAGGGTGTTCTTGTTCTGGCCGTTGCCCTGAGGGTCTCCGCCGCTGCCGCCGTCGCCGAGGCCCACGTAGAGCATGTCGTCCGGCCCGAAGGCGATCATGCCGCCGTTGTGGTTCGAGTAGGGTTGCCCCACGGTGAGAACCACCTGCTCGCTGCCGGGGTCCGCTCGGTTGGGGTCACCGGCGGAAACCCGGAAGCGCGAGACAACCGTGCGACCGCCGCTGCCGGTGTAGTAGACGTAAAAGGTGCCGTTCTGCGCGTAGGCTGGATCGAAGGCGAGTCCGAGGAGGCCGCGCTCGCCGCCCGAGGTCACCCGGCCGCGAATGTCGAGGAAGGTCTGGGCGCTGGCGACTCCGGGGTCGTTGCGGAAGACCAGGATCCGCCCGGCCTGCTCGACCACGAACAGCCGGTCCGTTCCATCGCCGGCGTGGGTGAGGAACACGGGTCGCTGGAAGCTGAGGTTGGGGAAGGCGTTGTCGGCCCGGAGGCTGGTCGGCGGCGGCGCGCCGTGGACGGGGAAGCGGAGCCCGCGGACGGGGACGCGCCGGACGAGGCCGAAGGAAGACCCGCCGCCGCTCGGACTCACGTCGGCCCGCAGGCTCCACGAGTCGATCGTTCCCTCGTCCTGCCCCTGAGTGTCGATGACCCTTAGCTCCCAGACGCCGTTGACCTCTTCGCCGTTGAAGCGACTCAGCGGCTCGGTGGGGTTGAGGGTGGTGGGGAAGGTGCCGCGAACGTCGTCGTTTCCGTCGTTGTCGTTGACGTCGAAGAGGGTGATCGTGGTCCCCGCAGGCGAAGTGAGCTGCAGGACGAGGTCCCCGCGCCAGGTGTGGGTGATCTCGACGCTCACCTGCAGGGCCTGAATGCTCCCTGCTCCCTGCACCACCAGCCTCGAGACGGCACCGCTCGCGTCGTTGTCCGGAATGTCGAGCGGTGGGTTCTCCCGGCGGGTGGCGGCCACCGTGCTCGAGGCCGCGGGCACCTGCACGCGGACCACGTTGCTGCCCGCGGCGCTGCCCACGGCGTTGGTGGCGAAGACGCTGTACTCGTAGCTCGTGCTGGGCTGCACCGAAGCGTCGGTGTAGGTGGTCACGTCGGCGGCGACCTGCGCGATCTGCGCGAATTGCCCACCCGAGCCCGTCCGGCGGCCCACGAGGAAGGCGGTTTCGTCGCTGCTGTTGTCCTGCCAGGTCAGTTCGACGGCCCCGGCGGCCGTGAGGCGGAAGCGGAGGTTCGAGGCTGCGGCCGGCGGCTGGGGCGCCGGCTGGGGCGCGGGGGTGGTCACTTGCGCCTCGGCGGACCAAGCCGAGGACCCCACCTGGTTGGTGGCGGCCACGCGGTAACGGTAGGTCGTCTGCGGCGCGAGCCCCGTGTCGTCGTAGGCGACGCTGTCGGCGGGGAGTTGGGCGACGGTGGCGAAGGAACCGCTCCCCTCGGCGCGCTGCAGGACGAAGCCCGTCTCGTTGAGGGCGTTGTCGCTCCAGCGCAGCGCCACCGCGTCGGGTGCGGTGGCGTCCGCGGTCAGCGCGTCCGGAGCCGCGGGAGCGGTGGGGGTGGGGATCGGGGCGCTTTGGACCTGCACGGTCCGCTCCCCGCTGACCCCGCGCGCCGTGCCCGAGCGAACGTAGATCGCGTAGTAGATCGTCCCCGGCCGGACCGGCGCGGTGATCTGGCTGCGGAAGGTCCCGGGAGGACCGCTGCGCAGGGCGCCGATCCGCGTCCAGCGGCCGCTCTGCTCGCCCCACACCACCGTGGTCAGGTCGACCGGGTCGGGGCTGTTGACGGTCCAGACGATCTCGAAGGTCTCGCCGGGGTTCACGCGCAGAGGCGCTTGGTCGACGCGCACCGTGGTCTGCGCCTGCGCGCTCGCCGCGCCGACAAGCAGGAAGACCGCAGACAGCGCGAAGGCGCGCGAAGGGGCAAGGGCTCCCATGGGCAACTCTCTGGCAGGGGTGGCTCCGTGCGGAGTCGGAACGCCCCGAGCAAGGCGCTGTCCAACGAAGTCGCCCGCCGCAACAGACGAATCGGACATGAGATACACGCTTTGTCCACAAACGGAAGTGCGTCGGTTCCCAGAACCTGAACGGGAGGCCGTACACGCTCGGCACAGGGGCCCCCTCCCGCCCAAGGCCTTACGGGCCAAGGGCAAGGGGTGTGGCCTACCGGCGACGGGAAGCCGCCTGCTACCCTGCGGACGTGCCCAAATGTCGCGGTCCGCGCCCGCTGCCCCTCGCCAAGGACGAGCGCCCCCGTCCCCCGCGCCGCGCTCGGGCCGGGCGCTGGCGCGCGCTGACCCTCCTCGGCGTGCACCTCGCCTTCGCCGCGCACCTCGCCCACTGGGCCTGGGCGGGCGAGACCCTCTCGCCCCTCGAGCCCTCCGAGGCCATTGCCTTCGCACGGGCGGGGTGGGTCAACGCGGGGCTGCTCTTCTTCGCCGCGACCCTCCTCGGGACCGCCCTCTTTGGTCGCTGGTTCTGCGGCTGGGGCTGCCACGTGGTCGCGCTTCAGGACGGCGCCCGCTGGCTGCTCCTGCGCGCGGGCCTGCGCCCCCGCCCCCTCCGTTCGCGCGCCTTGGCCCTGGTGCCGTTCCTCGCCGCCGCCTGGATGTTCGCGCTCCCCCTTCTCGCCCGCGGCAGCCTCTCGGTACGCAGCGTCGAGCTCACCACCCGCGAGTTTTGGCGCACCTTCCCCGCCTGGCCGGTGGCCCTGCTCACCCTCGCCGTCTGCGGCGGACTCTCGGTCTTGCTCCTGGGCTCCAAGGGCTTCTGCACCTACGCCTGCCCCTACGGGGCCCTCTACGGCCTCCTCGACCGCCTCGCCCCCTGGCGGATTCGCGTCGGCGACGCCTGCCGCCAGTGCGGCCAGTGCACGGCGGTGTGCAGCAGCAACGTCCTGGTCCACGCCGAGGTCCGCGACCACGGCATGGTCGTCGACCCCGGCTGCATGAAGTGCCTC
Organism: Planctomycetota bacterium; assembly: GCA_003695705.1. Lineage (GTDB taxonomy): Bacteria > Planctomycetota > J058 > J058 > J058 > J058. The sequence goes on from RFHU01000364.1 coordinate 5,167, forward strand.
GACTGCGTGGGCAGCTGCCCCACCGGCGCGCTTCGCTTCGGGTTCGGGCGCCCCGCCCTCGTCGCGCCCCGGGGCCCCCGATCGGGACGCCCCTCCGCCAAGGGTCGCGGCGAGGAGTTCCTGCTCGCCCTCGGCTTCGCCGCCGCCTTTCTCGCCCTCGACGGCCTCTACGACCGAATCCCCTTCCTCCTCGCCCTCGGGGCGGCGGGCTGCCTCGCTTGGGGGCTGCGCACCGTCTGGCGGATCGCGCGCCGCCCGAGCGTCAAACTGCTTTCTTGGCACCTACGGCGCAGCGGCGCGCGGACCCGGGCGGGCCACGCCTTCCTCGTCGCTTCCGCCCTGGCCTTCGCCGGCTGGGCGCACAGCGCTGGGATCACCTGGCTCGCCTACCGCTGCCGGCGCGTGCACGACGAGACCGCCGCGCTGCACCGCTCGCCCCACCCCTGGCGCGCGCAGCTTGCGCGCCCCGCCCGGCTCGACGCCGCCTGGGCCGAGCGCGTCGCGCGCGGGATCGCCTGCGGCGAGGCGGTCCGCCGCTACGGCCTCGCCCGCTGGCCGAGCAACTCCCTGCGCCTGGCCTGGCTCTACCTGCTCGCCGGCCGCGAGGACGAAGCCGAGGCCCGCGCCCGCGAAGCCCTCGCGGGGCTCCCCCGCAACGCCCGCGCCCGCGCGGACCTCGCCCGCCTCCTCCTCGCGCGCGAGCGGCCCGCCGAGGCGGCGGCCCTTCTCGAAGAGGCGCGGCGCCTGCGGCCGGGCGACCCCGAGGTCTTGCACGCCCTCGCGCGGGCGCACGCCCTCGCCGGCCAAGGAGAAGAAGCCACCCAGGCCTACGCCGCGCTCCTGGGCCTGCGTCCCGACCGCTGGGAGCTCTGGCTCGAAGCGGGCCGCTTCGCCGCGCAGCGGGGACGGCGCGAGGAGGCGCGCGCGAAGCTGGCCGAGGCCGCACGCCGCGCGCCGGCGGACCGCGCCGCCCAGCTCGCCCTGAGCGAGGCCCTCCTCGCGGCGGGACTCTACGCCGAAGCCGCGGACCGGGCGCAGGCGCTCCTGGGCCGCGACCCCGGCGACCCGATCGCCCACCGCCTCCTCGGCCTCGCGCACCGCGGGCGCGGCGAGCGGGCCCTTGCCCTGCGCCACCTGCGTCGCGCCGTACAGGCGAACGGAGACCCCACCGCCGCCCGCGCCCTGCGGGAACTCGAAGCCGAGGGGCCGCCCCCTTCCCCGGGGTCGCGCTGAGACGCGACCCCGGATCGCGCTCCGCTCCGCCGCGGGGCGACCGTGCCCCCTGGGCGCTCAGTGCTCGTGGCGGCACTCGCCGTAGGTCTCGTCGAGGTGGAGGTGCACGGGCACTGGCCACGGGACGTGCACGGGGACGCGCACGGGCACGCGGTGCTCGCTGTCCGCCTCGAGCACGTAGTCCCCCTCGGGGACGTCGGCGAAGCGAAAGCGCCCGACCGCGTCGACGCGCTCCCGGCGCAATACGCGCTCGCCGTCGGGCGAAAGCAGCCGCACGGTGCCCTCCTCGGGAGGAAACACCCGTCCCTCGAGCGCACTCACCTCGAGGAGCACCAAGCTCGCCTCGCCGGCCGCGTGCGCAGGCCAGAACCGGGGCGCGGGCAGGGCGCGCCCGGGCGCGGTGGCGGTGAGCGTGAGGTCGCCGGCGGGCGCGCGCAAGACCACCTCCCCGCGCGCGTCGGCGAGGCCTTGGGTTCGTCCGCTCGCTCCGTCGGCGACCACCCGCGCCCCCTCCAGCGCAAGCCCCTGGCCGTCGACCACCCGCACGCGGACCTCCCGCGGTGCGTCCTCCCCGCCCCCCCCCGCCCCTGCGGCCCACTCGGTGACCTTGCCCGGGCGGACTTCCACTCGGTGCGGGGAAGGATCGCCCGGAAGCGAGAGCAGATACGGACCCGGCGGCAAATCGAGCCAGCGCCACGCGGCGCCCTCGCGCGCGGGCGCCGGAAGCGAGAGGTCCACCCCGCAAGGAAGGTAGGCGGGCTCGAGCTGCGGGGCCGCCGCGCCGGCGGGTCCCGGCGCGCGGAGAGACCCCAGCCCCTCGAGCGGCACGGCGAGCCCGCCCTCCCCTCCCTGGCCGGGGAGGGTCCGCCAGCGCGGACGCAGGGGAGTCGCGGCGCCCTTCGCCACGGCGAGAACCCACACTTCGGGGCCCGCAAAGCCCTGGGCACGAAAGCGCCCGTCGGGGTCGAGAACGAGGCGGCGGGCGCGCGCCGGGTCTTGGGCGTCGACGGCCCACGCCGCTGCGCCCGCGGCTGCCTCTCCGCCCGGGAGCACGAGCCGCCCCCGCAGCGCACGCCCGCGCGCGAGCTCCAGGGTCGGCAGCGCGTCGGCGCCGAAGCGCGAGCCCACGAAGCCCTCGGCGCGGACGAAGAGGTCCACGGCGACGCCGTCCGGCGGGTGGAGGACGAAGCGCCCCTGCGCGTCGGTGCGCGCACGCTCCGCGTAGTCCGCCGCGATGGCCTCGACGCTCGCGCCCTCGATCGCGTCGCCTCGGCCTGCGGCGACCACGCTTCCCTCGAGGCGAACCGAGCGCCGGAGGCGAACCCGCCGCGGCCCGTCCGGCGGCACGACGCGGGGCGCGTGGCCGCGCGCGACCAGCACGAGGGGAGCCTCGCCGGGCGGCCAGGGGAAGGAGCCCTTGGCGTCGCTCCGCGCGACGAGCAGGCGCGGCGCCCCGTCCTCCCCCGCAAGCCAAACCTGCGCCGCCGCGAGCGGCGCCCCTTCGGGGCCGAGGACCCAGCCGCGCGACGCGTCGGGCACCGAGGCGGGCTCCGTCGGCGCGGTCGCGCTCCCCTCCCCAGCCGCCCCCCTCCCCGCACGCACGGGATCGAGCGGCCGGGAGGGGGCCGAAGGGAACGCAGCGCCCGGGCGAGGCCCGGCCAGCCGCCGCGCCGCCGCGCCCTCGTTCGCGGGGCCCTGCCTCGCCGGCCCGTCGGGCCACAGCAGCACCCCGAGGGCGGACAGCGCCAGGGCGGCGGCTCCGCAAAGCGCCAGGACCTTCTTCACCCCAAGATCTTACCCTCTGCAACTGCAGCGCTTAGACCTTTTCTTCGCCCCCCCTGCACGACGGCCCCGACCGGACGGCTAGTTCCGGCGGAGAGGCGGGGGAGGCACTCCATGAGAACGCACGCGTTGACCTTGGGGCTCGCGCTGACCTCGGGGCTCGCGCTGGTCGTGAGCGCGGCGCCGGCGGCGGCCGCCCCCCGGCGGCCCTCCATGCGCTGGGTCCCCGCGCACCCGAGCAACTACACTCGCCGCTCGAGCCGCACCATTCGGCGGATCGTGATCCATACGATCGAGGGGAGCGAAGCGGCCGGGGTGAGCTGGTTCCAGAACCCTCGCGCGAACGTGTCGGCGCACTTCGTCGTGGCCCACAGCGGACGGATCACCCAAATGCTGCGCGAGAGCGACCGCGGCTGGCACGCGGGCGTTTCCTCGGTCAATGCCGACTCCATTGGGATCGAGAACGAGGGCTGGGCCTACCGGAACACCTGGACCGAGGCGCAGTACCGAGCCCTCGCGGACCTCGTCCGCTACCTGATCCACAAGTACAGCATTCCCCTCGACCGCCGGCACATCGTGGCCCACTCCGAAGTGCGCAACGGCAAGGTGGACCCCGGCCCCCACTTCAACTGGGGCAAACTCTTCCGGCTCGTCGGCGCGGGCGCCCCCCCGGTGCCCTCGAGCACCACCACCCCGAACACGAACGCAAGCACCCCCCGCGTTCCCGCCGGAACGCGCACCGCCGTCGAGGTCACCGCGAGCGCCCTCAACGTACGCACACGCGCCTGGGGCACCGTTCTCGGCCAGGCCACGCGGGGCGAGCGCTTCGTGGTCATTGGGCAACGCTCGGGCTGGTTGCGCATTCACTGGGGCGGCCGCGACGGATGGATCCACGGCAACTACGCCCGTCGCGTCGCCAGCGAAGGCGTGGAAATTACCGCCAGCGTGCTCAACGTGCGCAACGGCCCCTCCACGCGCTACGGCCGCCTCGGCGTGTGCTACCGCGGCCAGACCTTCGTCGTCGTCCGTCGCCAAGGCTCCTGGGCCCTGGTCCAGTTCGACGGGCGCCGGGGCTGGCTGCACGCCGGCTACACCCGAAGCGTCTCCCTTCGCTAACGCGCTCTTCCTCCTCTTCTGCCGGCGCGGGGTAGGCACTGCCGGAGCCGGCGCCGCGCTCACCCGTCGCCTTCGGCGCCTTCGATCTCGGAAAGAGAGCACTCGCTCGCCTCGATGCCCGCGAGGACTTCGTCGCGGGCGAGGGTGAGAGGAACTCCTCGCCCCTCGAAGGGCTCGAAGTCCGCCAACGCCGCGGCCGTCTCCGCGAAGTCCGAGGGCACGAAGGCGTACCCCTCGACGTCCGACCACCCCGGGGCGATCTCGAAGCCCCCCTCGCCCAACACGCAGCGGAGCCACCCCGTGCGCTGATCGGAGAAATCGTAGGGGAGGTAGATCACCGCTCCCACGTCCGCCGCCTCCACGGCCTCGCGCCACTGCCGGAGGAGGGCCCTCAGCGACGGGATCGCGCTCCGCTCGGCGCGCCCTTCTTCTCGATCCAGGGCGTAGTAGTAGCTGTCGCTGCGCGCGACGAAGGGCCCAAGGCGCAAGACGAGGTCGTCGTGTTCGGTGCCGTTGGGCTCGTAGACCAAGCTCAACGTCGTAGGCGGTGGATCCCGTCGATGCCGGGCCGTCCGCTCGAGCCTGTCTGCGGTCCAAAAGGTCGCGCACGAAGAACAGTAGGGGGAGTCCTGGCCTCGATGCGCCCTGACCTCGAGGGCACCGGAGCAGTTGGAGCACTCCCTCATGCGCAGCCCGCCCCCGAGCGCCGGCACCGGACGGGGGCCACCAGACCCCGTGCCCCGCGCGTCGCAACGCACAAGACAGCCGACCACGCGCCAAAGTCGGGGGGAAGCGTGCCCGAGGGCCAGAAGGGAACCCTTCCCCGCGAACGCCGGGCGCGCGAGGGCGGGGGAGCGCGTCGGATCGGATCCGTCGATCCTCGCGGCGCCCGGTTGGCGCAGGGGCTCGTGGCGGCGCTCGGCAGGGACGACGCGGGGCGCCCGCGGCCGCGGGTCCGCGGCGACGAGCCGCCGGCGGCGCCCGTGGCCGGAGACCGCAGGTTCACGCCCCGTCTCCGCTCGCCGTGCGCGGGACGGTTCGTAGGCGGATTCCTTCGCGACGACGCAAGCGAGCCTGGGCGGCGCCGAGCACCCGCGGATGACACTGCACGCGCAGGCAGAGTTCCTCGCCCTCGAGGCGCTTGTCGAGGACTTCGCTGAACCCCTCGAAGAAGGCGATCGCGCGCCCCTCACGAACGTCGAGGCGCAGCTCGACCTCGACCTCGTCCGCCGCGGCCCGCTCGTCGACGAGGCGACGCAGCGCGTCGAGTCCCTCTCCGGTCTTCGCCGAGACGCGCACCGTGTCGGTGAGCCGCGCCTCGAGGTAGGGGAGGAGCTCGCGCTCCGCCGCGTCGACCTTGTTGAGGACCACCAGCTCGGGTCGCTCGCCGAGGCCGAGCTGGGCGAGGACCTCCCGCACCGCGCGCACCTGCTCGAGCGGCGCGGGGTCGCTGGCGTCGACGACGTGGAGGAGGAGATCGGCGGTCACGACTTCCTCGAGGGTGGCGTGGAAGGACTCCACGAGGTGGTGCGGCAGGTGGCGAATGAAACCGACCGTGTCGGAGAGGAGGACGGTCCGGCGCTGGCCGACCTTCCAGGGGCGGGTGCGCGTGTCGAGGGTCGCGAACAAGCGATCCGCCACCAGCACCTCCGAGGCGGTGAGCCGGTTCATGAGCGTGCTCTTGCCCGCGTTGGTGTAGCCGACCAGCGCGACGCAGAAGGCTTCGGCGCGCGCCGCGACTTCGCGCTCCTTGCGCGCCCGCACGCGCGCCAGCTCGCGGCGCAGCTCTTGGATCCGAAGGCGCACCAGGCGGCGGTCGATCTCGAGCTGCTTCTCGCCCGGCCCACGCAGCCCGACCCCGGGGTCGAGGTGGCTCCACATTTTCCGCAGGCGCGGAAGCGAGTATTCGAGCTGAGCGACTTCGACCTGCAGGCGGGCCTGCGGGGTGCGGGCGTGGCTGGCGAAAATGTCGAGGATCAACTCGGTGCGGTCGATCACCTTCTTCCCCAGCCGCTTCTCGAGGTTGCGCCGCTGCCCGGGGCTGAGGTCGTTGTCGAAAATGACCACGTCGGCCCCGTGCTCGGCAACGAGCTCGCCGATGCGCGCGACCGTCCCCTTCCCCACGCAAGTGGCAGCGTCGAGGCGATCTCGGCGCTGGACCACGTGCTCGCCCACGACCACCACGCCGGCCGTGTCCGCGAGGCGCTCGAGCTCCTCGAGGGGAACCGGGCGCTCGCAGCGAGGGTCGCGGCGCGGCACCGCTGCGGCGAGCACCGCCACCTCGGGACGACGCTTGGTGGTGAGCGATCTGGGGCTCCGGTCCGGCGCCGGCGCGTTCTCTGCAGTCCAGCCTCGTGCCATTGCTAGAACATACCCCGTCGGGGGCGGGCGCTGTCGCGCGAATCAGCCTTGGCGGAGCACGACCCGGGTGGCGGCCGCCTCGCGCTCGGCCTCGGCGATCCGCTCGCGAAGGCGCTGGATCTGCGCCTCGACCACATCGGCCGGGAGTCCCTCGGGGGGACTCTCCAAGAGGGCCTCGTAGCGGGCGAGGGCCGCCCGCGCCCGCTCGAGCGAGGCACGCTCCTCGAGGCCGGCGAGCACCCAGCCCGCGTAGGCCCGCGCGGCCTCGCCCGGCGCCCCGGCCAGCACCGCCTCCGCCATTTCGCGCATGCCCTCGACGTCCCCTTCGGCCTCGTAGATCCCCAAGAGGAGCAGGGCCGCCTCGCTTCGCAGACGCGCGTCGCCGTCGGAGAGGGTCTCTCGGAGCAGGCTGACGGCCTTCTCCGTGCGCCCGAGCTTGATGTTCGTCTTGGCCACCGAGAGCCGGGTCGTGCGCAAGCCGCTGGATCCGCCGGGCCCGCGGCGACTCCGCGCGTCGGGACTGAGCACGAAGACGCGCTGGCTCGGAGCGCGCGCGAGGGCCTCGCCTCGGCGTGCGCGCTCGATGCCCTCGAGGAGTTCGTCGTAATCGCCGATCCGCCGCTCCGGCGACTTCTGCATCATGTGCAGGAGGAGTGCCTTGGCCGCGGCCGGAACGTCCCGCTCGGAGGGGAAGACCAGCGGGTCGTTGATGTGCTTGAGGATGATCGCCACGGGCGAGTCGGCCTCGAAGGGAGGGGCCCCGTAAAGGAGGAAGAACAAGGTCGCGCCCAGCGAATAAATGTCCGAGCGGTGGTCGACCTTGGCGCCGCGGCCTTGTTCGGGGGACATGTAAAGGGGAGTGCCCATGACGACCCCCGTGGAGGTGAGGTCGAGGGTGTGCCCCATGGCGGCCTTGGCTTTGGCCAGGCCGAAGTCGGTGATCTTGACCTGACCTCCGCCGGTCAGGAGCAGGTTCGAGGGCTTGACGTCGCGGTGAATGATCCGCGCCTCCGAAGCCGCTCGGAGGCCGAGGGCGGTCTGGCGGACCGCGTCGAGGGCCCGGTCGACGGGAAGGGGACCGCTCGCGCGTACCCGCTCGGCAAGGTCCTCGCCCTCGACGTATTCCATGGCGAAGTAGTGAAAGGGCTCGTCGGCGCGGGAGATCGAGTAAATGTGCGTAATGTTCGGATGCGAGAGCTTCCCGCAGGCGCGGGCCTCTCGACGGAAGCGCTCGATGAAACTGCGGTTGCGGGAGAGGCTGGGCGAGAGCACTTTCAGAGCGACCGGGCGGTCGAGGGCGAGGTCGTGCGCGCGGTAGACCACGCCCATGCCCCCCTTGCCCAAGACGTCCTCGATGCGAAAGGAACCGAGTTCGGTCCCCGCGGGAAGTTCGGGCTGCTCGCCGTCGCCCGGCGTCGTCTCGCCCAGAGCGCCCGGCCCGCAGGCCGGGGTCGACTCGCGCAGGGCAGCGTCGATCCGCCGCAGCTCGCTGGTGCGCTCGCCCGGCCCTTCGCCCGGCGGGAGCACCGCGAGGGTCTCGCTGCTGCTGACGCGCCGGCGGAGGCGCTCGCGCAGCTCCTCCCAAGCCGGGGGCACCTCCCCCGCCGCCAGCCGGTGCGCGTGCTCGCGGCGCGCCTCGGAGGAGCAAGCGGGGCAACGAAAGACGAAAGCCAACTCGACGCGATCGACGTCGAGGGGTTCGCCGCACGCGCAGAACTCACTGGGTTCGTCCATGTCCGCTTCCCCGCAGCCGGATTGTAGTGAACGACGCGAGCCCGAGCGAGGCCGTGGACCCCGAGCCCGGACGCGGCGCACCCCGAGGAGACCTCCCGGGCGGACTGCTAAGATGGACTTCCCTCGCGGGATCGAAGACGCTGCCCGCAGGGAGAGGGGCTCGCGGGGTGGACCAACGCGATCGACTGGTTGCCGACCTCGCCGTGCGGCTGGGCCTGATCGAGCCCGCGGCCCTCCGGCGACTCCCGCCGCTGCGCGCGCAGTTCCCTACGCGGCCCCTCGAGCGCCTCCTCCTCGACGTCGGCCTCCTCGACACCGCAGGCCACCAGCGCCTCGTCGCCGGCCTGCGCGCCGCCTCCTCGGCGCCCCCGAGCGAAGCGCGCAGCGCTGCGCTCCGGCGCCGTGGGCTCTCCGACTCGGACGTCCTGCCCCTTCCGCCGAGCGACGAGGAGGAACTCGAGGTTCCCGACGACGTCTTCGACGAACCAACCCTCGTCCTCGGCGACGAAGGGACTGCCGAACCCGCCGTCTTCGACCAGAAAACCGTCGTCCTCCCCGACGACGAACCCGCCGTCTTCGACCAGAAAACCGTCGTCCTCCCCGACGACGAACCCGCCCTCGAACTCCTCCCCGGCGGCGACTCGGACCGCCTCGAACTCGCTCTGCCCCCCGAAGAGGACCCGCGCCTCGCAGAGGGCGCCCCGACCCCGCCGCCGTCCCCCGGCGCGCGCCAGGACAAGGTGCTCACCGGATCCGAGTTCCAGCGCCGCCTCGAGAAGCGCCAGGGCTTCGAGGGGTTTCGGCTGGGGGACTACCGCATTCTGGGCGAGATCTCACGAGGCGCCTTCGGCGTGGTGCTCGACGCCGAACCGGGCGGAGTGACCAAGAGCATTGGCCTCGACCGCGGCTACGAAGGAAACGTCGCCCTCAAGGTCTCGCTGGAAAACCGCAGCGACCCGCGCGCAACCGAACGCTTCCTCGAAGAAACGCGCGTCCAGATCGGCTTCGACCACCCGCACATCGTGCGGATCTTCGACTGTGGGGTGGAGGCCGGCCTCACCTACTACTCCATGGAGCGGATCGAAGGGCTCGAGGCGCGCCGCCACGTCCTCGACAACGGCCCCATGCCGCCCCTCCTTGCCGTGCGCATCGTCAAGGAGATCGCTGCGGCCCTCGCCTACGTGCACCAGCGCCGGATCTACCACCGCGACCTCAAACCGCACAACATCCTCCTCGACCAACGTACGCGGCCCTGGCGAGCGGTCCTGATCGACTTCGGGCTCGTGACCGAACACCTCGCGGGCGACAAGGACAAGGGGCTGATCCTGGGCACGCCCTCCTACATGCCTCCCGAGCAAGCGCAGCCGCGGGGTGGCCACGGCCCCATCAACGCCACGAGCGACATCTACGCCCTCGGCGCGACCCTCTACTTCTTCCTCACCGGCCGCGCCCCCTTCACCGACCGCGACCCGCGCAAGATCATCCGCAAGGTGGTCAACCAAGCCCCCGTCGACCCCGCCGAGCTCAACCCCGCCGTCCCGCGCCGCATCGCCGACCTGTGCCTCAAGTGCCTGGCCAAGAAGCAGCGCGACCGCTACCACTCCGCGCGACAGCTCGAAGCCGAGCTCGAACGCGAGCTCCGGAGCGGGCAGCGAAAACTCAAGGCCAAGTCCTTTCTCGGGCGCTTCCTCGGCAAGAAGAAGCCCTGAGCCGACGCGCCCGCGGCGGCCACGCGCCGCCCGCCCCCTCTCCGGCGACCCGGGCACTCCCCAGCCCCCCCAGGGTCCCTCGCCCAAGCCCCAAGGCGCGACCCGAGCAAGCCCTTGCGCTGGAGAGCGTTGCACGAAAACCACCCGCACCCCCTTGACATTGAACTAGTCCGCTAGTTCAATGGTCACCCAGTGAACCACCTCCGCGACGGCACGCTGCGGCTGCGCCGCACGGAAGGGGCCCGCCCCCGCTGCCCCTTCTGTCGGGGCGCCTTCCTCCCCGGCGAACGGGTTCGGCGCTGCGCGACCTGCGGGGAAGCCCACCACTGGGAGTGCCTGGCCCTTCACGGCGGCTGCGCGGTCTACGGCTGCGAGGTCGCCCCCCCCAGAGAGGACGCAATGGACGAGTGGAGCATCGACCCCGACGACCCCGTGCCCATCAGCGAGCAGATCACCTACCGGGTGCTCTTCGCCATCGCCAAGGGCGTCTACCGGCCCGGGGACCGCCTTCCGACCGTGCGCGAAGTGGCCGCGCGCCTCAAGGTCAACCCGAACACCGTCTCCAAGGCCTACCGCGACCTCGACCGCGACGGGGTCCTGATCAGCCGCCGCGGAGCCGGCGTCTTCGTTCATCCCGACGCGCCGCAGGTGGCCACCGAGCGGCGCCAAGCCCTGGTGCTCGCCCGCTGCGAGCGGGCCCTGGGCGAGGCCCTCGACGCCGGCCTCACCCCCGAGGAGATCCAAGAGGTCATCGTCAACGCCCTGCGGCGCGCCGCCCGCGCCCGCGGCCTCCCCCTCTCCGAAAACACCAGCACGCCGCGGTGGGCCGAGCGGGTCCTGGCGCGCCCCCGAAAGGACAGCAAGCATGAAGGTTGACGTGAGCCGCAAGCGACCCGACCCCTCGCCCGCCTCGCAAACCGAATCCGTCCCGGGGCCGACCGCACAAGGCGCCGCCCCCCCACCCCTCGAAGCCCGGAATCTGGGCCGCCGTTTCGGGCGCCGCTGGGTGGTCCGCGACCTCAGCTTCCAAGTCCCCCGCGGCTCGGTCACCGCCCTGCTCGGACGCAACGGAGTCGGCAAGTCGACGACCATCCAGCTCCTCTTGGGCCTCCTGGACCCCAGCGAAGGCGAAGCGCGCGCCTTCGGCGCAGACCCCCGCCGCCTCCGCGCGGACCTCTTTCGGCGCACGGGCTACGTCTCCGAGCGGCGCGAACTCCTCGAGGACCAAAGCGTCGAGGGGTTGGCGCGGATCGTCGCCGAGCTCCACGGCCCGCGCTTCGACCGCGAGCGCTTCGAAGACCTGCGGCGCCGCTACGAGCTCGATCCGCAGGCTCGCTGCAAGACCCTCTCCAAGGGTCAGCGCGCCCGGCTCCTCCTCGCCCTGGCCCTCGCCCCGAGCCCCGAGCTCCTCGTCCTCGACGAGCCCACCTCGGGCCTCGACGTGCTCGTGCGCGACGACTTCCTTGCGGGCATCGCCGAGGCCGCCGCCGAGGAGGACCGCGCGGTCCTCCTCTCCTCGCACTTGATCGACGACGTGGCCAGGATCTGCGACCGCGCGGTGATCCTCCGCGAAGGCCGTCCGCCCCTCTGCGGCGACCTCGAAGCGTTGCGCGCGAGCTGCTCGCGCTACCTGGTGCGTCTGAAGGGCGTCCTCCCCGCGAGCGCCTCCCTGCCCCTGCCGGCCGACGCGGTGCTCCTCGAGCGAGATCCCCGCGCGCTGACCCTGGTCGCCCAGGGAGCGTGCGAGCACCTCGAGGCCGAGCTCGACGCCTGCCTTCCGGTGGCCGAGCTCGAGCGGCGCCCCGCAACCCTCAAAGAAGCCTTCGCCTGCCTCTCGGCCCCCGCGCAAGGAGGGGCGTCGTGAGCCGCACCCTGTGGATGCGGGAAGTTCGCCGCCTCGCCCCCTTCGGCACCGGCAGCCTGCTCTGGGTCTACGGAAGCCGACTCGCCTACCAGCCCCCTCCTCAGGGGCTCCCCGAGGACGTCTTCCTCGTCCCCGGGGCTTGCCTCTTGGCCCCTCTCCTCCTCGGCGCAATCTCCGTTGCACCCGAAGCGAGGACGGGCGCCCTGGCCTTCTTGCGCCGGCAGCCCCTCTCGCTCTCCCGGCAGTACCTCGTCCGGGTCACCGCCGCCCTCGCGTGGCTCCTGCCGAGTTGGCTGCTCCTCTGCGCGGACTCGCTCTTCGCCGTTCAGGCTCCTCCCCCGGTGACCAACGGCGGACCGGGCGTCTGGGCTAGCCTTTGGGCCCTGGCGTTCGGCGCCGGCCTGTTGGCCTCCACGATTGCGTTCGAGGCTCTCTCGGCGCTCTTCCTTGCCCTGGCCTTCGGACTCGTGGGGAGCGGCCTCTTGCTCGCCGCCGACGTCCTCGTCTTGGGCATGGCGCCCTTGACTCCACAGGCGGTGGCCCTCGCGGCCTTCGTGTTCGCCGGCTCGGCCCTCGCCAGCAGCTACGTCGCCTTCGTTCGCGGCGAGCTCCAGCACCGCTCCGTCCGCCCACTCATGCTCGGGACCACCTGCCTGGCGGGAGCACTCGGCCTGGGCCTCCTGGGAACCGCGGCGGCGCAGGCCTACACCGTACGCGCCGTAGTAGCGCAGCTCCCCCTCGGCGGCGACCGCTCCCGTGCGGGGGGACGCCTCGCCGTCAGCCTGCAGGGCGCAACGTGGGCGGGCGACGAAGACCGAGTCGCCGTCTTCGCGCGCGGCGGCGACGCCCCCCGGGTGCTCGACGTCCGTGGCGTACGCCGCCCCGTCTTCTCCCCCGACGGGGGACGGCTCCTCCTCTTCGATCGCCAGCGGCGCGCTCGCTGGCTCTACGACCTCGACCGAGGCGCTCGCGCCGAGTTGGTTGCCCGCCCAGGGACCTCCTTCGACGGCGGCGAGGTCCTCTGGACCGACGCAGGGCCCCTGCTTCTCGCCGCCGGCAGCGGGTCGCTCGCCGCCTTCGACCCCCGCACCGGCGAAAGCAACCTCGCCTCCCTCCCCAAGGGCATGCGCCTCGCGGGCGTCCGGCCGGGCGCGCACCCCCTGGTCCTTCACGACGCGCAGCGCCTCTACGCCGCCGACTGCCCTAGAGTACCCGCGCGCAGCGAGGCGGACCTCGCAATCGAACCCGCGGCTCGGCTCGGCGACGGATCGCGATCCGGGGCGCTCTCCCACTGGGCGGAGGTCGTCCTCTCCCCGAACGGACGCTACGCCCTCTGCCGCGACCGAGACGCGGCCCGCCCCCTGGTTCTCTTCGACCTCGTGACCCCCGAGGCGCCGCCGCGCCGCCTCCCGCTCGCGGCACCGTCCGCCGCAGCGCCGCGAGCCGCGCCGGCTCCCCGGGAGGCCGTGCTCTCGATCATCGAAGACGGGCGCACCGTGTCCCGCTCGGTGGAACGGCTGCGCCTCTTGGGAACCTACTCCTACGGCTGGGACCCGAGCGAGCGCCGCCTCGCCCTCGAGAGCCCCGGAGGAACGGTCTTCCTCTTCGACCTCGAGAGCGGACGCCGAGCCGTTCTCCAGAGCGGGCGCCGGAGCTTCCCGGGACGGGCCTTGGCCTGGTCCCCCAGCGGTCGGATCCTCGCCCTCCCCTCGGGGGCGGTGGTCGACGTCGACTCCGCCAGGCTCCTCGGCCACGCGCCGGTCTACGCCTTCCTCGACGAAGAGCGCGTGCTCCTGCGCGGCCACCGGGCCGCCCCGCTCTCCCTCGCGTCCGCCCTCGCCGGAGGTGCCCCGTGAAGCTCCTCTTCGCCCGCGCCCTGCGCGGCCTCCTCCCCGTCGCCTTGGGCCTGGCGGGGGTCCACGCCTTGCTCCTCGCTGCCTTGGCCCTGGGGCCCGTCCTCTTCGACTCGCCCGCACTCCATGCCGCCGACCTCGCCTTCGGTCTCGCGGTCATGGCCTGCCCCTTCGTTCTGGCGGCGGCGGCCTTCGCACGCGACTACGAAACGGGCGGCGAGGCCTTCCTCGCCACCTTGCCGGCGCGGCGCCTGCCCCTCCTCGCCGCCCGCCTCGCGGCCGCCGCCCTGGCCTCCGGCCTCACGGTGCTCGTCGTCTGGGCCCTCTGCCGGCTCGGGGAGAGCGTGTTCCTCGGCCCCGCCCCGCGCCTCCTGAGCGAGCGAGGCGAGGTCCTCGTGGGCCTCGCCTCCCTGGGCGGCTTCGCCGCCGGGGTCGCGGGAGGTGTCCTCGCGCGGAGGACCGTCGCGGGGCTCCTCGTTGGCCCAGCCCTCGTGGGCGGCGTCGCCTGGCTCCTCCTCGCCCTGACGGACTTCCTCGGCGCCCCGGAGCCCTGGCCCGAAGGGCTGTCCTTGGCGGGCGGCGCCCTCGTCTTCCTGGGGGCCGCAGCGGCCTACGTGCGCCGCGGCGCCTGGCCAGCGCCGACCCCCGCCCGGGCCCTGGGCGCGGGGGCCACGGCCCTTGCCCTGCTGCTCCCCGCCGCGGGGGCAGGGCTCGCCTTCGCCGCGGACCACACCGTCTTCGCCGAGCGGGAGGTCCTGGCCGTGAGTTCGAGCACCACGGCACGAACGGCCCTCCTGGCGTCCTTCCCCCACAACCGCTGGCGGGGCCCCGGCGGCGAACTCCCGCGTCACGAGTTGTGGGTCTTCACCGCCGACGCCCCGGACACGCCCTGGTCGCTCCCTGCGTCGGCGTCTTGCTTCAACATCTCGCCCGACGGGCGCCACGTGCTCCTCGGAGTCCCCGTAGGAGCGGGCACCCGCTTCGCCCTCGCCGACGTGGGGGAGCGGCGCCTCGCCTGGGGGCCCGCCGGGGCGTTCTCCGAGCAACTCTCCACGGCGAGGGCGGAGAGGCAAGTGGATCTCCTCTTCGAGTCCGTCCCCTTCTGGCGCTGCTTCCCGTCTTCCCCGCAGGTATGGGCCCAAACCCCAGGGCGCGGCTCCATGAGCTATCCCGTCGTCTGGGCCGAGCGGAATGCCTTCTTGGTGGACCCCCGGACCGGGCGCCTCGTGCGCTGGGACGGGGCCCCGGGACCCCGCCTCCCTACGGACACGGCCCTCGAAGACTACCAGGCAGGCGCCCTGCTCCTGCGCGACCCGGCAGGTCAACGCTACCGTTTCGAAGTCCGCTCCGGCAGGACGACCCCGCTCCCGATCCCCGTGCGTGCGCTGGCCGCGCGCCTGGGGCCGGCAGGACGCCGGGTCCTTTGGCTGGAGCCCACCAACGAGGGAGGGCTCGCTCTTTGGTGCCAAGACGACCCCGGCCAGCCACCGCGCCCCCTTGGCCCCGAACTCCCGACGACCGGCCCCCGGACCGCACCGGCGGTCGCCCTCGAAGAAAGCTGGCTGGGGCTCGCCTTCGCGGCCGGGAGCGACGAGGCCCTTCTCGTCTACCTGCGCCCGGAGGACGCCGGCGTCCGGAACGCCCTCGTCTGGTGGATCGACTTCCGAGGCACCTGCCGCAGCGTGGACTGGGAGCCCTGGGTGACCGACTACGCGCCCAGGGTCCTCGATTGGCTCCTCCCCGGCGAAGGCGGGGAGCTGTGGACCCCCCTCGGCCGAATCCGCCCGACCTCGAAGGGGAACCGGCGCGCCCGACTCGCAATCTGGAAGAACGAAAGGCCACAGGAGCGGCAGTACTACCACCTAGGGGATCTGCTCCTGCGCCTGCCCGACGCTCGCCTTTTGACGACCGCCGGCTACTTCGACCCCCGAAGCAACCGAGTCGTCGCGCCCCCGCCCTTCTGACCTCGAGCCGGGCGCAGGCCCAGCTCCTGCCCCCCGAACGCAGCGAAGCGCTCCCTCGCGCAGGCGCGAGGCGCCCCGGCAAGCATGGGCGCAGGGCGGGCTGGGCGGCTCCCACGCCCTCTAGGTGGCGAGCAAGAGCGCGGCGCGGTCCACGCCGGCGGGGGGACGTTCGAGCACCTCGACGACCTCGCCGGCGACGCCCGCCGTGCCGTCGAGGGGGAGGCGCCCGCCGCCCGCCGGGCTCCCGTCGGGGCCGAGCGCCACCGCAACGACGGGGCGCAGGGGGGCCGCGCGGTTGGGCTCCACCACCACACCGACCTCGCCCCCGCGCAAGCGCACCACCGTGCCCGGCGGGTAGGGGCCGAGCAGCCACGCGAACACCGAGAGCAGCGCCGGGTCGTGGACTCCTTCGCTGCGGAGGAGTTCCTCGAGGGCCTGCGGGGGCGTCCGGGCCGGGGCGCCCTGGCGGTCGCTGGTCAGCGCGTCGTACTCCTCGCACAGGCGTACGATCATGGCGAAGGGGTGCCGGGGAGGACGGTGGCGCGCCGGCGTCGGGATCCGGTGGCGCGCAAACTGAAAGGCCACGGTCACCGCGAGCAAACTGCGCGTGTTGCTCCGCCGGGTGCCGAGGAGCGATCCCAGCGCCCGGTAGGGGTGGAGCCCCAGCGCCTCGGCGTCCTCGGGCGAGGGAAGGGCGCTGCCGAGCAGGTGCGCGGGCAGATCGACCATGCCCAAGGCGTGCAGCAGGGCCGAGGAGGCCAACTCGGCGAGGCGAACTCGGGTCACGCCCAGGGCGTAGCCGAGCGCGAAGGCGAGGAAGCCCGTGTTCGCCATGTGCTGAAAGACGTAGGCGTCGGCCCCCTTGACGGACCCCAGCGCCAGGAACCGCTCGGGAAAGCGCGGCACGAGCCCGGTCAGGTCGCGCACCGCGCGCCCGAGCTTGAGTTCGAGGTCGCGGCGCACCGCCTCGTCGTCGTGTCGGCGAACGAACTCGCGCACCAGCACGAGGGTGCGTGCGTAGGCCTGGGGGAAGAAGGCCGCGGGGTCGATCTCGGTCTGCTCCGCCCGAACGGCCCCGTCTTCGTCGAGCCCGAAGACCTGCGCGCGCCCCCCCAGCTCCGCCTCTTCGAGGGCAGCCTTCAACTCGGCGAAGGGCCGCTTCCCCACGGCGGGCGGTTTGAGGCAACCGAAGAAGGCCCGCAGCGCGTCGAGGGTGAGTCCCTCCCCAAAGGAAAGCCCTCCTACCTCCTGCGCGAGGAGGGCGTCGTGGAGCTCCTTGAGGGTGGCGTAGGCCTGCCGCCCCCCGCGAACCGGGTCTCGGTTGAGGAACAAGGTCCCCTGGTCCACGTCGAGGCGTACGCTCCCTGCCTGCGCGAGGATCTGCTCGATCAGCGACAGCAACCCCCGCAAGGGCTCGTCGAGGTTGACGTTGTCCACCGCGTAGAGGCGCACGATCCGCAGCGCTTGCAAGAAGCGCGTGCAGAACTCGACCCCGAGATCCTTGTCGAATTCGAGCTCGTTGCTCACTCCGCGCCCTCGCGTTCGGCGCGCAAGGCCTCGAGGGCCTCGCGGGCAAGGAAGCGGACGTCCTTGGCCGCCTTGCGCCGGAAGATCCCCGTCGACCGCTGGCACTGCTGCTGCAAGAAGCCCACCGCCGCGAGCCCCCCGAGGCGCCGCAGGGCTTCGAAGTGCGCCCGCTGCTCGGCCGCGTCCCGCTCGAGGAAGTCGGGGGAGGCGATCGCCTCCTTGAGCCGCGGGAGGATCGCGACGAGCTTCATGGCCTGCATGCGCGCGAGCGCGTCCAGGCGAAGCTCGCGGCCCGGCGCGGCGAGGAGGCGCCCGAGCACCTCGACCTTCCCCTCCTCGGTGCGCTTGTGCCAGAGCTTGGTGGCCTTCTTGGACACCACCTCGCTCGGATGCCCCCGCGCGACGGCGAGCAGCTCCGCGAGCTCCTTCTCGTCGCGGACTCGTTCTTCGACCGCGGCGAGGGCACGCTGGGCTTCGAGGGCCGGCACCTCGGCGCCCAGGAAGTGCTTTGCCGCCCGGGGTGCCCGTTCGAGGCGTGCGCAGGCGAACTCGAACAGCTCCTGCGCCAGGGGCGTGCCCCGGCGCGCGGCGTAGAGCTTCGCCGCCGCCTCGACGCCGGGCGCCCCCAGGCAGTCCAGCACCCGCCGAAGCGTGTCGGGAGCGGCGCCGGCGCCGCCCTTGACCATGGCCAGCACCCGGTCGCAGAGGGCCGGGTCCAGCAGGGAGTCGAGGAGCCGCGCGAAGGCGGCGTCCTCGCCGCCCCCCTCCTCGCGCGCGGCGCGGAAGCACTCGAGGAGGTCGGCCAAGAGCCCGGGGTCGCGGCCTTCCAGGGCTAGGTCGAGGGCGCGCCGAAACAACCACTCGGCGTCGCGCGGCGAGACGACCTCCGGCGCCAGGGCCAGCCCGTCGACGGTGTGCCCCACCACGTTCACCAGCAGCCGCCCTCCCGTCCAGGCGCGGGCTTCGGCCCTCAGGGCGTCGAGCGCAGCGCCGTGGTGTTCGAGGGGCTCGTGCTCGACGACCTCGAGCGCGGCGAGCACCGCCTCGGCCGCCGCCGTCGCAGGCCGAGGCGCCTCCGCCGAAGCGGTCGCTTGGGGGACGTACGGGCCCGGCCGCAGGCCTTGGGTCCAGCCGGAGACCCGGCGCTCGACTTCCGCGTTCAGCTGGTTGAGGTAGAGGACCTGCTCCTCGGAAAAGTCCTCGGGCGGGTCCCAGGGATCGGTGAGCGAATTCAGGGCTGCGTAGTCGAGGCTGGGGAGTTCGGACTCCCAGAGGAGGAGGAGGGAGTCGAGGTCCTGCTCGTTGGCAACGCGGAAGAAGAGGAGGGCAATTTCGCGCGCCTCCTCGGGCTCCGCCCCCGCCCGCACCGTGAGCTCGCGCACGCCGTCCACGTAGAAGCCCACCGCGAGGTCCTCACGCCCCCGCGCCGGCGCGACGAGCCGCTCGCCCAGGGCGAGGCCCTTGGAGGTGACCGCCACCACGAGGTCTCCGTGCGCCTGGTGGAACGCCTGCAGGAGACGCACGAACTCGCCGAGGACCTCCACGCAGTTGGCGTGGTAGTGCGGATAGAGCTTCAGGTTGCGCTGGCAACGCCCAAAGCACTCGAAGAGCGCCTCGGCGGCGGCGACTTGCTCGGCGGACGGTTCCTCGCGCTCCACGCTCGCTCGTTCCCCCCGGGGGGCATGCTACCCAGGCCCCGCGGGGTTTTCTTCCCCGGCGGAGGGTCCTCCCTTTGCGAGGGCCGCTCCGGGGTGGCATGCTCGCCCGCATCGTGAGCAGCGCCAACTACGAACACCTCGTCGGACTGCGCCTCTCCTCCTCCCTCGTTACGACCGGACTCCTCGGCGCCGGGGCCATGGGCGTGGTGCTCCGGGCCCGCCACGACGGCCTGCGGCGGGACGTCGCCGTCAAGTTCCTCAACCCGGGCCTTGTGTCCGACGACCCCGAGGCCCTCGAGCGCTTCCTCCAAGAGGCGCGGGTCATTGCCCGCCTCCGCCACCCAGGGCTGGTCTCCCTGCTCGACGCAGGGCGCTTCGGGCCCAACGCCTGGTTCAGCATGGAGTTGATCGAGGGCCGCTCCCTCGCGGAAGCGCTCGAGGAACTCGCCCCGCCGGCCGCCCTCTCCGCCCTCGCCGACGTCGCCGACGCCCTCGCCTACGTACACCGCGAAGGCTTCGTGCACCGCGACCTCAAACCGCAGAACGTCATGCTCCGCTCCGACGGTCGGGCCGTCCTGATGGACTTCGGCCTGGTGAAGGACCTCGAAGCCGCGGGACTGACGGCGGCAGGCGCCCTCCTGGGCACCCCCGCCTACATGCCCCCCGAGCAGGCCTCGGGCGAAGAGGAAGTGGGCCCGGCCGCAGACATTTACGCGCTGGGGGCAATCCTCTACACCTGGCTCGCCGGGCGTCCGCCCTACCGAGCCCCCAACGCCCTCAACGTGCTCTTCCAGGTACTCAAGGGGCCGCCGCCGGCGCCCTCCGAGATCCGCGACGGGGTGCCCCCCGAACTCGAGGCCCTCTGCCTCAAGGCCATGGCGCGCGATCCCCGCGCACGCTTCGCCGACGCCCACGAACTGGCGCAGGCCTTGCGCGCCGCGGCGGGCCCCGCCCCACGGACCGGGCCGGGGCGCTGCGTTCTCCGCCACCCCGAACTGGGCGACTTCGTCCTCCGCCCCGGCGGCGAACTCACCGTCGGCCGAGAGGCCGGGCGGGACGTGCGGATCCCCTCGGGAAGCGTCTCTCGCCTGCACGCGCGGCTCGTGTGGGGAGCGGAGCCCGGCGCCCGCCCCGCGGTGGTCGACGAGGGGAGCGCCAACGGAACGACCGTCGACGGCGAGCTCGTCTCCGGCCGGGCCCTCCTGCCGGTCTCCGGCCGCGTATCCTTCGCCGGACACGAGTTCTCGGTGTTGCTCGAGGAAGGAGAGGGGCGCGCGCTCCTCGACGAAGAGACCTCGCGGGACGTGGTCGTGGGGGCCTTCAGCCTCGGTCAGCGGCTCAGCGGGCGCCTCGTGGACGCCTTTTCGATCCACGAGGTCCTGCGCAAGGCGGAGGACGCCCAACTCACCGGCACGCTCGACCTGACCACGCCGCGCGGGGAGGCTGCGGTCACCCTGGGCATGGGGCGGATCATGGCCGTACGCGCGCCGGCGCTCGAGGGCCTGGAGGCTCTGGACTGGGTGCTCTCCGCCCAGAGCGGGCGCTACCGCTTCCGCCCCGAACTCGAACCCTGCGAGAGCACCCTCGACCTCTCCTTCGCCCGCTACGCGCGAGGACAGGCCGC
Source organism: Planctomycetota bacterium (assembly GCA_003695705.1). Lineage (GTDB taxonomy): Bacteria > Planctomycetota > J058 > J058 > J058 > J058. The sequence continues at coordinate 25,592 of RFHU01000364.1, forward strand.
CGCCCGCCGCAAGGCCGCCGCGCGGCGGCGCGAGGAAGAGCGCCGGGCAGCGGCGCCTCCCCGGCCGATCGATCCCCTCGCGGTCCCGCCGCGCGCACCGACGGGCGCCCCCCCCGCGGAGCCGGCGCACGCCCCCGCCGGCGCTACCGCCAGCGCAACGGCGAGACCGGCCAGCGTCCGGCCCACGGGAGAGCCCGCCGCCTGGCTCGACTGCCCGCCCTTCGATCCGGTCCCAGTCCGCGGGGAATTGCGCGTGGGGCGGGACCCCGACTGCGCCCTCGTCCTCCCCCACGTGGCCGTCTCCTTCCTGCATGCCTTGGTCCGCGACGGACCGGAGGGCCTCGAAGTGGAGGACCGCTCGCTGGGCGGCACCTACCTCAACGGCGAGCGCGTCCTCCTCTCGGCACTGCGCCCGGGCGACACCCTCACCGTCGGCCCCTACGCCGTTCGCGTCGAGGCGCGCCGCCCTCGCACGCGCACGCGCCCTCCCGTCCAACCCCTCGAACTGCCTGCGCAGAGCGCCACGCCGGGGGGCCGACTGGCCCGCGTCCCCCTCCCCCGGCTCCTCCGGCTCCTCGCCGGGCGCAGCGCGACGGGGTTGCTCGAGTTCACCACCCCCGCCGCCGCGGGCGAGTTGGCCTTGCTCCGCGGTCGCGTCGTCCACGCCCGCAAGGGCGATCTCCGGGGGGAGGAGGCCGCCCGCGCCCTCCTCTCGGCAGACAAGGGGCGCTTTCTCTACCACGCCAAGCGGCGCCCGCCGGAACAGAGCCTGGACCTTGCCGTAGAAGCCCTCCTCGACGGCTGATCGCTCCCCCCGGGAGCGGGCGGGGCAGCCCCGTCCGCTCCCGGGGGGCTGCCTCAGAGGCGCTCGGCCCGGGTCGGACCGTGGGCCACTCCCTGCGTGCGCTCGATCAGCGCCAGGTAGCGGGCAAGGGCCTCGCCCTCGGCCTCCAGGTCGGCGGCGAAGACCTCGCGGAGGTCGCGCTTCTGCAGCGCGCCTTGCAGCAGGCCGTAGTAGAGCTTGTCCCCGAGCATGTGTCCGAGCATGTGGGTCACCAGCAGGTGGACCTCGGTGGGTTGGGCCAGAGCGGCCCCGCCGCCGGGCCAACGCCCCGAGCGCAGGTAATGCCGCTCGGCGCGCTTGTGCTCAAGGACCAAGCGACTTGCCTTGAGGGTCAACCGGTGGCTGAGGAGGAGCCGCACGCGCTCCTCGCCGCCGGCCATGAGGCTTCCCGTCTCGGTGAGGCGGAAGGCGCCCCCTTTGAGGTGGCGCGCGTTGGCCTCGACGAAGGCCTGGCAGTCGGCCTCCCGCCAACACTCCCGGGTGGGAACGATCACCTTGCTGCCGAAGTAGCCAATCGCCTCGGTGACCACGCGGAAGTAGAAGTCCACCGCCAGCGGTCGGGGGGCTTCCCAACCGTAGCCCGAGCAGCGGTGGTGCAGGAAGTGCGTCGCTTCCTCGGCCGCGTTCTGGAGGGAAAAGTCGGCCAGGTAAATGATGTCGCCCTTCGGAATGAAGTAACTCTCGTTGGACAGGATTTGGCGCTTTATGTCCTCGACTTCCTGGGCGCTGAAGTCGCCGCCCGCAAGGTAATCGAGGAAGTCGAGGTCGTTGACGGTGAATACGGTGAAGGCGTCGAGGTCGTCGCGCTCGATCTGGAGGAACTCGGCCACGGTGCACACCAGGCGGTGGACCTGCTCGGTGTAGTCGGGACCGTCCTCGCCGAACTCCACCTCCTCGCTCTCGTCCTCGACGAGGTCCCAGCTCGATCCCGAGAGGGAGGGCGACTCGAGGGCGTCTCGCTCGCTCACCCAGTTGAGGTAGCTGTGCAGCTTCTCGAGGGGGGAGGCGTTGATCACGCAGAAGGCGTCGTCGGCGAGGCGAACGACGTTGACTTCGCGCTCCTTCGCCTCGCCGGCGAGCTTCCAGTAGATCTCCTCGGCGTTCTGGTGGACGATCAGGTGCCGCGGCGGCGCGACCCCTAGCTCGTACTCCATGTAGTTCGCGACGATGAACGGCAGGTGGTCGCGGGCGACGTGCAGGTCCCCGTCGAACACGAGCACGATCGCGTCGGGGTCGGCCTCGGCCTCGCGGGCGACGATCTTGGCGGTGCGGAAGTCGCGTTCGAGCAGGTGGTCGTATTCGTGCTCCTGGGGGTCGGAGTTGATCCCCACCACGCGTAGGCCGCGCCGGCGTGCGAGGGCGAAGATCTCCGCGTAGGGGGCCCACTCGAAGCCCCAGGTACGCTCGTAGTCGATCGCCTTGAGGAAGGCCTCGTCGCTGAGTTCCCCGAGCATGTAGCGGTCGAGCAGCTCTTGATCCTTGCTGTGGACGAGTTCCATGCAGAGCACCACCCGGCGCTCGAGCTTGGTGAGGGCCAAGAGCAGCTTGACCACCGTGCGCTGGGCCTGCGGCAGGGTGTGGTAGTCGCCGACGTAGACGAGGCGTGCGGCGGCCGCGGCCTCCACCAGTTCGCGCTTGCTCGAAACGGCCTGGTAGCCGCGGACGTCGCGCCGGTACTCTTCTTTGTAAATGTCTACGTTGGGAGGGTTCTCGACGATGCTCGCCTCGATCTCCTCCTGCAGCCGAGACCAGAGGCGCCGTTGCAGGTCGAGCAACTCGCGGCGAGCCTTCCCTATGGGCTGCTTCGTGCCGGACTCCTTGGCCGACGCTCTTGGACCGCAGGATGATACTTCAGCGTCAGGGCTCGGTCACGGGCTGGCGTCGGCGCCTCCCTTGCGCGCTCGGCGGACCGGCGCGATCCTCGCGCTGTGAACTCCGCCCGCTGGCTCTTCGCCTTGGCGCTGGCCTCGTGCGCGGTGTGCCTCCCCCGCGGGGTCGCGCGCGACGAGGGGCCCGCGCTGCGGCAGGCCCTCGACTTCGAGGCCCGCGTGCGCGACGCGGTGGCGCGCGTCGCGAGCGCCGTGGTCACCGTGGGGGTCAGCGAGGAGCCGGCCCTCGCCAGCCGCCTGCGCAGCGGGGGCTCGGGGGTGGTGATCGATCCCGAGGGCTACGCCCTGACCTGCGAACACGTCACCGAAGGCGCGGACGAGGTGGTCGTCGGCCTCCCCGACGGTCGCACCGTGCGCGCCCCGGTGGTGGGGCGCGACGTCCTCGGCGACCTGGCGCTCCTCAAGCTGCCCGTCGCCGGCCACCCCTGGGTCCCACTGGGCGACTCGCGTGCGCTGCGCGTGGGCGACTGGGTCCTCGCCCTGGGCAACCCCTTCGGCCTGGCGCGGCAGGACCACGCCGCCGCGGCCAGCCTGGGCGTCGTGAGCGCGCTCCACCGCTACCAGGCCGGCACGAAGGTCTACGGAGACGCACTGCAGTTCGACGCTGCCGTCAACCCGGGCAACTCGGGGGGGCCCTTGTGCGACCTCTCGGGGCGAGTCGTCGGCCTCAGCGGGCGGATCTCGGTGCGCGGACTGGCCCGCCACAACGTGGGGGTGGGCTTCGCAATTCCGGCCGAGCAGATCGCGCTGGTCCTCGACGCGCTGCGCGCCGGCGAGGAAGTGACGCGCGGCTACCTAGGGGTGCGCTTCTTCCTCGCCCCGGACGGCGGCGAAGGGGCGCGGATCAGCGACGTCCTCCCCGGGAGCCCCGCCGCGCGGGCGGGGCTCCGCCCGGGCGACCGGATCCTGCGCGTGGGCGGGCGACGCCTCGACCACCCGGCACGGCTCCGAAACGCCCTGACCGTGCTCCCTGCGGGCGCCACGGTCACCCTGGGCGTCTTGCGGGGCGCCCGGCGCTTCGAACGCACGGTCCGCCTCGCCCCGCGCCCGGAGGCCCCTCGGTGACCGCCGCCGTGCGCACGCCGTGGGGGGCCGGACTCCTGCTCGCGCTCTGCTGCGGCGCCGGGGCGCTCGTGCGCGGAGAAGGGCCTGCGCAGGAATCCGGCGAGGAGGCGTCCCTCGGCGCCGTCCCGTCCGCCTACCGGCGCGCGGCCCGCTCGGTGGTCCGCGTCCGCCGCGAAGGAGGGCGCCCGCGCGGCGACGCGCCCCAACGCAGGATCCTGCCCGCGCTCCTGCCCGGGTCGCAAGGTTCCGGAGTGATCTTGGGACCCCAGCGGGTCCTGACGCACGCCGGCCTGGCCCTCTACGAGGACGCCCGCTACGTGGTCACGACGGCCACGGGGCAACGCGTCGACGCGGACCTCGCGGCCCTCGACCTCGAACGCGGTGTGGCGCTGCTCGAGACCCGGGCGCCCCTGGACGCGCCGGCCGCGCGCACCGCACCGTCCGGCGCGCTCGCCGTGGGGACCCCGCTGCTCGCGGTCGGCGACCCCTTCGCCATGGCCCACGACGGGCGCGCGGCGGTCTCGCTCGGAATCCTCGAAGGACGCTGCGTGCTCGACGCCCCCGGCGAAACCTACCCAGGCGAGGTCCTCCTCACCGACGCGGCGATCAACCCGGGCAGCGAAGGCGGTGCGCTGGTCGACTTGCGGGGCCGCGTGGTGGGGCTGCTCTGCCCGCTGGCCTTCGACCGCCGGCTGCAGCCCGCGGACGAGGGAGCTTCGCCCCACGAGCGACCGCTGCTCGGCTACGCCTTGCCCGTGGAAGTCGCGCTGGCGGTGGCTCGCCCGCGCCGCCCGGACGCACCCCGGCTGGGCTTTGCGGGGCGGGCCGAAGCGGGGGGGCTGCGGGTGGTCTCCGTGGAGCCGGGCGGACCCGCAGCGCGCGCGGGACTCCGGCCCGGCGACCTGATCCGCGAGGCGGGAGGAGTGCCCTTGCGCCGAGGCGACGTCCTCCGCCGCCTGGCGGCCCGCGCGCGCGGCACCGTGCTGGAACTCACCCTCGAACGCGAGGGGACCGCGCTGCGCGTGCGCCTCGACCTCGCCGCGGAGGGACCCCGGTGAACCGCCGCCGGGCGCTCGCCCTCAGCCCCCTGGCCATCGGCCTCCTCGCCGTCGCGCGGACGCAGGCGGGCGGCCCGGCCGCCCCCGCGCGGCCAGACCCCAGCGAGGCCGCCCTGGCCCTCGCCGAGGTGCTGCCCGAAGCCGTGCGCCGGGCCGCCCCGCACCTCGTGCTGATCCGCCCCCGCAGCGAGGCGCGCAGCGCGCGTCGCCGGGGGCGCAGCGGGGTGGTCGTGGCCCGCGGCGTGGTGGTGACCTGCGCCCGCAACGTGGACGCCTTCGGCGTCGACGACCTGGTGGTCGAAGACGCCCGCGGCCACGCAACGCCGGCCCGCCTGCGGGGCCGCGACCTGCGCCTGCGCCTGGTCGCCCTCGAAGCCGACGGCCTCGACGCCCCGCCCGCTCCGCGGGCGCCCCTGCGCAGGGTTCCGGGGAGCCTGGTCCTCGCGCTGGGCGCTCCCTTGCGCACCGAAGGGCTTCCTTCGGCGACCTTCGGGATCCTCTCCGCGACGGACCGCTTCGCCGGCCGCGCCGACCAGGTGGACGCGGCCCTCGACCCCTCCAACCTCGGTGGCGCCCTGGTCGACCTCCGCGGGCGGCTCCTGGGGGTCGTGGTCCACCCCGACCCACGATTGGGCTGGCGCAGCGGCGTCGGCTTCGCGATCCCCTCCCACCTGATCGACGCGGCCCTGCCCCTCCTGCGGGCCGGCGCCGAGTTGGCTCCCGGCGACCTGGGCTTGGCCCTTTCGCGTGTGGCCGGAGGCCCCGGCGCCGGGGTCGAGGTCGCGCGGGTGGACCCCGAGGGCCCCGCGGCCTCGGCGGGGCTGCGGCCGGGCGACCGGATCCTCCGCCTCGGCGGTCGCGCCACCCCCGGCCTGCGCGCCTTCCGCCGCGCGACCGCGCCCCTCTACGCCGGGCAGCGAGTGGAGCTACTGCTGCGCCGCGCAGGGCAAACGCGCCTCGTGGAACTCGTCGTGGGTCGGGCGAAGGGCACCGCGCAAGCGCACTGAAGGCCCCCGTTCGACGGCGGCCCACCTCCCGGCCAAGCCGGCGCGGGCTCCCGACGGCAAAGCGCGGCCCCGTTCAGCGAGGCGGCGCGAGCGGGTCCGGCGGGTCCTCGCGGGTGTCGAAGGGATCGCCCACCGACCCCTGCGAAGGGGCTTCCCCCGCCGCCGCGCGCACGGGCGGGGCGTCCGGGACGAGGGGGTAGTCGAGCACGGGATCGGGCCCGGCCTCGGGCGCCCCGACGCCCTCCGGAGCGCGTGCACCGGCCGGCAGTCTCCCGACCGGCGCGGACGGGGCCGGAGCGGGGCGCGGAGGAGAGGACCGGGGCGGGGGCACCTCCCTGGGCTCGGGCAGGCGCCGAGGGCCCGTGGGGCTTCTCCGAGGCGCTGCGGGCGGGGTCCCCCGCGCCGAGGGAACGGCCCCGGGACCCGGAAGGCGCTCCTCGAGGTAGGGCCACACCGCGTCGTGAATCCGCTCGGGGAGCAGGGGCTCGAGCGAGTGGACGACCCAGCCCAGGACCCGCCCCGACGCGCTGCGGCGCACCGCCCCCGCCACCCCTTCGGAAAGGCCCACGCCCACCAAGCTGAGCAAGGCGAACACGCACAGCCCTTTGCAGGCACCGAGGACACCGCCGAAGCGGCGATCCAGTTCCTCGAACTCCAACTCCTCGATCTTGTGCTTCAGCTTGAGCGTAAGCACGTAGAGGCACACCGCGACGAGGGCGTAGACCACGATCCAGGCGGAGAAGCGCCCCAGCACGGGATTCTCGGCGAAGAGCGGGCCGAGGGGCCGGCAGAGGACGCTCGCGCACAGACCGCCGACCAAGAGGGTGCCGAGCCCGCTGGCCTGCCACACCAGACCCCGGTGGCGACCGATCCCGTAGCCGAAGGCAGCAACAACCGCGACGAACAGGTCGTAGAGGCCCACCGGCGCGGCCTCCCCTCAATCTCGGTCCAGGACGAAGCGCACCCCGACGCGGTCGACGGGCGGGTAGCTGCGCACGCGCTCGCGCCCCTCGCCGGCCCACCCCTCCTCGGCGAGCCACTCGAGGGGCTCTCCCCTCAAGCCCTCGAGGCGGGTTCCGCCCACGGAGGCGGCGAGGAGCCACTCGTGGCGCGTGGGAAGCCGAAGGCCCAGGGCGCGCGCGAGTTCGCGGGCGACCTCTTGGGGGAGGCCCCGCAGGGGTTCTTCGCGCCGGCCGGGGACGACGCGGCCCGAGGCCCAGTTGGGGAGTCGCATGCGACCGGGAGGCAGGGATCGTCCCCCGAGGAGGTAGGGCCGAAGGTACTTCGCCAGCTCGAGCTTGCGCCGGCGGGCGCGGGAGGTCTTGGCCCGGTTGCCGAAGCCCAGGGGGATCGAGTCGATCAGCGCCGCGAACTCGCCCACCGTGAGCGGTCGCGCCATGACCCACACGCCGCGGACCTCGCGGCTGCTCCCGTCCACCGAGAGCCTGCGGTCGGGCAGCCGCACCAGACGCAGGCGAAGTCCCCGCGCCTCGTAAACGGTCTCCCGCGGCCCGGAGGCCGTCGGTCCCGGGCCCGGCTGCGCCGTCTGCCCCGGACCCGGCTGCGCCGTCTGCCCCGGGCCCGGCTGCGCCGTCTGCCCCGAGCCCGGCTGCGCCGGTCGGTCGAAGCGGAGGGGCGGAGCGTCGGGCACCCCTGCCCCCGGAGGAGAAGGCTCGCCCCCCGGCTCCCTGGCCGTCCCCGGCTCCCTGGCCGTCCCCGGCTCCCTGGCCGTCCCCGGTTCCCTGGCCGTCCCCGGCTCCCTGGCCGTCCCCGGCTCCCTGGCCGTCCCCGGCTCCCTGGCCGTCCCCGGCTCCCTGGC
>RFHU01000365.1 GCA_003695705.1 Planctomycetota bacterium
CGCTACCGCTACGACTCCGACCTCGACCGCTACGACTCCGACCGCAGGGGCCGCGACCGCTACGACTCCGACCGCAGGGGCCGCGCTCCCCGGGTCGACGATCGCCGCGTGGCCATCGTCCCCGAAGAGCCCAAGGAGAAGAAGGGAGTCCTCGCCCGCCTGCTCGAAAAGATCCTCGAGGGCATCAAGAAGGGACTCGCTCAGCGAGCCGCCAACGAACAGGCGCGCAACATGGCGCTCCGGGCCGCCGTCATGGCCGGCGGCAACCCGGCCAACTACGGCTACGCCGACTGGCGACTGCGGAACGGCATCGCCAACAGCAACCTGGGCGCTCGGGTCGGCATCGCCCAGCCCGGGGCCATGCAACCGGTCCTGACCGCGGGTCCCGGCGGCGCGCTCACCTACGCCCGCGTGCCCGTCGCGCGTCCGTCCACCGCCGTGCGCCCCTACGGCGCCCCGGGAACCCCCTACGTGGCCCCGACGACGGTTCCCGCGCCCCTGCTGCCCACCGCTGCGCCGGTCGGGCCGAACCTCGGCGCGCCCGTGGTCACCGGCCCCGCCGTCAACTCCGGCTACACCGTTCCCGTGGTCCCGGTCGGCGGAGTCAACCGTCCGCTCGGACGCTGAACGGCGCGGCGGCGGGCGGGACGGAGTCGGACGCGAAGCCCCGAACCGGCCGCCGCGACGAGACGGGCCCACGCCGTTCCCCGGCTGCCTTCCGACGCCTGGAGTTCCTCCTCGCGTCGGCTGGGGCACCGCAGGCGCAAGGCCTTGCGACCGGGCCGTCGAATCCTTCCCGCTGTGTCAATCTACTTGGGACACCCACCCTCACGAAATTGGTGGCGGGCGGGGAAGTACCAGTACCCCACCTCATTCACACACCGAGCGGCTTGAACCACGAGAAATGTCCTCCTTGCCCGGCATGAAGTAGTTGCCGCCGACTCCACCGTGCAGGAGGACAGCCCCCCAATGGGCGAAACCGAGTTCTACCCGACGGGTCCCACAGGACCGCTTCTGCTACAACCGCTCGATCCTGGCTGAGGGCCGCCAGAACAAACTCACCTCCGACGCCGGCGTGCTCTTGCTGCGTGAGCTCGACGAGCGCCTAGGGCTGACCGAGTCGCTCTCGGACGAGCTGACCGACCCTCGCAATCCGGTCTTCGCGACCCACCCCTTCGTCGAGCTGCTGCGCACGCGGCTCTACGCCCTGCCGCAAGGGCACAAGGCTCAGGACGACGTCGACCGCTTGCGAGACAACCCGGCCTTCCGGGTGAGCGTCTCTGAGCGGCGAGGGACATGCCCGCTCCGGGAGGAGGGGGGGCTGGTACCTGACGGGCTCTCCTCGCAGCCGACCCAGCCTCGGCTCGTCGCCACCCTCACGCAGGAGGAGAACCTGGCCCAGCTCGGGTTGGCCCTGTTCGGCTGGGCGCACCGAGACCTCCGGGCGACTCGCAATCGGAAGCGCCCTCCCGGGCGACCTCCATCCGAGCCGCGGGTCTGGACCCACGAGTTGAGCTACCGGGTCACCAGCGGGAAGAACCCGTGGAGCCGTGACCGTCGCGTCGTGCTCGTCGTGCTGGAGAAGCCAGGCGACCCGGACGAGGGGGGCCGCTGGAGCCTCGACCGGGTCCGCACCTGGCTGCTGACGGTCGCGGCCAACGCGCTCTGGCTGCGATTCCGCAGCGGCCTCGCCCGGCTGACCCCCGCTCTCTACGGAGTGTGCCCTTCCAGCGCCCAGGGCCGCCAGGTGCCCTTGTCGTGCGACCTGCCACCGCTCCGCACCGACCGACGCGCACGCTGCGCCCCGGGGGTATGAACAGCGTGGGATACGTGTCGATCCGCGGTGCGATGGGCGACGGTCCACGCTCGTCGGTCACAACCCGAAGGTTGCTGAACCTCCTCGCGCCTCGTTAGGACTCCTTCTACGGGCTGCTAGGCGAAGCCGCCTCGGTTGTCGCTCTCGAAGTCGAAGTCGAAGTCGAAGTCGAGGCCATCGCCGCCCCCACCCGGGCCGGGCGCAGGAGCCGAAGGCGGAGGCGCCGGGGGTCGCGGAGCGGCTGGCTTCGGGGACGCGGGCACCTGCGCCGCGGGAGCGGCGAATTCGATGTCCACCTCGAACCCTGGAGCCGAAGGCGGCGGCGCCGGCGCCGGAGGAGCCACCGGTCGCGGAGGGGCAGGCCGCTGCGCGGGAGCGGGCGCCCTCGGCGCCGGCCGCGGCGAAGGGGGAACCGCTCGTGGCGGCGCAGGCGGCACCGGCTGCGGACGCTGCGCCGCGGAAGGCGGCCCCGGCGTCGTCCCCACCGCGGCCTGCGGGAAGCGCCAGGTGTCCGCCTGCGGGTCCCCCAGCGAGCCCTGCGGAGGGCCCACGTCCGGCCGCCCCGGGCCGACGCCTCGGGCGTAGGCGTGGAAGGCGCCGGGCGTGAACAAGCGCAGGACCATGGCCCGACCCATGCGTAAGGGCTTCTCGTAGGGCAGGGGAACGGCCTGCTCCTTGGTCATGCGAACCTCGTCGAGCCAGCTCCCGTTGGACGAGCGGTCCATGACCTTCCACCCCTCCTCGGTGTAGGCCACGACCAAATGGAGGCGCGACACGGCGGGATGGTCCAGCAGCACGACGGAGCGTGCGTCGCGACCGACGGGGATCGGCACGCCCGGCGTCCTCGTGAGGAAGGTCACTTGCCCCTGGCTGTGGAGGGGGGCGCCCGCGTCGTAGGCGCGGTCCTTCTCGTACGGCTCGAGCAGCACCACGTCCTGGTTGGGATGCCGCTCGGCGAAACTCTGCGCCGTGGTCGTGCGGAGCAACAGCAGGATCTCGGAGACCGGTCTCATCTCCAGCGCCGTTCCGGGCCTCTGGGACTACCTTGCGCCAAAAGCCCTCCTCTGACAAGGCGGACGCCCTCCGCTTGAAACGCTCCCTTCCCTCCCGGCACGACCTTCCTCCGACTCCGCCGCCGCGGCGAGACCGGCGAACGGAGCAGCCATCCTGCGGCACTGCGGGCTTCGCAGCCCCGCCCGCCGACGACCAAGCGGCCGCCTGCCCGTCGGGACCGGTTGCCCCGCGTCCTGCTCAGCGGCCTTCCCTCTCCAAGCCTGCCAGGGCCTCTCGAGCCGCCTGCTTCTGTGGCGTGTCCTCCGGCCCCGGCTGCCTCAAGACCTTCTCGTACCACGCGCGCGCGGTGGGCACCGAGCTCCGCGTGAGGTGGCCCATCGCCAGCATGGCGCCGATGTGCCCCTGGCGATCGGCCCTCTTCAGCCAGGCCTTCGCCCGTCCGAGGTCGCGGGGCAGTTTCCCCTCCCATTCGCCCAAGCCCGCGAGCGCACGCCCGGCCTGGTACATGGCTTCGGCGTCGCCCCCTGCCGCCGCGCTCTCGTAGAGCCGAAGCGCCTCGCTCCACTTCCCACGCGCCTTGGCCCGTTCGGCGCGCGCGCGCAGGGCTTCGGAACTTGCCGCCGCCCCCCCTCCACCAGCGCCGCCCCCGACGCCCGCGTTGCCCTCGCCGCCCGCGTTGCCCTCGCCGCCC
>RFHU01000366.1 GCA_003695705.1 Planctomycetota bacterium
CCCCACACCCGGAGGGGGTGGGGGCGGGCGTCGCGCGGAGGGGCGGCGAGCGACACGGCGGAACCTTCAGGGCAGGCGAGGGAACTTGCCGAACTCGGGGGCGCGCTTTTCGAGGAAGGCGTTGCGCCCCTCGCGCCCCTCTTCGGTCATGTAGAAGAGCAGGGTGGCGTTGCCGGCGAGTTCCTGGACGCCGGTCTGCCCGTCGAGTTCGGCGTTGAAGGAGGCCTTGAGGAGGCGCAGCGCGGTGGGGGAGAGGGCGAGCATTTCGCGGCACCAGCGGATCGTCTCCTCCTCGAGCTCGGCGAGGGGCACGACCTTGTTGACCATGCCCATGCGCTCGGCCTCGGCCGCGCTGTACTGGCGGCAGAGGAACCAGATCTCGCGCGCCTTCTTCTGCCCCACGTGGCGGGCGAGGTAGGCGGCGCCGTAGCCGCCGTCGAAGCTGCCCACGCGCGGGCCGGTCTGGCCGAAGATGGCCGTGTCGGCGGCGATGGTCAGGTCGCAGACCACGTGAAGGACGTGTCCTCCGCCGATGGCGTAGCCGTTGACCATGGCGACCACCGGCTTGGGCAGGGTGCGAATGAAGCGCTGCAACTCGAGGACGTTGAGCCGCGGCACGCCGCTCGGGTCGAGGTAGCCCGCGTGCCCGCGTACGCGCTGGTCGCCGCCTGCGCAGAAGGCCTTGTCGCCCTTCCCGGTGAGGATGATCACGCCGACTTCGGCGTCCTCCTTGGCGTCGAGGAAGGCGTCTTGGAGTTCGAAGATGGTCTGCGGACGGAAAGCGTTTCGCACCTCGGGGCGGTTGATGGTGATCTTGGCGATGCCCTCGGCCTTGTGGTATTCGAGGTCCTCGTAGGTCTTCACGGGCTTCCAGTCGACGGGCATGGCTCCTCCTGGGGGGCTCTCGAGAGGGCGGCACGCAGCGCAGCGCCCTCGGCGGCGCGGCGACGGGCCAGGGAGTCGGTCGGGTCCACGGGCAGCCACACGACCCGAAGTCCCTCGGGCGTGCGCAGGGCCTTGCGGAGCGAGCCGAGGTCGTCGGCGCGCAGGCAGGGGACGCCTGCGGCGGCGCAGAGGGAGGCGAGGTCGGCGCGCTGCGGGGTGCGGAACCAGCGGGCGAAGGCGGTCGGGTGTGCGGCGATGGGCAGGAGGTCGAAGATCCCCCCGCCGCCGTTGTCGACGACCACCACGGTGGCCTCGACGCCGAGGGCGCGGGCGGCGAGGAGGGCGCCTGCGTCGTGCAAGAACGCGAGGTCGCCGAGGAGGACGCAGGTGGGTCCCGGCCAGGCGAGGGCTTCTCCAAAGGCGGTGGCCAGGGTGCCGTCGATGCCGTTGAGTCCGCGGCTGGCGACGATCCGCGGACCGTCGGGCCGCGGGGGCGCGTAGGCGTCGAGGTCGCGGATGGTCAGGCTGCTCGCTGCGTGGAGCAGCGTGCCTGCGGGGAGCGCCTCGGCGACGGTCCGGGCGACGGCCCCCTCCCAGAGCCCGTCTTCGGTGGCCGCGCGCGCGGCGGCGCGGGCTCCCCTCTCGGCCGCACGCCAGGCGGCGCGCCACTGCGCGGGCGCCGCGGCGGCCGCGGGGAGGGCCGCGAGGAGGGATTCGCAGAGGGCGCGCGGCGTCGCGACGACGTGCGAGGCCGGGGCTCGTCCGGGGTGGTGCCAGGCGCCCTGGGGGTCTACGAGCAGCAGCTCCCCGGCGGTGTCGAGCCAGCGCTGGGCGGCCTTGGAGGTAGGCACTCGGCCGAAGCGCAAGACCACGTCGGGGCGCAGGCGGCGCGCGAGCTCGGGGCGGCGCAGGTAGAGGTCGTAGGCCGAGAGCGCTTCCTCCGCGGCGGCGCCGTGGCGGAGGCCGGAGGCGGCGTCGCAGAGAAGCGGCCAGCCCAGGGTCTGGGCGAGGCGCAGGAGCGGCGGGGCGAGGGGTGCGGGGTCGCCCGTGGCGATGCCGGGGGGGCGTGGCGGGTCCGTGTCGGGCCCGCAGAGGATGGCCCCGCGCCGACCGGCGAGACCGCGCGCGAGCTCGCCGAGCTCGGCGGGGGCAGGCGCGGCAGGCTGGGGCTCGCGGCGAGCGATCCCGGGCAGGGAGCGCGCCTGGGCGCGCAGGCCGGGTTCCCAGAGGGGCTCGCGGAAGGCCACGTTGAGCTGCGCCGGCCCGGGGTGGGCGAGGAGCGAGGCCACGCTCCGTTCGAGGGCGACTTGAGCGGGGAGGTCGTCGGCGGGGCCGAGGTGCGCAAAGGCGGCGTGCGGCCCGTAGAGCCGGCGCTGGTCGAGGGTCTGGGGCGCGCCGCAGCCGTGGAGTTCGGGGGGGCGGTCGGCCGTAACGGCGAGGAGGCGGGTGGAGGTGGCTTCGGCTTCGAGGACGGCCGGGTAGTAGTGCGCGCCGGCGCTGCCCGAAGTGCAGAGGAGGGCGACGGGTCGACCGCTCGCGCGCGCCAGGCCGAGGCCGAAGAAGCCGGCCACGCGTTCGTCGAGGACCGAGTGGGCGCGCAGCTCCGGGCGGGCGAGGACGGCGAGGACGAGCGGGGTGTTCCGCGAGCCCGGAGAAAGGACCGCCTCGCGCACGCCGCCGCGGACGAGGGCGGCGACGAGGCGCTCGGCGAAGGCGAGGTTTCGGGCGGCGGTCTTCATGGCCTCGACGCCTCGCTCTCCGCGAGGGCCGCGGCGACGGTTTCCAGCTTGAGCTCGGTCTCGTCCCATTCGGCCTCGGGGCGCGAGCCCGCGACCACGCCGGCGCCCGCAAAGGCGTAGGCCTTGCGTCCTCGCACGAGAGCGCACCGCAAGGCGACGGCCAGCGCCCCCTCGCCGCCTGCCCCGATCCAACCCAGCGGAGCGGCGTAGCGGCCTCGGGCCAGGGGCTCGCTCGCGAGCAGGGAAAGGGCTCGTTCGCGGGGTCGTCCGCCGACGGCCGGCGTGGGGTGGAGCCGCTCCCCCACCTCGAGCAGCCCGACGTCCGGCCGCAGGCGGGCCCGGAGCGGGGTCTCGAGGTGGACGAGGCCGGGCAGACGGCGCGCGCGGGGAGGCGCCACGCGGAGTTCGCGGCAGAGGGGGGCGAGGGATTCGACGATGGCCTCCAGGGTGAGGCGGTGTTCGCGCAGGTCCTTGGCGCTGCGCAGGAGGGAGGCTTCTTCTCCGGGGCGGGCCGTGCCGGCGAGGGCGTGGGTGCGGAGCACGCCGTCGGCGTCGACGCGGGCCAGGGTTTCGGGGGTCGCGCCCACGAATGCCCCGCGCCCGGGCCAGGCCCAGAGGAAGCAGATCGCGTCCGGCTGGGCTGCGCGGAGGCGGGAGAGCACGGTCACCGGGTCGAAGGCCGCCGCGGCGGAGTAGCGACGGGCGCGCGCCAGGACGACCTTTTCGCAGTCGTCGGCGGCGATGGCCTCGAGGGCTTCGGCCACGCGGGCTTCGAAGTCCGCGCGCGCTTCGAGGGGGGCGGCGGCGAGGCCTCGGGGCGCGGCGTTCGGGCCCGGAGTGGGGAGGGAGAGCGCGGCCAGGGCGGCGGCGAGGCGCCCTGGGTCGCCGCCGGGGCCCTGGGCGACGGCCCAGCCCGCGCCGTCCTCTGGGGCGCAGAGGAGGAGGGCGGGGGCCACGGCTTCCGCCGGCGGCCAGCCCTCCCAGGGCGCGCCGCGTCGCTCGTCGAAGGAGGCCCCCACGAAGGCCAGGGGGAGCCCAGGCGGGGGAGGGGCTTGTTCGGAGTCGCTCGAACTCGGCGGGCGCAGCGCGCCGAGGCGGGGAGCGCTGCTTCGAGCGGCGACCCCGGCGGCGACCACCGTGCGCCCGCCCTCCAGCCAGGCGAAGGCCGGGCGATTCGACCTGATCTCTTCTCGCAGCCAGGCGAGGAGCGCCTCGGCGGAGGCGCCCTCGAGGGGCCGGGCCCGGCGCCGGAGCGGGACTTGGTTCGTCGCTCGCTGGAGGATGGTCTTGGCCATAAGAGGCCTTTCTGCGGTGCTCGGCGGCGTCTCAGCGGGCGTTGTTCAAGAGTTCCTGAACAGATAGCTTGTAGCACGTGCCCCAAGCGACTGGCAAGAGCACCCGCAACTCCGCTAGGGTCGAAGGCGTGAGCGAGCGACTCGAACGCCGGGTCTTGCAGGCCTGCAACGCGGTGGGAACCCTCAACGAATACTGGGGGTTCAAGTCGATCATGGGCCGGGTGTGGACCCTGCTCGTGCTGCGCCGGAGGCCCACCGCCCAGAGCGAAGTGGCCGAGCTCCTCGGGGTCAGCAAGTCCCTGGTGAGTTCGACCATGACCGAACTCGTCGGCTACGGACTGGTCCGGCAGGTCAGCGAGCACCGCAACGCGCCCTACGAGGCGGTCCTCGACATTTGGCCGGTCGTGACCGACGTCCTGCGCACGCGCGAGTGGATGCTCCTCGAGACGACGCGGCTGGCGCTTGAGTCGACCCGCGAGGAACTGCGCGATCAGCCCGACAGCCCCTACGACCTGGAGCGCCTGGAGATGCTCCTCTCCATGGTGTGCGCGATTCAGGGGCTCTTGCGCTTGGTCCTTTCCATTCGCATGCCCGGCTCCGCGCGCGCCCTTGCCGACTGGATCAAGTCCGTCACCGAACTGATCGGAAACCTGCGCAAGCTCCCCTGAGGGGTCCGAGCTCGGCGGCCGGGCGTCGGGGGCTCCTTCGGAGCGGGGCCGGCGGTCCGGTCGCGCGGCTCGTTTGCGGCGCGCGGCCTCGCCGCCTTTCCAGGGTCAGAGGGACTTCTTGCAGCGGGGGCAAGAACGAGCGTCGGGGGCGAGCCGCGTTTCGCAGTAGGGGCACTCGAAGCGGACGTCGCCGAGGTCGGCGAGGTCGCCTCCCGAAGCGAAGGGCCGGGCCGGGGCGTCGAAGGCGTCGGGCTCGTCGTCCTCCTGCGTCTCGATCAGTTCCTGATCGGGAGGCGGGGGCGCCGCAGCGGGGCCGAGGTCGAGGGCTCCTTCGGGGACGCTCGGCGGAAGGGGGGGCTGGCGGCGGG
>RFHU01000367.1 GCA_003695705.1 Planctomycetota bacterium
CGAGCTGGCCGAGGCGCTCGAGGCGCAGGGGGTGCAGGTTCGCTACGCCATTCACCCTGTGGCGGGGCGCATGCCCGGGCACATGAACGTCCTCCTCGCCGAAGCCAACGTTCCCTACGAGCAGCTCGTGGAGATGGACGAGATCAACCCCGAGTTCAAGACCACCGATCTCGTCATCGTCATCGGCGCCAACGACGTGGTGAACCCGGTGGCCATCGACCCCAACGAGCCCAACAGTCCGTTGGCGGGAATGCCCATCCTCCACGTGCACGAGGCAGCCAACGTCGTGGTCGTCAAGCGCAGCCTCAGTCCCGGCTATGCGGGCGTGAAGAACCCGCTCTTCGAGCGCGAAAACTGCCACATGCTCTTCGGCGACGCCAAGCAGGTGCTGCAGGAGACCCTCAACGAGTTGAAGGAGAGCGTCGCCTAACGAGCCCTCGGGGCTCGGGTTCCCCGCTTTCCGCCCGCTTCCGAAGCTCGGCACTCCAAGGAGATTCCCCGCCCAGGGGACTCGACACAGAGAGCAGCGCGCGTGACGGCGGTCGACCGGACTTATTGTCCGGGCCAGGCGGTCGAGGCTGCGAGGCAGAGCTGCCCGGCGTAGTAGGCGGGCAGTCCCCAAAGGCGCAGGCGCAGGGAGTCGCCCTCGAAGCGTTGCAAGGCGACGGCCACGTCGGAGGCGAGGAAGAGCGCGCCGCCCAGGCCGAGCAGCCAGTGGCCCGCTGCCCACCATTCGCTGAGGAAGGCCGTCGCGGCCGCGCCGGCCATGGAACAGAGAGCGAGGGTGTAGATCGCAGCCGGGAGGAGGAGCGTTCCGAGGCGGGGGCGAACGCGAAGGAAGGTTGCCGCGCCGACGAAGACCACCGCCGCCACGAGCAGGGTGAAGGCCGGCGGCGACACCCGCTCGATGGCGATCCGGTCGAGGGCCGCTCCGAAGGTAGCGAGGTGGGCGGCGAGAAAGGCGGCGAGGCCCAGGCCGAGCCACTGCCGGGACCTGCCGATCAGGAAGGCGTCGCCCACGAAGGAGGCGACCAGGCCCGCTTCGATCCAACGGCCGTAGGACTGGCCGCAGTCCACGAGCGCAACGAAGACAAGGAGACCGGCGGAAGAACCCAGCTTGAGCGCCGCTTCCAAGCGTCGGTGCCCGCGCCAGCGCGCCGCGAGCTGCAGGGCTACCCCCGCGAGCACCCCTGCCGCCACCGCTCCCGCCGCACCCTTCATGGGGGCATCGTGCCCGCTCCGGGGCCCGCGGGCCACCGTTGGGCGCAGGGCGGAACGGTCAGCGGAGGAGCACGCCCGCGCCCAAAGGGGTCGTTGCGGCCCCGTCGGCGCGCAAACGCTCGAGTTGCCGCTCGAGGCGCAGGCGGGCGGCGCGCTCGGCGCGCCAACCGGCGACCAGGAGAAAGCAACCGCTTGCCAGCAGCACCGCGAGAAGAGCGAGGGCCCAAGGCGGACGCCACACGCCCGTCGACCGGCTTTGCGGGTGCAGGAGAGCGAGGGAGTCCCTGCAGCGCGCGCACCCTTTGCCCGCGCGCCAGCAGCCGGGATGGTGTCGCGCCAGACAACCGGCGCACACCCGCCAGTAGACCGAGCGCGTGTCCACGGGATCGGCGCAGTGCGCACACTCGACCGCGCTGGACCGTCGCTGGGTGGATGCCGTCACGCGCAGGACCTTCGCCGCCCCAGGTCATCCCTGGGTCACGGGAAGGCCACCGGGCGCGCCCGGTCCTGGGTCGGCGGTGCCCGTCGCGGAGGGCACCGCACCGCGGCGCCCCGTGTGCGGTCCGCCTCCGACCGCGGGGCCCGGCCTACCGACGCGGTGCGACCGCTCCGGCGAGCCCTTCGCTCCGTGCGGCGCCCCGCGTGCGGTCCGCAGCGGGAGCTCCTCCGCTCGATTCGTAGATCGCGCGATCCAGAGCCCGAGCCCGGCGAACCCGCTCGAGGGCAAGGACGATGTGCCGCCGGGCCTCGGGATCGCGGGTGCCATCGAGGGCACGCAAGAGGAGGGTCGTCTCCTCGTCGTAGAGGGCCAGGCGGCTGCCGGGCGCGGGCGGGGGGCTCGGGAGGGCCGGGTCGGGGCGCGGGGCGTCGCCCACGTAGGCCTCGCGGGTCGCCGCGGCGAGGTCGCGCTCGAGGCCCTCGCTCTCGGCGCGCAGGACCGCCTCGACCCGCGCTCGGCGGCGTTCGCGCATCGACTCCAGGAAGGCTTCGAGGGACCCGTAGCGCTCGGTGAAGTGGCGGGCCAGGCTCGGGTTTTCGGCCAGTCGGCGCTCGAGGGCCGCGACCTCGGCGTCGTCGCGGAGGGTCTCGCGCGCCGCGTTCCCGAGGTCGTCCCGGAAGGCGGCCAAGCGCCCTTCTACGCCGCGCAAGGCGTAGCGTCGTTTGGCGTCGTAGGCGTCTTCCAGGGCGTCGAGGGCGCGGGCGATGGCGCGCTCGTCCACTCGTCCCCGGGCACCTCGCAGGGCCGCGTTCAGGGCGCGCTCGGCCTCTTCGATGCGCTCGTTCAGGGCGCGTTCGGTGACGTAGCGGTCTAGGCGCGCCGCCAACCAGTCCCCCAGCAAGAGGACCACCGCGGTTTCGCCGGCGGTGGCAACCCAGCCCACCGGGGTGGCCAGGCGGCCGAGGGAAAAGGCCGAGCGCCCACCGCGCACCAGCGCGTAGAGGCCGCGCCCCCCCTCGACGGCGGCCTTCACCGCCGCTGCCGAAAGGCCGAGGGCCGCCACGTCCACCAGGTAGGTGCGAAGAGCGAACTCCCCCCGGGCGAGCATGGGAACCGCGAGGCCCGCGGCCAGGACGAGCTGCGTACGCAGGATGCCCGAGAGGAATCGTTTGCGCGTGATGCGTCGCACCATGCGCCCGTAGGCCACGTCCGCCGCGCGGGCACCGGCGGCGAAGAGGCCGTAGTTGAGGAAGAAGTCGGTGGTGAACAGGCCGTCGACGAACTCCTCGAGGCGGCCGCGGTCCCCGGTGTGCAGCACCACGGCCAGCTCCTTGAGGAAGAGGGCAAAGGCGAAGTGCGCCAACCCCGAGGCTCCGCGCGCGACTTCGGAGCGGCCAAATCGCTTCCAGTCGATGGTCCCGTCGGCGCGTCGGTAGGGCGCAAGCGGGTCGAAGCCGCCGCCGGCGGACGCGGTGGCGGTCTCCAGGATCCGCGCGCGGGTCCGCGCCCGTTCGACGGCCCCGTCGCTGCGGGGAGTGCCCTCGGCCACCGAGAGCCCGAGGGCGCGCGCGATCATGCGAACACGCTCGCCGGCGCTGGCGCGCCGGAAGGCACGCGCCCGCTCTGCGGCCAGTTCCGCGCCCCGGGCGCGGGCGTCGCGAATGGCCTTGAGCTCCCGGAAATAGAGGTTGGCCCGCTGCGCGGAGGCGCGGTAGCGGACGAAGGCGCGCGCCTCCGCCTGGGTCATGCCGGCTTCCACCAGGGCGGCCTCCGACGCGCGGCGGAGCGTGAGCGCGCTCCCCGCAAAGCCTTCGGGAGCGCCCAGGCGCAGGAGGGCGTCGAGGGAGCGCGTCGGCGAAGCGTCGCCGGCTGCGGCCGCGCGGACGCCCTCGACAATGATCCGCGCGTGCGCGATGGGGATGCTGGCCTCGCGCGCGAGTTCGGCCGGGGAGGCAGCGCCGAGGGTCGCGGGGCGGACGAGGATGTCCTCGATGACGTCGCGCCGCTCGAAGGCCAAGGCGCGGGCCAGGGGGCGGTCGAGGTCGTTGGCCCAGGCGGTGAGGTTCCCGGGCGTACCGTGTTCGTCTTCGTCGTCTCCTGGGGGCACGGTCCCCCGCTCGGCCCCGGAGGCGGGGTTGGGCTGCGCGGAGGCGAGTGGCCCGCTCGTCGCCCCCAGGAGCACGGCGAGGAGGAGCGGGAGTGGGTGGGGCTGCGGTCGATGGGTCATGCGTCCTCCACGGACGGTCATCCCCGGCGGTGCAAAGGCCTGCCCAAAGGAGGAGGCTTGATTCCAAAGGAGTTACGGCGCCCTCGCGAAACCCCAGAACCGGGGATGCGTCCCGCCCTGAAACCGAGCGCGCGACTGTCCGGATGGCCCGCGGCCTGCCTCCTCTTGGGGGAACCGGGAGCCCTCCGTGACGACGCCCCCCTTTCGCGCCGCCTCTCTCTCCGTCGGCATGGCCTCGGCCGCCCTCTTGGCCTGCGTCCCCGGAGCCGCCCGCGCCGCCGTGCGCAGCGAGGCCTTGCCCGGCGGTGCGCGCCACCGGGTGACCTTCTCCTACCGGCCGGTGATCGCTTGCCGCAGCGTGGCCCTGGCCGGAAGCTTCAACGGCTGGAGCACGGACGCCGAGTTCCTGCGCGACCCCGACGGCGACGGCACCTGGACCCTGACGCGGGAGCTGCCGCGCGGAGTCCATCGCTACAAGTTCGTCGTGAACGGAAACGTGTGGCTCCACGACGCGGACAACCCCCGTACCGAGCCGGACGGACACTCGGGCCTGAATTCGGTGCTGGACCTCGGCGCCGCCAAGCCCAGGTCCCCGGGACGCACGGGAGACGGCGCCATGGACCTCGACTGGATCCTCCACGATCCGCGCGACCTCGCCCACGTCTGCGCCGTCGACGGAAACCGCCGCTGGGTCGTGCGGGTGCACACGCTCGCAGACGACGTCGAGCGCGTGTGGGTGGAGGCGAGCCCTCGCCCCCGCGGCGCACGCACGGGGGCGGTCGCTGCCCGCAAGATCGCCCGCTGGGAGGGCCGCGACGTATGGGAGGCTCGCCTTTGCTTCGCCAGGGCGCCGCGCACCCTTCGCTACGCATTCCGTCTCGAAGACGGAACGGCGCGCGCTCGCTTCCCCGCGGGGCGCGAACGCTTCCGCGCACGAGCGAGCCAGGCCGGGCGCTTCCAGACCCCCGAATGGGTGCGCGACGCGGTTTTCTACCAGATCTTCCCCGACCGCTTCCGCGACGGCGATCCGAGGCGGCAGCCCGACCTCCCCCCTCGGCCGCCCGGGACCCCCTGGTCCATCGATGACGCCTACCTCGAGACCTGGGGTAGCCGCCCCTCGCACTTCAACTTCCTCGGGGGCGACCTCGCCGGCGTCCTGCAGTCGCTCGACTACCTCGAGGGCCTGGGCGTCACGGCCATCTACCTCAACCCCATCTTCGCCGCCGCCAGCAACCACCGCTACGACACAAGCGACTACGAGCGCATCGACCCCGCCCTCGGCGACCTCGACACCTTCCACGCCCTGCGCGACGCCGCGCGCGAGCGCGGAATGCGCCTCCTCCTCGACGGCGTCTTCAACCATACGGGCGACACCCACTACGCCTTCCGCGATGCGGTCGCCAAGGGGCCGCGCTCGAAGTATTGGGACTGGTACTTCTTCGACGGGGGGTACCCGGTCGTCCGGAGCCCCAAGCCCAACTACCGCGCCTGGTGGGGCTTCGGCTCCCTGCCGCAACTCAACACGAAGAACCCCGAGGTGGTCGAGCACCTGCTCTCGGTTGGAGTCCGCTGGCTGCGCGAAGGAGCGGCGGGCTGGCGCCTCGACGTCCCGAACGAGGTCGAGGCCGTGAACCCCGACTTCTGGCCGCGCTTCCGCCGGCGGCTTCGCGAGGAGGACCCCTCGGCCTACATCGTGGGCGAGATCTGGACCGACCCGCGGCACTGGCTGCAGGGCGACCGCTTCGACGCGGTCATGAACTACCCTCTGCGCAGTGCCGTGCTCGAGTTCATCGTCAAAGGGGGCGGGGACGCCGCCTCCTTCGCCGACGCCTTGCAGGCGCAGCTCGCCACCCTCCCCGAACCCGCCCTGCGCGTTCAGTTCAACCTGCTCGGCAGCCACGACACCCCGCGCGTCCTCACCCTTGCCGGGGGAGACGCGCGCCGCGTGCGCCTCGCTCAGACCTTCCTCTTCGCCTGGCTCGGCGCGCCCGTCGTCTACTACGGCGACGAAGTCGGCCTGGACGGCGGCAAGGACCCCGAGTGCCGCAAGGCCTTCCCCTGGGACCCGGCCCGCCAGGACCGCGACACGCTCGCGCACGTGCGTGCCCTCGGCGCCCTGCGCAAGAGCGAGCGCGCCCTGCGGCGCGGCGAGGTCCGCTTCCTCCTCGCTCGGGGACGGCAGATCGCGTTCGCCCGGACTCCGGCGAGCGGTGAGGCCGGCCGCCCCGTGGTGTGCGTCCTCAACGCGGGGGGGCGCGCGGCCCGCATCCGCGTGCCCCTCGGCGACCTCGCCGGACGGCCCCTTCCCCTCCTCGGCGCCGAGGAAGTCTCCCGCCAAGGCGACGAACTGGTCCTCACCCTTCCGGCCTACGGCGGCGCCTTGTGCGCCCTGAGCGAGGAGCGACCGTGAGCGCCCTGGCCCGAGCCTCCTCCGCATCCGGAGCGCCGTCCTCCGCGCGCCGCGCGCTCCCCCGCGGCCTCGCCGACCTCGCCCGCGGACTCGCCTTCCTGGCCCCGAACTTCCTCGGTTTCCTCTTGTTCACCGCCGTGCCCGTGGTCGCCATCTTCGCGGTCGCCTTCACGCGCGGCGACTACACCACGGGCGTCGACCCCGAGAGCGGACGCTTCTTCATCGACGCCCAGTGGGCGGGGGTGCATTGGTTCCGCGTCCTCTGGGCCGATCCGCGCTTCTGGCAAAGCCTCTGGAACACGCTCTTCCTCATGCTCTCGGTGCCGATCCAGATGGCCTTGGCCCTCGGTCTGGCCCTGTTGCTCAACCAGCGCGTCCCCGGGCGCACGGCGTGGCGGGCGCTGCTCTTCCTCCCCACGGTCGCGGCGGGTCTTGCCCTCTACATGGTCTGGCGGCAGATCTACAACCAAGACCACGGCCTCCTCAACGGGTTCCTCGCTGCCCTGGGCATCGTCGCCCCCGGCGAAGGCCCCGACTGGCTGGGAGACCCCGCCCTGGCCAAGCCGGCGCTCCTCGTGATGCTGGTGTGGATCGCCATGGGCGGGACGAACATGGTCCTCTACCTGGCCGCTCTGCAGGACGTCCCCCGCTCCCTCTACGAGGCCGCCGCCATCGACGGCGCCGGAACCTGGGATCGCTTCCGCCACATCACCTGGCCGGCGCTGCGGCCGACCACCTTCTTCATCCTCACCACGAACCTGATCGGCGGCGTGCAGATCTTCGACCAGGTCCTGGTCATGACGGGCGGCGGACCCGAGGGGGCGACCACCACGCTCCTCTACCTGATCTACCAGAACGTCTACGAGTACGAGGGCAAGCTCGGCTACGCCGCCGCCCTCTCGGTCGTCCTCTTCGGCCTGGTCCTCGCCGCGACCTTCGCGACCTGGCTCGGCAACCGCGGCGCCCGGGAGGCCCCGTGAAGGCGCGGACGGATCGCAGGGTCCTCGCCGTCCTGGCGCTCGTGGCGGTGACGACGGCCACGCCCTTCGTGTGGGCGTTGAGCATCTCGCTCAAGTCCGAGGAGAGCGTCTTCTCCCCCGGGCTCCTGCCCACATCCACGCGCACCACCGCGCACCTTTCCCCGCAGGCGGAGGAAGTCCCGGTGCGGGTCCTGCGGCGCCTCGACGACGGACGCCTGCGGGTCAAAGTGCTCTCCGGAGACTCCCGGCGGATCGTGGACATCGACGGTCCCGTCCGCGAGGAGCGCCGCCTCGACCCTCACTTCGAGAATTACCCCCGCGCTTGGACCGCCTATCCCTTCCTCTCCTTCGGGCGCGCCTACCTCAACTCGCTCGTCGTCGCCCTGCTCGTCACCTTGGGCCAGGTCGTGACCAGCGCGCTCGCTGCCTACGCCTTTGCGCGCCTCCGCTTCTGGGGACGCGACGTGCTCTTCTTCGCCTACCTAGCGACGATGATGGTCCCCGGCGCCGTGACCCTCATCCCGACCTTCGTGCTCCTCAAGAACATGCCCGACGCACTCAACGCGCTGCTCGGCACCGATTGGTTTTCGCGCGACCTGGTGGTGGGCGGAAAGGTCTTGGGCACCGACAGCTATTTCGCGCTCATCGCGCCTCGCTGCTTCTCGGCCTACGGCACCTTCATGCTGCGGCAATTCTTCCTCTCCGTGCCGCGCGAGCTGGAAGAGGCCGCCGTACTGGACGGTTGCGGCTCGCTGGGGGTCCTGCGCCACGTGGTGCTGCCGCTCTCGCGCCCGGCCCTGGCAACCCTGGCCATCTTCACCTTCATGTGGGCCTGGGGCGACTTCTTCTGGCCGCTCATCGTGACCCGCTCCGACGAGATCAAGACCTTGCCCCTCCTGCTGCAGACCTTCCAGGGACAGTACGGCGCCCAGTGGAATCTGCTCATGGCGGCCTCGGTCATGGGCTTCTTGCCCATGGTCGGCGTGTTCCTCCTCGGCCAGCGGCAATTCATCGAGGGGATCAAGCTCGGTGCCGTCAAGGGCTGACCCCTCCGCGCGCCCGGCCGACGAACGCGCCGCGGACACGCAGCGGGACCCAAAGCTGGGAAAGCTCCGCCCCGTCGCGACACGATAGGCCGTAGAAAAAGAAGTTATGCCTTGGCACGTCCGGATCGCCAATTGCTCAACGCACTGCGTCATGTCTGCCCGCCCTTCCCGTCCCGACGCCAGCCAGCGGCGCAAGCGCCTGCGCTCCACGGGGCGCGTTCGGACGGTCACTCCGCCTCCCGGCTCGGACCTGCTCGAGGGACGACCGCCCGGACCCGCGGCCGCGGCGGAGATCGAGTCCCTGCGCGCCGAGCTTCGGGACCTCAAGCGACTGCAGGAGGCCATTCACTTCCTGGGCAGCGCCCCCGACCTGCTCACCCTCCGGGGCGAGCTCTTGGACCTCGCGCTCTCGTTGAGCGGGCTGCGCCGGGGCCTCCTGGCCCTGCCCACTTCGTCGGACGACGAGGGCGGGCGGCGCTTCAAGGTGAAGGGAAAGCGCGGCTTCGAGGACGGACCTGCCCGCGACGCAGCCGAGTTCACGGTTTTGCGCCGCATCCTCAACGACACCCTCGAGACGCGCGAAGCCCTGGTGCAGGGGAACCTGCGCGATGACGGCATCCTCGGCCACGCGGCCGACAGCGCGCGCAAGCTGCGGCTGGGCGCCGTCGCCAGCCTGCCCCTCGTGGCCGGCGGGCACGTCCTTGGCGGTCTCCTCCTCGACGACCCCCAGCGGCTCGAGCCCTTCTCGCCCGCCGAGGAGCACCTCCTGCGGAGTTTCGCCCGGCACGCCGCCGTAGCCCTCGCCCGCGTGGCCGCCCAGACCCGACTTCGCCGCCAGGCGGCCACCCTCGAACGGCGCAACGAGCGCCTCGAAGCGGAGCTCGAGCGCAGCGAGCGACGCTTGGCTCGCAGCCAGCGCCGCAGCGCCGAGCGGGCCCGGGCCGCCGCCAGAACCCAGGGCCTCGAGCGGCTCCCCTACCGCGAGGCCAAGAGGCGGTTCACCCGGGACTACCTCGCCGCCGCCCTCGCGCGGGCCCGCGGAGACCTGTGCGCCGTCTCCCGCGCCACCGGCCTCCCCCTCCCCCGGCTCATCGGCCTCCTGGACACCCTGCGCCTGGGCGCCGACGACCCTCCGGGGTCGTC
>RFHU01000368.1 GCA_003695705.1 Planctomycetota bacterium
AGCTCCACCACAGCCATCGCTTCGACCCCCGCGGGGGCATTGGGGGGCTTGCCCACGCAGTCCGGAGCGGCTCCTCCCACGCTGCCTGCTCCCTCCTCGACCGCGAAGAGAAGGGCATTGCCTGGCTCCCCGTCGCAGGCAGGGCCGCCCGCGAGGCCCTCTGCCGCCGCCTCCTCGCCGGCTTCTCTCCCCTCGCCACCGCCGCCACGCCGACCGAAGCCCTCGCGGCCGTGGGACGCTTCGGCGTCCTCTGCGCACAGCACCACGGACCCCAGGGTACCGACGAACTCATCCACCTCGCGCGCCGCTCGCTCGCCCAAGCCGGTCACGCTCCCGCGTACGGCACGTGGTATCACGGACGCCCGGTGATGGTCCTCGAAAACGACCCCGAACTCGGCCTGTTCAACGGCGACGTAGGCGTCGCGCTCCGCTCACCGTCCGCCCCCGGTCGACTCCTCGTCCACTTCCTCGCCCCCGACAGCGGTTCCACCCGCGCCTTCTCCCCCGCCCAGCTCCCCGCCCACCAGACCGCCTACGCGCTCACGGTCCACAAGAGCCAGGGGTCGGAGTACGACGAGGTCTTGCTCTGCCTGCCCGACCGGCCTTCCCCCGTGCTCAGCCGCGAACTCGTCTACACCGGGATCACGCGCGCGCGCGAGCGCCTGGCCGTCCTCGGCCGCCCCGACGTGCTCCGCGCAGCCATCGACCGTCCCGTCCGCCGCTCCTCCGGCCTGGCCGCGCGCCTCTGGGGCGACCTCGCCGACGGACCTCCCGCAGAGGAGGACGCGTGAGCTTTCGCTTCCTCCACGCCGCCGACTTGCACCTCGACAGCCCCTTGCGCAACGTCGCCAACTACGACGGCGCGCCCTTCGAGCGTCTGCGCGACGCGACGCGCGAGGCCTTTGCGCAGCTCGTGGAACTCGCCCTCGCCCAGGACGTCGCCTTCGTCCTCCTCGCCGGAGACCTCTACGACCGGGAGTGCCGGGACTGGCAAACCCCCCTCTTTCTTCGCGGACAACTCGGACTCCTCGCCGAGGCCGGCATCCGCACCTTCGTAGTCCAAGGGAACCACGACCACGCCGGCCAACGCCTCTCGAAGGCCTACCGCCAGCAGCTCCCCGAGGAGGTGCACCTCTTTTCGGCCCGCTCCCCTGAGACGGTCGTCATCGAAGAGCTGAACGTCGCAATTCACGGGCAGAGCCACGCCACGAGATCCGTCGGGGAGGACCTGGCGCGGTCCTTTCCCCCGCCCGTCTCCGGATGCCTCAACCTAGGCCTCCTCCACTGCAACCTCGCCGGCTCATCCGGTCATGGAAACTACGCTCCCACGTCCGCCGCCGTCCTCGCGGAAAAGGGCTACGACTATTGGGCCCTCGGACACATCCACGCGCGCCGCGTCCTGCGCGAAGGGAGCACGACCATCGTCTACCCGGGCAACCTGCAGGGGCGGCATGCCCGCGAGACCGGCCCCAAGGGCTGCGTGCTCGTCGAGGTCCAGCACGGAAGCGTCTCCGAGATCGAATTCGTCGCGCTCGACCGAGTGCGCTGGGAGCACCTGGTCGTCGACGCAGCAGCCGAGGACCTCGCCACACCGGAGGACTGCATCCACGCAGCCGCCGAGGCAGTCCTCGAGGCGCAGACTTCCGCCGGTCGGCCCCTCGTTGCCCGCGTCACCCTCCGCGGCGAGACGCCGGCCCACGACGGCCTCGTGCTGCGAAGCGAGCACTGGTCCCACGCACTCCGCGACGCGCTCGTCGCCCGCACGGGCGAACAGGCCTGCCTCGAGGAACTGCGCCTGGAAACCACTCCCCCGGGCACCTCCGATTCGGACGCCGAGGAACGACCCGACACCGACGCCCTGCGCGCGCTCTTGGACCACGCGCTGCTCGAGCGGGCCTGGGCGCGGGTCGCCGACGACCTCGCCGCTCCCTTCCGCGACCTCCCCCCCGTTCCCGAGGACTCGGGCGCCCCGCCGGCGTTCGACCCGAGCGACCCCGAAGACCGAGCACGCCTCCTCGGCGAGGTGCGCTCCTTCATCGACGCCGCTCTGCGAGACCCCCGCTCCTTTTCCCCCCCGGATTCCTGAGCCCCTGCCCCGTGCGCCTCACCGAACTGCGGCTCCTCCGCTACACCGTGTTCGAAGACGCCCCGCCGCTCGCCTTCGGCGAGGCGCCCGGACGGCTCCACCTCGTCTACGGCGCCAACGAAGCCGGGAAGACCACTTGCCTGCGGGCGATCTCGGACCTGCTCTACGGGTACGGCGCCCGCCTTGCTGCCGACGATCCGCGCCAGCTCATCGACCCTCGCCGCGGCCCTCTCCTCGAAGGAGAGCTGCTCTCCGACAACGGCGAGCGCCTTCGCTTCCGCCGCAAGAAGGGCCGCAAGGGAACGCTGGTGGATGCCGCCGGCGCCCCCGCGGATGAGGCGGCCCTGGCGGCCCTCCTGGCCGGAGTCGATCGCGACGCCTTCGCCTCCGTGTGGGGCATCGACCACGAGCGCCTTCGGGCCGGCGGTGAGCTGCTGCGCTCCCGCCGGGGCCTCCTGGGCGAGGTCCTGGCCGCCGCCGCCAGCGGCTCCCCCTCCCTGCAGGAACTGCGCACCGCCCTCCGCGACGAGGCCGAGCGGCTCTACCACCCAAAGCGCAATCGCAGCTCCGCCTTCCGTGCCGCCCGCAAGGCGTACACCGAGGCGCGCCGCAAGGAGCGGGAAGAGCGCGCGCAGGTCGGAAAGTGGGAGGAGCTGCAGCGAAAGCGACGGGTGGCCCGCGAACGAGCCGTCGCGCTCCAGGCGGAACTCGACGCGCTGCGCGCCGAAGAGCGCCGCCTGGGCGACCTCGAGCGCGTCGCCCAGACCATCGACCTCATCGAACAAGTAAGCGCGGACCTCGCCGCCTTCGGCGACCACCGCCCCCTCCCACCGACCTACGACCCCGTCCGCCGCGCACAGGTCCAGGAGCGGTTGCTCATTCTCGAAGAACGCCTCGAGGCGACAGCCCGTGCCGAAGCCCAACGATCGGCCGAGCTTTCCGCCCTGCCCTCCCCCGCCGCCATACTCGAAGAGCGCGAGGCCATCGAGGCACTCGGCACCCGGCTCTCCGCGCTGGGCGAGGCCGCCCAGCGGACCATCGCCATCGAGCAACGCCTGGCGGCCGAGGAATCCGCGCTCGGGCGGGCGCTGGAACGGGTCGCTCCCGGACGCACCGTCGCCGACCCCTCGGAGGTGCTCCCGAGCGCTACGCTGCGAGCACGCGTGCTCGACCTCATCGCCGAGCGCGTCCCCCCGCCGCGGGAACTCGAGCGCAACCTGAAGGACCGGGAAGACGAGCTGGCACAGGTCCGAGCCCGTCGCGCCGAACTCCCCTCGTTCGGCCCCGACCCCCGCCTCGCCGCGGCCATCGAAGAGGCCGGCTCCGCCGGCATCGATGACGAGCTGCGCCAAGCGCGCGCGGAGCGCGAGCGACTGGCGGAGGAAGCCGCACGGGCCGTCGCTGCCCTCGGCCGCTGGGCCCACGATGCCGACGGCCTGGCCGCGGCGCCCCTCCCCGAGCGGTCCGCCGTCGCCGAGTTTCGGCGCCGCTTCGCGGACGCCGACGAGCGGGAGCGACGCTGCCAAGACCAGCTCCGCGCCGCGCAGGACGAGGCCGCCGAGAAGCGCCGCGAGCTCGAGGTCTTGCTCGCCGCCGAGGCGCCCCCCAACGAGGAAGACCTCCGCGCGGCCCGGCGCCTCCGCGACGCCGGCTGGGCGCTCGTCCTCGCGGAGTGGCGAGGAGAGGGCGCCGACCCGGACGCGCTGCGCGCGTTCGCCGGCAACGAAGCCCTCTCGGAGGCCTACCCGCGCTCGGTGGAGGACGCCGACCGCATCGCCGACCGCCTCCGGCGCGAGCAAGAGCGGGTTCTCCGCCGCGCCCGGCTCGAGCGCGAACTCGAGTCCCTGGAACGACGCGTTCGGGACCTCGCGGCCGAAGAGGAGCAGCTCCGTGGCGAGCGCGAGCGCCTCGAAGACGCCTGGCGGGCCCTCTGGGCAGCGAGCGGGGTCGCACCGCTCGACCGCCCCGAAGTCATGGCCGAGTGGCTGCAGGAAGCCCGGGAGGTGCTCGCCCGCGCGGAGGCGGCACGCGCGGCGGCGGACCGAGCCGCCGCACTCGAGCGCTCCCGGGACGCACGGCGCGACGCCCTGCGCGCGGCCCTGGCGGCCCTCGGCCGCGACACACCCCAGACCCCCGAACTGGCGCCCGTGCTGGCCGTCGCCAAGGCGCACCACGAAGCATCCCGCAAGGCCCAAGAGCGACGTCAAACCATCGAAGAGGAGCTGGAGCGCCTCGAGGTTCTGCGCGCGCGGGGCCTTCGCGACCTCGAGGCCGCTCGGGAGGGCCACGTGGCCTGGCAAGAGCGCTGGTCCCAGGCCATGACGGAGCTCGGTCTCGCAGCCGACGCCTCGACGCGCGCCGCGCAGGCGCGACTCGCCGAACACGAGGCCCTCGCCCAGCTCCTCGCCGAGCGAAGGCGCTTGGAAGAAGAGCTGCGCGACGCCCGCGCGCTGGTGCAGGGCTTTGCCGCGGAGGTTCGTCGCGTCGCGCAAGCCGCGGGAGTCGAAGCGGCGGCGTCCGGCTCGCCCGAGGCTGCCTACGCGGAACTCGCTCGCGCCCTGCGTGCGGCGGACACGACGGCGCGCCGCCGCGCGGAGCTCGAAAAGGACCTCGAACGCTTGCGCGCAGAGCGCGCGCGCGACGAGGAAGACCTCCGCAGCGCCCGCGCCGAGCTGACGCGCCTCTGCCGGGAGGCCGGAGTCGAGAAGGCCTCCGAACTCCCCGCCGCCGAGGCCCGGCTGCGGGCGTACGACGCGCTCCGGACCAAGGAGGAGCGGGCGCGCGCCGAACTCGCCCCCGAACAACGCGCCCTCGATCCCCCTGCCTTGCGCAGCTTGCTCGCCGGACGCGACGTCGCCGGCCTCGCCGCCGAACGCGCCGAGGTCGCGCGCCGCGCCGAGGAACTCGGCGCCCAACGCGACCAGGCTCAGCACGAGGTGGGCCGACTCGACGAGCAGCTTCGCACCTACGACGGCGGGGCCGCGGCAGCCCGCGCCCTGCAGGAGCAGCAGGCCGCCGAAACCCGTTTGCGCCGCATCGCCGAGCGTTACGCGCTCTTGACCGTGGCCTCCGCCGCCCTCGACGAACTCCTCGAGCGGCATCGCGGCGAGACCCAGGAACCCGTCCTTCGCCGGGCCCACGAGCACTTCGCCGCACTCACCTGCGGGAGCTTCGCCGGCTTGACCACGGTCCTCGGCGAAGAGGGGCACGAGCACCTCCTCGGCGTGCGCCCAGACGCAGAGAGAGCCCAGGTACCCTTCTCCGAAATGAGCGAAGGCGCCCGGGACCAGGCGTACCTCGCCCTCTTCCTCGCCTACGTGGAGGAGCGCCTCGCACGCCGCAGCCAGGAGGGCAGAGAGGCCGTTCCCTTCGTCGCCGACGACGTGCTGGTGAGTTTCGACGAGGAACGGACCGCCGCCGCTCTGTGCCGCTTCGCCGACCTGGCCGCGCGCACCCAGGTCATCTACTTCACCCACCACGAACACCTTGTGGAACTCGCCCGCGAGGCCGTCGGCTCCGAGCGACTCGAAGTCCTGCGCCTCCCCACGGCCGTCCGCGAGGCGTAGGGACGCTCGGCACCCCCGACCGAGTCCTTGGCTCGCCTGCTCCTTTCCGCGAGTCGGCGCCGACGGCCACGAACGATCCCCGATCGCTGCGCGCGCAAGGGCCCGCGCGTATCATTCACGCGGCGGCGGGGCGCTCCTCCGTCGGCTTCCGAGGAGGTCTCCTCCGTGTCACGGCTGAATTACGCGCGCATCGTCTACCGCCTCCTCACCTCGCCCCGCGGCTGGCGCGTCGACGAACTCCAGCGCGAGTTGAACATCGCCCCCCGGACATGGACCAAGTACCGCAAGGTCCTCGAGGAAGAGTTCGAGCCCTTCTTCGCCCGCGGAGAAACCCGCCTGCGCGTGGTCCAAGAACCAGACGGGCGCTACCTGCGCCTGGTGGATCCCGACCAAGCCAGCGAAGGGACTCGGCTCCTCTCCCGCCTCGCCTCCTTCCGGCTCGCCGAACTCTTGGTGGGCGCCCTCGGCCAGCCCTTCGGCAACGCCGTGGCCGACGCCTTCGCCGCCCTGGGAAGCGGTCGGCGCACCGACAGCCAGCGCCGGCTTCTCGCCCGCCTTCACGAACACTTCGGGCGCATGCTCTACGTGCGGCATCACGCGCGAAAGGACTATCGCGAGCACGGCGAAACCATCGATCGTCTCCTCGAAGCCCTGGTCCGACAGCGCCAAGTACGCATCGCTTATTGCGCCGCCAACGCCCCCCACGGCTCGGGCCCCCGGGAGCACGTGCTCGAGCCCTTGACCCTGACCCTCTACCTGGGCGGCCTCTACCTGCTCGCGCGCTACCCAGGCGACCGCCGCGTCTACAACTTCGTCGTGGACCGCATCGAGTCCATCGACTTGCTTCCCGACGGCTTCGCCTACCCTTCGGCGGAGGAGTACGACCCCGGTCGCGTCCTCGAGCGCTCCTTCGGCATCTTCTTCCGCGCCGACGGCGGCCGGGAGCGCAACGTCGTCCTCGTGTTCGCCAACAAGCCTTGGCTGCAGCAGTACCTTCTCGAGCGCCGCTGGCATCCCCAGCAGCGCTTCAAGAGGCTGCGGGACGGTCGCCTGCGCATGACCCTCCGCGTCGCGAACACCGTCGAGCTGGCCCAGTGGGTGCGAGGGTTCGGCGACGACGTCCGGGTCGTGCGTCCCAAGAACCTGCTGTCTCAATAAGACTGCCAAGACGGCCAGCAGTCAGCAGCAACGGCGGGGACGCCTCTTCTTGGCCGCAGGGGTTGCCGCTTCTGTCGACTCATCGCCCATCGCGGTCAGCGCAGCGCCATGAACGCGGGAAGGCGATGAACTACATGCCTCGTGTCAGGTCGTTGAGATCTTGCGGTATGTAACCGTGCGCCGCGATGGCCTTCCGCTCGCCTTCGTCGGCAATCTTCGGGGCAATGGCCACCTTCTCAATGGTCCAGTTCTCGTACTTCTTGTGATGCCTCAGGAAGCGTTCGATGTGTTGGTCGAAGTTCGCCAGGTCGCGGCGAAGGCTGGCTGCGGAACGCTTGCAGTGACCGAAGCGAATGATCCTGTCGTCCTCGTTTGCAGCGACCAAGTCGATCTCGGTCTCGCCTCGATCCCAAAACCCCTCGATCCGGTGTGTAAGAGCGAAGCCCTCAAGCCCCTTCCGGCTCCGCTCCTCGTAGAGTTGGCCGACGATCCGCTCTGGGCCATATCCCTCCGACTCGTGGAGTCGGTGGTCGGCTTGCTGGACCAACTTTTCCAGCGGCTTGAAGTTGATGGCCGCGACGGGGCTGGCGAGGGAACTCAGCCAAGCCCGCAGGAAGTTGTCCCGCAGGTAGTAGCGTCCCTTCCTGGCCTTCGGGTTCGAGAAGATCGGAAGCCGCCTCTCGACCATCTGGTAGCGCTCGATCAAGACGGAGCGGAGTCTGGGATCTGAACGTAGAGAGTCTCCCGAGGCCCGACGGACCGAAGCGCGTGCTCGATGAGGGCGGTCTTCCCAATCCGGCGGCGCCCTGTGACGCGGGCAAAGAACCACCTCTTGCGCTCCAGGATTCCCTGAAGGTCAGCTCGTTCCGCGCTGCGTCCGTAGAAGCCCCAGTCAGCCACTCCCCCCTCCTCGTAAGGCAATTCGTTTTACCTTAGGGGACCCGCAACTCAACCCACTCAAACCAAACGCCTTACGAAAGGCGCGATGGAGGGACGTTCGATCCCCTTCGGCCTATCTCGCCGTTGCTCCGATCTCCTCGTGGCCGAGAAGCCACGGAACGACGCCGATCGAGGCCCCCCCGGCTGCGGGCCGTCGGGGTATGCCCAGGTGTCGATCCGGCCCACGCAAGGCCGCCGGTCGTAGATCGCGCAGCCGAACTCCGTTCCATTGGCTATTGGCCGCGTCTTTGATGTCGTGCCGCGGCCCGCCCTCGGGAGCCTTCAAGGCCCCCGTCGCCCAGCACGAACAAGGCGAACCCAAGAAGCCCCAGGGTGCCGGGTGGCAGCACCGCAGAAAGCGGGCGGATCCTCTCCTCCCGGGCGGAACGTCTCGAATCAAGACCAGAACGACGAAAGGCAAGGCAACGGTCGCGACGATGCCTCCCAG
>RFHU01000369.1 GCA_003695705.1 Planctomycetota bacterium
GGCCGCGGCGCGACCGGCGGCCCCCCCGCCGGCGGCTCACGCGAGGGGGACCCCGGCGGCCAGGCGCCGGCCGTTGGCGTAGGCGCGCCCGCTCATGGGCCGCTTGCCCGGCGGCTGCACTTCGAGGAGCTCGAGGACGCCTTCGCCCGTGGCAACGAGCAGCCCCTCCTCTGCCAGGCCGAGCACGGTCCCCGGGTCCGCGCCCGCGCGTCCCCCGTCGAGGGGACGGGCAGAGAGCACCTTGAGGCGCCCCCGCGGGAGCTCGAGGAAGGCGCCCGGCCAAGGCGTGGTCGCGCGCACGCGCCGGTCGAGCTCGCGGGCGCCGCGGGCGAGGTCGAGGCGCCCGTCTTCCTTGCGCAGCAACGGCGCGTGGGTGGCCTGCGCCTCGTCTTGGGCTTCGAAGCGCGCCTCGCCGCGCGCGATGGCCTCCACGGCCTCGACGAGCAGAGCGGCCCCTTCCGTCGCCAGGCGCGCGCGCAAGCTGCCGCGGGTGTCTTCGGGCGCTACGGGGACCTCGCGGCGCGCGAGGACGTCGCCCGCGTCCATGCGCCGGTCCACCTTCTGCACGCTGACGCCCGTCACCGGGTCTCCGGCGAGCAGCGCCGCAGCGACCGGCGCGGCGCCGCGCCAGCGGGGCAGCAGGGAAGCGTGCAGGTTGATCGAGTAGCCGAGGCGCGGCGCCTCGCGCAGTCGCTTGCCCAGGTACTGCCCGTAGGCCACCACCACGCCTAGATCCGCGTCGCTGCGCTCGACGGCCTCGCGCGTCGCGCGGCGCGGGCGCCCCTCGGGCTGGAGCACGGGCGCTCCGAGGCGCAGGGCGACTTCCTTGACCGGCGTCGGCCGCGGCGTCCCGCTGCGGCCTCGCGGGCGGTCCGGGTTGGTGACCACGAGCGCGACCTCGTGGCCGGCCGCGGCGAGGGCCTCGAGGGAGGGGACGGCGAAGGCGTCGCTGCCAAAGAAGGCGATGCGCATGGAGGGGCAGTTTCCCTGCCGGTTCGCGCGCTCACAAGGCTCGCGCCGGCTCCTCTCCGCGCGTCCGAGCACCCTCGCCCCCGCCCGCTTCGTGCTCCCCCAAGGCGTGCTCGGGGCGGATAGGATGCGCCCCATGTACGGTGGCGAAGTCCCCGAGCTCGACCGAACTCCGTGCCCTGTCTGCGGAGAGCGCATCGCAGCGGACGAGGCGGTGTGGGACCCCTACCACACGGGCGAACGGCGCTGGGCGGCCCTTCCCTACCACCGCGCCTGCGCGGGCGACGTGCTCCCTCCCCCCGAGCCCGGCCGGGAGATGCGCCGCTGCGCTCGCTGCGGCGAGGAGCTCGCGCCCGAAGTGCTCGCCGAAGCCTTCGCCGCCCTGCTGCGCCGCTTCGAGGCTCCCACGGCGCCCGCGGCGACGCCCGAGGTGGTGTGGCGTCTCGCCGAGCGCGCGCCGCGCCGCTACCTGCCCGAGCACTTCCGCTGCGTGCTCGGGGCCCTGGGCAAGGCCTGAAGTCCAGCGGAGCTCCGGCAGCTCTCCCGAGGCGACGTCCCTCACGCCTCGGGGTAGCGGTGCAAGTAGACGACGTTGCCGTCGGGATCGCGGACCGCTGCGAGCCGGCCGAAGGGGCGGTCGTGGGCTTCTTGGAGCACCGGGACCCCCGCCTCCTTCAGCGAGGCGAGGTCCCCGTCCACGTCGGGGGTCGAGAAGCTCAGCTCGATGGTCGGACCGGGGACGCGGTCGGGGGCGGCGTGGATGGCGAAGTGCAGGCCGGCCAGAAAGCAGCCCCAGTGCGGAGGGTCGGACCCGTGCTCCTCCTTCTCTAGGGGCAGGCCGAGGAGGTCGCGGTAGAAGCGGACCATGGCCTCCGCTCGCGGGCTGCGAATCAAAACGGCGTCCAGTCGTTCGACGTGCACGAGTCCTCCAGGGGAAGAAAGGGGCGCGAGGCTACCAGGAAGACTCCGCGCGAGGGCCAGGGGCGGGGTTCACGGCAGCCCGCGGCCCTGGAGGGCCCGTCGAGGAGGGGTCGTGGGCTTGCTTCCGTTGCGGGAACCGCCGGGGAGCGCCGGCCCTTGCAGGACCCGGACCCACCCCCGAGGGGGGGAGCGGCACTCCAAGGCCCACCGAGCACCTCTTGGGGAACCCAAGTTCGGCCCCTGGAGCTGCACGGGTTATGCTCGGCGAGGCCCCTGCGGCCGGGCGCGGCGCCGCGGGTCCCTGCGGAGGCCGAGCCCGCAGAAGGGAATTCCTTGGAACCGCCCCGCCTCCGAACGAGTAACAGGGTTGGTGACGGCAGCGGGGAGCCTCCGAGGAGCGAAGCGAAGGGGCAGGGCACGAAGGACCCCGAGGTTGCGGGCATGGCGGAGGCGCTCGCCCAACGCTCCGACGAGGAGTTGATCCTCGCCTGCCGCGGGGCGACGCCCGAAGCCGCGCGCGCGCTCGTGGGCGAGCTCGCCGCGCGCCACCTCGAACGCCTGGCGGGCTTCCTCAGCAGCATCACCGGCGATCCGAGCGAGGCCCTCGACCTGGCGCAAGAAGCCTTCGTGCGCGTGTATCGGAACCGAGAGAAGTACCGTGAGGTCGCACGCTTTCGCACCTGGCTCTACACCATCGGCCGCAACCTGGCCCTCAACGAACTCCGAGACCGCAAGCGCCGCCCCCGGGCCGGCCCGGGGCGCCCCACGGCGGACGGCGAGGAGCCGGGGGCGGTGGCCCTGGCCCCGGCGGAGGACGACGGTCCCGCCGAGGCGGTCGCCCGGGAGGACCTCCAGGAACGGGTGCGGCGCGAGATCCGCGCCCTCCCCCCCCACTACGCAGCGGTCGTCGTCCTTTGCGACCTCGAGGAGCGGACCTACGCCGAAGCCGCCGAGGTCCTCGACGTGCCGGTGGGCACCGTGCGCTCGCGGCTCTCGCGCGCCCGCGAGCGCCTCGCGCAGCGGCTGCGGAGCGTGCTGACGTGACGCTCCCCTGCGCCGAGGCCCGCGAGGCCCTCTCCGCCCGCCTCGACGGCGAGCTCTCCCCCGCCGAAGAAAGCACCCTCCTCGACCACCTCGCCCAGTGCTCCCCCTGCCGCCAACACGCCCGCCGCCTCGAGCGCACCGTCGCCGCCCTCCGCTCCGCCCGCGGCCGCTCCCTCCTCCC
>RFHU01000370.1 GCA_003695705.1 Planctomycetota bacterium
CGGCCACAAGGGCGGGCGGGGGCTGGTGGCGGGCGGCCCGCAGCGCGCCGGGCTGCGTGCGGGCTTTGCGGCGCGCTTGCCCTCCTCGCGGGCTGCCGCTCGGAGCCGCCCACGCCCCCCGCGCCGCCGATCGCCCTCCGGCCAGGGGAACTCGGCGAGGACTTCCTCGCCCGCCAGCGGGTAACGGCGACCTTCGGGGAGCGGACCTGGAGCTTCGAGGCGGCCCTGCAGAAGCGAGGCGACCAGCTCGTGGTCCTCGGGCTCGGCCCCGCGGGGACGAGGTCCTTCGCGCTCGTGCAAGAGGGCCTCGAGGTGCGCCTCGAGCGTTCTCCGAGCGGACCCGGGGGCGAGGTCCCCCTCCCCCCACGCGTCCTGCTTTCCGACCTGCACCACGCCTTCTTCCTCGGCCCCGCTTCGGGCGCTCCGTCCACCTCGGGCTGGCGCCCCACCGCTCGTGGCGACGAGGTGGTCTACGCAGAGCGCGCGGACGGAGACTGGGTCCTCGCCTTCGCCCCGCGCCCGGGCGCCCCCCCGACGGTCACGGTTTCCCGCTCGCTGGCGCGCGAAGGCGCTCTCCCGCGCAGGGTCGTCCTCGAACGCCCGCGAGCCCACTACCGCCTCGAGGTGGAGACCGTGAGCTACAGGCCCCTGCGCTGACCGCCCGCGTCGCGCGATGCCAGCGAAGGGAGCGCCGTCCCTAGGCGCCCGGAGACGGCGCGATCCGGATCCGAAAGCTCCGGTTCGCCTCGCGCTCCGCCTCGCCCGCTCCTACGCCGGCGGTAAGATTCCCAGGTGTCCCTCCGCCGCACGCTCCTCCTTGCCGGCTGCTCGTTCTGCGCCGCCGCGCTCCCGCTCGCGGGAGCGGCCCAAGAGTCCGAGCCGGCCCGCAAGGCCCCTCGACACGAAGAAGCGCCGCCCCCTGCGGGCGAGGCGCCGACCCTGAAAGGCCTCCTGGCTGGCTTCGCCCGCGTCCCGGGCCTCTTCGCCCGCTTCCGCGAGGAGAAGCGGATCGGGCTCCTCGCCGAGCCGCTCGTCAACGAGGGCACCCTCCACTACATGCCGCCGGGGCGCGTGGCGCGTCACGTCCTCCGTCCCAGCCGGCAAACCGTGCTCATCGACGGAGACCGCCTCCTCCTCGGCGACGGCCGCCGCGAGCAGCGGGTCGACCTCGAACGCAACCCGGTGTTGCGCCATTTCCTCGACGGCTTCCTCAAGGTGCTTGCCGGTGACGAAGAGGCCCTGCGCACCGCCTACGAACTTCGCTTCCAGGGCGCGCCCGGCGGCCGCTGGTCGCTCGAACTCCGCCCCCGCCGCTCCCCCATGAAGGACGCCATCGGCCGCATCGCCTTCCGCGGGCGCGGGCTGGTGGTCGAGCGCTTGACCATCGCCGAGACAAACGGCGACGTGAGCGTGACCACCTTCCGCGACGTGAACCCCCACAAGACCTACTCCCCCGCAGAAGCCGCGCGCGTCTTCCGCCTCCCCGAACGCCGCGAGGAGCCGCGGTGAAGGTCGAGGTCGAGCGCTGCCTGCGCTCCCTCGAGGCGGACGGCGCCGTTGTGCGCGCCGCCTTCGCCTTCTCCCCGCAGTTGGAGGTCTTCGCCGGCCATTTCCCCGACCGCCCCCTCGTCCCCGGCGTGTGGCTCCTCGAAGCGGTGCGCTACGCCTGCGCCCGGGCGCGCGGCGCCGACTTGCGCCTCGCCCGCGTGCGCAGCGCCAAGTTCGTCGCCGAGCTGCGCCCCGGCGACGTCGCCCGCCTCCGCGCGACCGTCGAGGAAGACGGGACCTGCCGCGCCCGCCTGCACCGCGGCGACGAGGTGGTCGCCCGCTTCCGAATCGCCTTCGCAGAGGAGGCTGCGTGCACCGCGTCGTCGTGACCGGGCTGGGCGCCATCTCCTGCCTGGGGACGGGGCTCGACGAGATCGCCGCCGCTCTGCGCGAGGGCCGCTCGGGGGTCGTCTACGTCCCCGAGCGCAAGCAGCGCGGCTTCCGTTCGGGCCTGGCGACCCGCCTCCCGGAGTTGGACCTCAAGAGCGAACTCGACCGGCGCGCGCGCAAGTGGATGCCCGAGCCGGCCCTCTACGCGGCCCTTGCCGCCCGCCGCGCGATGGAGAGCGCTGGGCTCGCGCGCGAGGACGTCGCGCGCGACGACGTGGGTGTGCTCATCGGAAACGACTCCAGCTCCGGCCCCCTCACCGAGCTCATGGACACCCTCGAGCGTTACGGCGAATCCCACTACCTCGGCTCGACCATGGTCATCAAGGTCATGAATTCCACGGTGTCCATGAACCTGGGTCCCTTCCTCGGCGCACGGGGGATCAACCTCAGCGTCAGCGCGGCCTGCGCCAGCGGAGCGCACGCCCTGGGCCTGGCCTGGAACCTGATCCGCAGCGGCGCCCAGCGCATGATCTTCGCCGGCGGGGCGCAGGAGACGAACTGGCTGAGCATGGTCAGCTTCGACGCGCTGGGGGCCTTCAGCCTGCGCGAGGACGACCCGCCCCGCGCCTCCCGCCCCTTCGACCGCGAGCGCGACGGCCTCGTCCCCGGCGGCGGCGCCGCGGTCCTCGTCTTGGAGTCGCTCGAAAGCGCCCGCGCCCGCGGCGCGCACATCTTCGGCGAGCTGGCCGCCTACGCCTTCTCCTCCGACGGCGAGCACCTCACCCTCCCCTCGGGGGACGGCGCGCGCCGGGCCATGGAGGCCGCCCTCGACCTGGCCGGGATCGCGCCGCACCAGGTCGACTACATCAATGCCCACGCCACCTCCACCCCCGAAGGCGACCGCCGCGAGGCCGAGGCCATCGCCGCCGTCTTCGGCCCCGACGGCCCCCCGGTCTCCTCCACCAAGGGCCATACCGGCCACGAGTGCTGGATGGCCGGCGCCTCCGAGGCGCTCTACTGCCTGCTCATGATGCGCCACGGCTTCGTGGCCCCGAACCTGAACTTCCGCGGCTTCGACGACGACACTCCGCGCATCAACATCCAGGCGCGCGCCGCCGACGCCGAGTTGCGCTGCGTCCTCTCGAACAGCTTTGGCTTCGGCGGGACCAACGCTTGCCTGGTCCTGCGCCGCTACGAGCCGTGACCGGCGGCGCCGCGGACGTCGTGGTCGTGGGCGCGGGGCTCTCGGGCCTCACGTCGGCGATCCTCCTCGCCGAGACGGGTCGGCGGGTGGTGGTCCTCGAGCAGCACACCATCCCCGGCGGCTTCCTGCAGCAATTCACCCGGCATCGCACCCGCTTCGACGTGGGCTTCCACTACCTGGGCTCCACTCGCCCCGGGCGCCCCGTGCGCCAGTTCCTCGACCATCTCCAGCTCACCCCCCGCCTCGAGCTCGCTCCGCTCCCCGCCGATGCGGCCATCGAAGTCGTCCACGGCCCGTGCCGCTGGGCCTATCCCACCGCCTGGACCCGCTTCCGCGAGAAGGCCGCGGCGAGCTGGCCCGAGGCGCGCGCCGCCCTCGACGCCTTCGCCGACGACTGCGAGGCCGTGTGCGCCGCCTACAAGTGGTTCGACTTGCGCCGCGGGAAGGACTACGTGCATCCCCTCGACCTCCCCTTCTCGCGCGCCTCCCTGGCCGAACACCTCACGCCCCTTGGACTGCCCGACTGGCCGCGGGAGGTCCTCTGCACGCAGTCCTTCAACCTCGGCCTGCGCGCGGACGAAGTTCCTTGGACCAAACACGCCCTCGCGTTTCGCTCCAACTTCGATGAGACCTCGCGCATCGTCGGCGGCGGCG
The DNA here is from genome assembly GCA_003695705.1 of Planctomycetota bacterium. GTDB lineage: Bacteria > Planctomycetota > J058 > J058 > J058 > J058. Next base: position 3,737 of record RFHU01000370.1, read on the forward strand.
GCGCGCTGGTCGAGGCCCTGGTCGCCCGCGGCCGCGAACTGGGCGTCGACTACCGCTTCCGTCAGGAGGTCGTGGGCTTCGAGTGCTCGAAGAAGCGCGTCCGCGCGGTCTCGACCGCGCGCGGGGAGCGCTGGGAGGCCGAGCTCTTCGTCGCCGCCTGCCACCCCAAGGTCGTGCTCTCGCGCATCGCCGACGCCGACCTCAAGCCCGTGTTCAAGGAGCGCGTCCTCGCCCTGCGCGACAGCCGCGGCGCGGTGCAGGTCTGGCTGCGCCTGCGCGCGCCCCTCGAGTCCATCGGCGAGACCTGCCTCCTCCTCTGGGACGACCGCGCTGCCGCAGGCAAGCCCCCCTTGGGCGCGCTCTTGATCACCCGCCCCGACCCCTTGCGCCTCGAGATCATGACCTACCTGGAACGCGACCCGTGGTTCACCCCCTGGACGGGGACGCGCGCCTTCCGCCGCGGTCCCGACTACGAGGTCTTCAAGGAGCGCCTGGCCGAGCGCATGATCGCTGCCGTGGCGCGCGTGGCGCCGGAGCTGCCGGAGCGCATCGAGCACCGCTTCGCCGCCACGCCCTTGACCGACGAACACTACACCCTCGGCCCCGGCGGCGCGGTGTTCGGCATCAGCCACGACGTGGGGCAGCAAGGACGCGACCGCCCCCAGCCGCGCACTCGGCTCAAGAACCTGTGGTTCACCGGCCACTCGATCCAAATGCCCGGCATCTGCGGAGTGCTCATCAACGCCTTCGACACCTGCGCCACCCTCCGCGGCGACGACTTGTTCGCGCAAGTCGCCACCTGAGCCCCTCCCCCTTGGGACGAGCCCCGCGCCTCCCTTCGCCGCCCACCTCCGGCCGCCGGTCCGCCCCTCCGAGCACAGACCTGAGGCTTTCGCGCGGCGCGCGAACTGCTATGGTCGGTCGCCCGTGGCCCTCGCCGTGCAGGACGCCGTGACCGCCTCTCCCTACGACCGCTACCGTCCGGAGTGGGTCCCCGCCGAGTTCTCGCTGCTCAACATGCCGGGCCGCGACGGTGCCGGGAACCTCGTCCTCGCTACCGGCGAAGGGGAAGCGCGACGCGTCCTCAAGCTCTACCGCCAGCGCCGCGGCGGCCGCGGTCGCCGGCTGTGGACCAAGCTCTCCAACTGGGCCTTCGAGGGCAAGCGCGGGGAATCGCCCTCCGCACGCCGCGAGACCGAACGCCTCAGCCTGCTCCTCTGGCGGCGGGAAGGCTTCGGGGTGTGCGCGCTCCTGCCCGAGCAGCCGGCTCCGCCCTGGGCCGGCGACACGCCCTACCTGTGGTTGGAATACGTCTCCGGGCGCACCCTCTTCGACGCGCTCCTCGACGCCGAGCTCCCCGCGGCGCGCAAGCGCGAGGCGGTGGAGCGCCTCGCCCGCGCCGACCGCGCGCGCCACGCCCGGGCCTTCGATCTCGGCGAGCCCTTGCTCGTGCAGGAGCACGCCACCGTCAAGCACACCTGGTGGGCAGACGACGACCGCCTCCTCACCCTCGACCTCGAGAACGGCTACCAACCGGACTACCCCCTCGACGACGCGATCGGCCAGGAGGTGGTGGGCCTGCTCCGCTCGCTGTGGTGGTTCGAGGAGGACGAGGACTGCCTGCGGCCGGGCGGGCTCCCGCGGGCGTACGTCGACGCCTACGAGGACGCGGAGCAGCTCCGCCGCGCCGTGCGCGGCCTCCTGGGCGGATCGCTCCGCTGGCTGGCGAAGCGTTTCGGGGACCGGCGGCGCCGCGCGCGCCCCAAGACCGCCGTGGCCGAGCGGCTCGCTGCCCTGCTCGGGGAGGCCTAGACCGTGGAGGCCACGCGCAAGGAAGTGCTGCGCTTCGACGACCTCACGCCCTACCTTCTGCTCAAGAACGGCAACTACCTCTACAAGGTGCCGTTCCGCGGCGGCTGGGCGGTGCTCAAGGTCTACTACGGGAGCCGCGGGCTCCTCGAGACCTGGAGCAAGAGCCTGGGGAACGTGCTCTTCGAGGGGCAGACCTCCTACCTGCCCAAGACGCGCCGCCGCATGGAGCGCGAGTGCCTGGCCCTCTGGGCTCGCCACGGCTTTCGCACCATGCGGGTCTACGACGACGTCGAGGTCGAGGCGCCCCCGTCCCAGTGCCCGCCGGGGGGCTACCTGCTGCTCGAATACGTGGAGGCGCCCACCCTCGAGCAATACCTGCGCGACCCCGAGCGGCCGCAAGAGGAGAAGCTCTCCGTCTACGAGCGCTGGGTCGCCGAGTGGAGCCGCCGCCACGCCGTCGCCGAGCGGGAGCGCGAGCCGCGCCTCATGCACGAGAACGGAGACGCGGGGCACGTCTTCATCCTCGAAGACGGCGGCTTCCTTTGGTTCGACTTCGAAATGGTCTACCGATCGCGGTCCAAGGTGCGCGAGTACCTAGGCCACGAGATCATCCAGTACCTCTGGCACCTCCTCCGCAACACGCCGCCCGAGCTGCACGAGCCCCTCCTCGAGGCCACCGTGCGGGCCTACTCCGACCGCGAGCGCCTCGCCTTCGCGCCCCGCGTGTTCCTCGACCCTCCCCGGCTGCTGATGCGCGTAGCCCGCGGCATCGACGCCCGCCGCAAGCGCGGCCGCAAGCCCACGAGCAAGTACAACGTGGCCCGCCGCCTGCGGGCCAAGCTCGAGGCCGCGGGGCCGTGACCCTCCGCGCGGGGCGGATCCTCCTCCTCGCGACCTGCGTCCTCGCGGCCAACGCCGCGAGCGCCCTCGCGCAGACGAGCCCTCCCCGGAAGGTCGACTCCCCGCGGGGCCATGGCCATGGCCCCGGCGCGCCCGCCGAGGCTTCCTCCCTCGGCACCGAGAATCCGTGGGGCAAAGGCGCTCGCTCCGGGTGCCCGCCGGGCGAAGGCCCCCTCGCGCGTGCCGCGGGCTTCGCTCCCGGCGCCGGGTGCCCGCCGGGCGAAGGCCCCGGTGCGGTTGAAGCCTTCGCCGCGCAGGCGTCCGCGCAGCCGGGGCTCGAGCCCTCCGCGCCCGAGGGAGCGCCCCGGGCAGCCCGAGACGGCTTCGGCTTCGACCTGCGCGACGGGTTGACCTTCACGCTCGCGGACCCCTCTCTGCGCGCCCACGCCGGAGCCCTCCTCGCCGTCGACCACCGCACCTACGACCGGCGCAACCAGCGCAGCGCCGGCGCCTACCTCGACCGGGCCCTCCTGCGCTTCGACGCCCGCCTATGGGAGGTGATCGAGCTGCGCCTGCAGGTCGATCTGCGCGGCATCGACACCCGCACCGCCCTCGACGAAAGCTACGTTTCCGTCGAGGCGGTGCCAGGGCTCCTCCGACTCAGCGGAGGGCTCCTGCGCATCGGCGTCGGGACCGAGCACTCTTTCGCCGAGGAGACCCTGTCCTTCGTCGACTACGCCTCGCCCGCCGTGCTGACCGGGCGCCACGACCTCGGCCTCGCCCTCGACGGCGAGGCCTGGGAAGGACTGCTCTCTTGGTACGTGGCCGCGGGCGGCGGAGAGGGCTTCGACGCCTGGGGGCATCGCCGCGGCGACCCCGTCCTCGCGGGGCGCGCGGTGGTGTATCCCTTCCGCTGGTCCACCGCCGCCGCGGAGCTCGGCCCCTACCGCCTGCCGCTCCTCTCGGGCTTCTTCGTCAGCGTCGGGGGACTGGCCACCTTCGGCTACGAAGGGCACCTCGACCTCGGCACCTCGCTGCGCAACCGCGCCTTCACCGTCGGGCGGATCGAGGGGGACCGGAGCCTCTTCTACCACGGGGGCTACGGAGTGGACTTCGGACCCCTCCGCTTCCTCCACGAGTTCGTCCGCGGGTCGATCTTCGGCGTCGACTTGCCCCTCGGCGGCGAAGCGGACTTCGAGAACAAGATCTCCTCTTGGTCCGCGAGCCTCGCCTGGCGCGTCACCGGCGAGCCCTACGACTCGCGCCCCTTCCGCCAGCGCGGCCGCGGATCCTTTCCCCGGCGCCCCCTCTGCGACGCCTCCCCCCAAAGCGCCGGCTTCGGGACCCTTGAAGTGGCCGTGCGCTACACCAACACCGAGGGCGACCGCGAGTTCTTCGACCGCGGCTTCACTCGCTACTCCATCTCCTCCCAAGAGTTCCGCGCCTTCGACGTGGCCCTCAACTGGTATCCCGTGCGAACCCTCCGCCTCACCTTCCAACTCACCCGGGTCATCGCCGACCAAGAGCCCGCCGCCTTCGGCGGCCGCGGCCGCGACACCTCCTTCCTCTTCCGCCTGCAGGTGGACCTCTGAGGAAGCGGCGCGTCTCCGTCCCCCGGCGTAGGTCCTTCCTTCGGGCCGCTCGCACAGACGGTGCAGCCTCCAGGCGACCCTCCGCGACGCCAAGGCCGTCGGAGGAAGACGCGTGGCTTCGTCGTTGGCGGCCGCCTCGACGGCGAGGACCTCTCGGCCGGAGAGGAACAGGGCCTCGTGGCCTTCCGCTCGGGACCGCATCGCGTCGCCGGCCTCGGGGACGCCTTCGACTCCCTTGACGGAACAGAGTCCGGCGAGCGTCTCGCCCCGCAAGAGCCGTCGGAGTCGGCTACGGCAGATCCCCAACGAGCAAGGGCACGTTGACCGAGGGGTGAGGCCGGTTCCTCGATCACGCTGCGCAATGGAAAGGAAGAGGCCCCCTCGTCGAGCTTGACTCGGACGAGGGGATCCCCGTCTGTGGGCTCCAACGCGCACCCATCGACGTTGTGCGGGACCCGTGGCCCAAGGTGGGTGGCGAACGACGATGGCTTCCTCGATCATGGGGCTCTAGAGCATTTCGCTTCGGTGGCAGTGCTGTGCGAGACACGGACGTCGAAATTCCCCACGACGTGCAATGGCTTACTGGAGCGCCGTGCCTCCTGACCGGCGAGCCAGCCGAGCTGCGACCCGTCAAGTTGCGCCGCATGATCTTTGTTGGAGTCGCGTGGTTCGGTGAGGACGTCACGGTTCCCCTTCCGCTCTCTCGTCCCCTGCGACTCACGCCTTGGCAGTACCTGCGGATGCTTCGCCCGACGCTTGGGGTCGCGCTCGCATTTCCGCTAGTCCTGTCGCTTGAGGCAAGCGCGGCGAGCGGGGCGCTACGACTCGCGGCTGTCCTTATCGGTGTCCTCGCGGTGTGGTTCCCGCTCGGCTGGATTCTCGGCCGGGTAGAGCCGGTGAGGCTCCTTGGGATGTCGCGGGATCGTCAACGCCTCACGCTTCGGTTCGGCTCAATCGAAGCCGCAGAACGGGCAAAGACTGCGCTTGGGGCCTGACCCTGCGGTGTTCCCCCTGGCGCAAGACACTTTCGCTGCCGGGAATCCCCGGGCTGTCGAACTCGATGTAGGTGTAGGTCTCGGCCTCGGGCCTGGAGCAGGTGGGGCCGCCCCCCGCTCCTCCCCTCTGGCGCCGGCCCCACTCCCATCCCTAGACTGCTGGAGCAGGGTCCGTCGCTTTGGCGGAAGACCTTGCGATGTTGGAGTCTCTGGGCAGAAGAGTTCGTGGATCTACTTCCGAGGGCAATTCTTCAAGTTCTGTCGGTAAGGAAGTTGCGCCAGTGGCGCTGGTAATCCTGGGACGTACTCGCTGCAGGATCTGCGGAGACGTGATCCAGAAGGGGCAGGAGTTCAAGGCCTTTTCGCCCTTCATCTCGAACCCAAGAGACCCACTGTACTTCTTCAACGACGGGGCCTTCCACGCCAGCTGCTTCACCTCTCAAGACCTGGCTGCGGAGGCTCAACAGCGCTGGGAGGAAGGCCAATCCAAGACTGGCCCGGGCAATCGGTTCTGCGTGCTTTGCAAGGCCGAAGTGACTAGGCCCGAGGACTACCTCTGCCTTGGACACCTCACCTCAGACCCTTCGAACCCCCTGCACCGAGAGAACTACGCTCAGTTCCATCGGGAGTGCTTCCGCACCTGGGACAAGAAGGAGGATCTTGCGCAGCAGCTGGCGGGGCTTGCACCTGAATGGGATCCGAGTGCCTTGCAGCGGGTGATCGAGGGGCTGAGAGAAGCCTGAGTGGTCCGCTGGAACGCGGCCTAACGATCTCTCCGGGGCCTCGAACTCGCGGGATCCCTGCTCACCTCCTCAGATCGCTCGACCGCGCCTCGCGGTGTGAGCGGACAGCTGCGACCCGCAAACGAACTCGCCGAGCGTCAGGTCGTCCACGAGCAAGCGGGCCGCCGGATGTCCAAGACGGGCTGCGAGCCGAAGCCAGGTCCGATCGAGCCGACCGGCTCGCACTCGAGCCTGGAGATGGGCGGCCTCGCATCGGACGCACCCGGCCCCCTGGGCACGGCGCTCCGCTTCTCGAAGGCGTTGGTCTGCCATGTCTGAGCGGGACCCTCTGAATTCGTGCGCGATCGCTTCGAGCTCAGGGCGCACACGTTCGAAGGCTTCCCTTCCGCTCGTCTTCTGGTTCTGGCGACCGGCTTGGACGAAGCGAGGTCGCCGTGCTTCGGAGATCCTCGGCGCCTTCACGACCGCGAACTCCCGTCGACCGCACTCGGTCTCCCCGGACGCGCAGCGGTCTTGCCGGCCGGCAAGACCGTCGTCGACGACGTGCACGCCGTCGCTGGGTCGATCCACGGCGGCCGCGCCGTCCCTCGCGGCTGGATGGCAACGGCTCGAACTCCAGAAACGGCGAGTCCTCCCCGGATCTCGCCCTGCCTTCGGGGGAGTCCGGGGAGGACTCGGAGTCCTATCCCGGGGTAGTTGCCGTCGGGCCTACGACTTCACCTCGTAGTCGGCGTCGATGACGTCCTCCGAGCCCGAGCCGGAACCTGAGGCGGCGCCTGCGCTCGCGCCCGCAGCGCCGCCGGCGGCTCCTGCGTCGCCGCCCGGGGCGGGGCCGGCGCCGCCGGCCTGGGCGTAGAGGTGCTTGCCGAGTTCTTGGGCGACCTGGGTGAAGGCCTGGATGGCGGAGTCGATCTTGGCCTTGTCGTCGCCCTTGGCGGCCTCCTCGACCTTCTTGAGCTCGTCTTCGATCTTGCTCTTGAGGTCGGCGGGGATCTTGTCCTTGTTCTCCTCGAGCTGCTGGCGGGTGGTGTGGACCAGGTGGTCGGCCTGGTTCTTGGCCTGCGCCAGCTCGGCGCGCTTGGCGTCCTCGGCGGCGTGCGCCTCGGCGTCCTTCTTCATGCGCTCGATGTCGGACTCGGAGAGGCCGGAGCTCGCCTCGATGGTGATGTGCTGCTCCTTGTTGGTGCCCAGGTCCTTGGCGGAGACCTTGAGGATGCCGTTGGCGTCGATGTCGAAGGTCACCTCGATCTTGGGCATGCCGGCGGGAGCGGGAGGGATCCCGTCGAGGCGGAAGACCCCCAGCAGGCGGTTGTCGTTGGCCATGCGCCGCTCGCCCTGGAAGACGCGCACGTCGACCGCCGACTGGTTGTCCTCGGCGGTGGAGAAGATCTCCTTGCGCGAGGTGGGGATCGTCGTGTTGCGCTCGATCATGACCGTCATGATCCCGCCCTTGGTCTCGATGCCGAGCGAGAGCGGGGTCACGTCGAGGAGCACGACGTCCTTCTTGTCGCCCGAGAGCACCGCGCCCTGGATGGCCGCGCCGATGGCCACCACCTCGTCGGGGTTCACGCCCTTGTGCGGGGCCTTGCCGAACATCTCTTGGATCAGGTCGTGGCAGGCGGGCATGCGCGTCGAGCCGCCCACGAACACGATCTCGTCGATGTCGCTCGGCGAGAGCTTGGCGTCGCGCAGGGCCTGCTCGATGGGCCCGCGGGTGCGCTCGATCAGGTGCTTGGTGAGCCCCTGGAACTTGGCGCGGGTCACCTCGACCTCGAGGTGCTGCGGGTTGCCGTCGAGCACGGTGATGAAGGGCAGGCTGATGCGCGTGCTCTGGGTCTGCGAGAGCTCGCACTTGGCCCGCTCGCAGGCCTCCTTGAGGCGCTGCAGGGCGAGCTTGTCCTGCCGCAGGTCGATGCCCTTGTCCTTCTTGAACTCGTCGGCGACGTAGTCGATGAGCGCCTGGTCGAAGTCGTCGCCGCCGAGGTGGGTGTCGCCGGAGGTCGACTTCACCTCGACCACGCCGTCGCCGATCTCGAGGACCGACACGTCGAAGGTCCCGCCGCCGAGGTCGTAGACCAAGATCCGCTCGTCCTTCTTCTTGTCGAGGCCGTAGGCGAGAGCGGCCGCGGTGGGCTCGTTGATGATCCGGCGCACCTTGAGGCCGGCGATCTCACCGGCGTCCTTGGTCGCCTGCCGCTGGCTGTCGTTGAAGTAGGCGGGGACCGTGATGACCGCCTCGGTGACCTCCTCGCCCAGGTAGTCCTCCGCGTACTTCTTGAGGTACTGGAGGATCATGGCCGAGATCTCTTGGGGGGTGTACTCCTTGCCCTGCGCACGGACCTTGACCAGGTCGTCGCCGCAGACTTCGTAGGGGACCAGCTTCTCCTCCTCGGAGACCTCGCTGCGCCGGCGCCCCATGAAGCGCTTGATGGAGTAGATGGTGTTCTGGGGGTTGGTGATGGCCTGGTTCTTGGCGCGCTGACCGACGAGGCGCTCGCCCTTGTCGGTGAAGGCGACGACCGAGGGGGTCGTCCGCTGCCCGCTGGGGTTCGCGATGACCTTGACTTCGCTCCCCTCCATCACGGCCACGACCGAGTTGGTCGTGCCGAGGTCGATGCCGACGATCTTGCCCATGGTGCTTTCCCTTCTTGTCTGCGCGTTGCGCCCGCTTGTATGGTCGGTGCGGCGCTGAGCAAGCCTGGGGCCAGCCTGGGAAGAACGCCTAAACGCTTACTCCAGGACCAGTTGCGAAGTCGGGCTCCGGTCTAAATGACAGGGGGGGGGCGGCGGGCGGTGCCAGGCTGGCACCCGAAGGTTCCCGGCGACACATTGAGGGGAAAGGACTTAGCTCGCCTCCAGGATCAGGCCGGCGATGAGCACGTAGGTGAGGATGCCCAGGATGTCGACCATCCCCGCCACCAGGGGGGTGCTGGTAATGGCCGGGTCGACGCCGATGCGCGCGAGGGCGAGGGGCATGAGGCTGCCGAGCAGGGAACCGGCGGTGACCACGCACACCAAGGTCAACCACACGGTGGGGGCCACGTGCTGCCAGTCGTCGACGAGGACCATGGCCACCCCGACCCCGAAGAAACCGAGCAAGACCCCCAGGGCCAGGCCCGAGGCCAACTCGCGCCGGACCACCTTCAGCCAGTCGCTCGGGGTCATGTCGCCCACCGCCAGCGCGCGGATCACCAGGGTGGCCGACTGGGAGCCCGAGTTGCCCCCCGACGCCGCGATCAGCGGGAGGAAGAAGATCAGGGCGACGGTCCGCTGCAGGGTGGCCTGGAAGCCGCGCAGGATGCTGCCGGCGACGAGGCCCGCCATGAGGAGCAGGATCAGCCAGGTGGCCCGCTTCCGCACCAGGGTCACCAGGTTCGTGGCGAAGTAGGCCTCCTGGAGGGGCTCGAGGGCGCCCATGCGCTGCGCGTCCTCGTCGGCCTCTTCGATGGCCACGTCGAGGGCGTCGTCGTGGGTGACGATGCCCACCATGCGCCCCTCGGCGTCGAGGACCGGAATGGCGATGAAGTCGTAGTGCCGGAGCTTGCGCATCACCGTCTCCTGGTCGTCGTCCACCGAACAGGAGATCGGGTTGGGGTACATGACCTCGCCCACGGTCTTGGTCGCCGGCGAGAGCACCAGCTTGGCGAGACTCACCACCCCCTGGAGGTGCCCCTCGTCGTCGAGCACGTAGAGGGCGTAGACCTGCTCCATGCTGGAGGCTTGTTCGCGCACCCGCTCGGTCGCCTCGGCCACCGTCATGTTCGGCGACAGGCGCACGAACTCCGAGGTCATGATGCCGCCGGCGGTCTCCTCGGGATAGTTCGCCAGGTGCGCGACGTCCTTGGCCTCCTCGGCCGGGAGGCGCTCGAGGAAGCGGGCGGCGAGCTCGCCGGGCAGGGCCCCCACCAGGTCCGCCCGGTCGTCGGAAGACATGGCCTCGATGATGTGGAGCATGTGCTCCGGCCCCACCGCGTTCACCAGGCGGAGTTGCTGAGGGAGCGGCAGTTGCTCGAAAGCCTCTACTTGCTGCTGCGGCGCGAGCCCCAGGAGGAGCCTGCTCGCCTCATCGTCCGTCAGTTCGCCAATGAGCTCCGCGATGTCGGCCGAGTGGAAGGGGGCGAGCGCGGCCGCGATGTCCTCGGGCCCCCCCTCGCGGAGGAGGTCCTGTACGTCGGGGAGCACCAACCGGACGAGGGAGTTCACTCAGAGCCCGTACTTGTCGATCTTGCGGTAGAGAGTGCGCTCCCCGATCTGAAGCAGCTCCGCCGCCGCCTTGCGGTTCCCCCCGGTAAGCTTGAGCGTCTCGCGGATCGCGTCTCGCTCGATCTCCTCCATGCTCCGCCCCGCGAGCGAAGCGCTCGACGGATCGGCGAGCGTCTCCCCAGATTCGTGGCCGCGCAGCTCCCGCGGCAGGTCGCGCACGGTGAGGGTGGGTCCCTCGGCAAGGACGACCATCTGCTGGACCACGTTGCGCAGCTCGCGGATGTTCCCGCGCCACGAGTGACGGGTCAGCGCGGCCATGGCCTCGCGGTCCACGCCTTGGAGTTCCTTGCCGTAGCGGGTCGCGAATTCGCGCACGAAGCGGTCGACGAGCAGCGGGATGTCCGCCCGGCGTTCGCGGAGCGGCGGCAGGTGGATGGTCACCACCTTGAGGCGGTACCACAGCTCCTCGCGGAATTTCTTCTCGGCGATCAGGGCCTCGATGTCCTGGTTGGTGGCGGCCACCAGGCGGAAGTCGGAGCGGATCGGCGTGTTCGAGCCCACCGGCTCGAACTGACGGGTCTCCAGCACGCGCAGCAGCTTGGTCTGCGTCTCGATGGGAATGTCTCCCAGCTCGTCGAGGAACAGGGTCCCTCCGTCGGCAAGTTCCAGCTTGCCCACGCGGTCGGCCGTGGCGCCGGTGAAGGCGCCCTTCTTGTGCCCGAAGAGCTCGCTCTCCAGCAACCCGGCAGGAGTGGCGTGCAGGTGAATGGCCACGAACTTGCCCCGGCGCGCGCGCGGACTGGACTCGTGGATGGCCCGCGCCACCAACTCCTTGCCGGTCCCGCTCTCGCCCAGCACCACCACCGGGGCGTCGGTGGGGGCTGCCTTGCGGATGATCTCCAGGACCTCCTTCATACGCGGCGTGGCGCCCACGATGCCTTCGAAGGTGAGCTGGCGCGGTTGGGCCAAGCGGCGGTCCAGGGCCAGCCGCTGGGCGCGGGACCGGGTCACTGCGCGCAGGGCCTGCACCAGGAGGTCGTTGTGGGTGATGGGGTGGGGGAGGAAGGAGGTCGCGCCCTCGGCCAGGGCGCGCGTCACCGCGAACACGTCGGCGGGGCCAGCGAGGATGACCGCCAGGCCTTCGGGGGCCTCCGCGGCCAAGTCGAGGACGGGCCCCGCGCGGGCGTGGTCGACGATGACCGCCTCGATGTCGAGGCGGCGCTCGAGGAGGCGCGCCGCGTCCTCGGGATCGTCGGCGAGCAAGACCTCGTAGTCGGCGTCCTCGAGCCACTCGCGAACCTGGTCGCGGACCTTCGGGTCCTCGAGCACCACGAGGAACTTGCCCGGCCCGTCGTCGCGGAGGCGCTGGGGAAGGAGTTTCTTGGCCATGCTGTCTCCGCTCCCTGGGCGCACGTCGTCCCGTCCGCGCGGCGCGCGTCCGATCAGTAGCCCTGAAGGATGCTCTCCAGCCTGCGAAGGCCCTCGGCGAGCCCGTCGGGGTCCTGCGCCTCCACGTTGAGGCGCAGCAAGGGTTCGGTGTTCGACTTGCGAGCGTTGAACCACCAGCCGTCCATGCGCACCGTGACGCCGTCCTTGCGCGAGACGCCGTCGGGCCCGAAGGAGTTGGCAAGTTCGTCGAGGGCCGCGTCCGGGTCCGAGACGCGGTAGTTCCGCTCGCCGCTCTGGTAGGTGCGCTGCAGCGGGGCGATCAGACGCGAGAAGCGCTGCTGCTTCGCGCTCACCAGCGCGAGCACGCGCGCGAGGGCAATGAACGCGCTGTCGGCGTACCAGTGCTCGCGCCAGTAGTAGTGACCCGAGTTCTCGCCGGCGAAGAGCGCGTCCTCCGCGCGCATGGTCGCCTTGATGAAGGCGTGCCCGACCCGCTCCTCGATGGGTCGCCCGCCGTGGCGCTCGATCTCCTCGCGGACCACGTCGCTGGAGACCAGGTCGTAGACCACCGCCGCCCCCGGTTCCTTGGAGAGCAGCGCACCGGCGAGGAGGGCCGTGATGCGGTCGGCGAGCACCCGCTCTCCCTTCTCGTCGACGAAGGCGAGCCGGTCGCCGTCGCCGTCGAAGGCGACGCCGAGGTCGCAGCGGTGCTCCTTCACGGCGGCCTGCAGATCGCGCAGGTTCTCCGCCACGATGGGGTTGGCCGGGTGGTTGGGGAAGGTCCCGTCGGGCTCGAAGTAGAGCTTGACCGGAGTGATGCTCGGCCAGCGCTCCAAGAGGCGCTCCAGGCTGGGCCCTACGACCCCGTTGCCGCAGTCGAAGGCGACTTTGAGCGTGCCGATGGAGCCGCCCGCCAGTGCGGTCACGTGGTCGAGGTATTCGTCGAGCATCGCGAGGGGAGTGCTCTTGCCCGACCGCGCCACCGGCGCCGGCGCCGGCGCCTTCACCGCCGCCTCGATCTCGGCGAGGCCGCTGTTCGAGCCGACCGGGCGCACCCCCTCGCGGCAGAGCTTGAAGCCGTTGTCTCCCGCCGGATTGTGCGAGGCCGTCACCATGACCCCGCCGGCAAGGGAACGCGAACCGACCGCGTAGTAGAGGGTGGGCGAAGTGATCTGCCCGAGGGCCAGGGTGTCGACCCCGCCCTCGTGGAGGCCTCGCTCCAGGGCGACCGCCAGCCCGGGAGAGGTCGCGCGCATGTCGTGGCCCACGGCGACCGTGCCCTGGTTGCCGAGGAAATCGGCGAAGGCCCGGCCCACCCGGTGGGCCAGCGCCTCGTTCACCTCCTCGGGGCAGCGACCGCGAACGTCGTAGGCCTTGAAGACCCCCATGCCTCGTCCTCCTCGGGCGCGGATTCTAAGGGATCGGCGGCGGCGGCGGCAGCAAGAGGGCCAACAGCGAAGAACGCCCCGAGCGCTCGGCCGGCACGGCGCCCGCACTCGGCGCAGACCGGAGCCCCGGTGCGCGCCAGGCCCCCCGCCGCCGCAGAGCGGCCTTCAAGCGAAGGGCGTTCCGCTGCCGAAGAGAGCACAGGAGGGGGAGCGTGGAGCCGTTCGCCTTGGGTGCGTTGCAGGAGATCGTGGGGGGCGAGCTGACCGCCCGCGCGGCCAACCTTCGCGCGCGCGGAGTGTGCACCGACACGCGCGCCCTGGACTCCGAGCAGGTCTTCTTCGCCCTCCGCGGCGAGCGCTTCGACGGCGCGGCCTTCGTCGGCGAAGCCTTCGCGCGCGGCGCCGTGGCCTGCGTGGTGGACGAGGACGCCGTGCTCCCGGCCGGCGTCGCGGGACCCATCCTGCGCGTCGCCGACGCCCGCCGCGCCCTGGGCTCCTTCGCCGCGGCCCACCGACGTCGCCTGCGCTGCCCCGTGGTGGCCGTGACCGGCTCGGCCGGCAAGACGACCACCAAGGACATGATCCACACGATCCTCGGCGCCGACGGCGTGGTGTGCGCCGAAAAGAGTTTCAACAACGACGTCGGCGTCCCGCTCACCCTCCTGCGGGCCGACGCCGACACGCGCGCGGTGGTCCTCGAAGTGGGCACCAACGCCCCCGGCGAAATCGACGCCCTCGGTCGGATCGCCCGCCCCGACCTTGCGGTCATCACGTGCATTGGCGCCTCCCACCTCGAGGGGCTGGGGAGCATCGAAGGCGTCGCCCGCGAAAAGCTCTCCCTCCTCCGCCACGTCGCGGCGGACGGGGCCGTGGTCCTCTCGGGCGACGACCTGCGCCTGCGGGGCGCCGCCTCCGGAGTCCGCGCCGCGCGCGGGGACGCCGCGGTCACCCTCTGCGGCTTCGGTCGCGGGCTCGACTGGCGCGCCGAGGTGCGCGCGCGCGGCGCTCGCTGGAGGCTGGCCACGTGGCGCCGTGGCGAGCCGGGGCCTGACCTCGACCTCCCCCTGCCCGGCCGACACGTGGCCCTGGACGCCCTCCTCGCCCTCGCCGTCGCCGAACGCCTCGGCGTCGCTCCCGCCGACGCCGCCCGCGCGCTGGCTGCCTTCCAGGCTCCGCCCGGCCGCCTCAACGTGCGGGAACTCGGCGGGGTGGTCCTGATCGACGACACCTACAACGCCAACCCCACCAGCGTGTGCGCCTCGCTGGAAGCCTTCGCCTCGCTGGCGCCGCCGAGCCAGCGCCTGGCGGTCTTGGGGACCATGCACGAGCTCGGCGCCGAGGGGCCGGCACGCCACGAAGCCGTCGGCCGCTTCGCCGCGCGCGCGGGCCTCTCCGGCCTGGTGTGCGTGGGCGAGGGCGGCGCCGCGCTCGCGCGCGGCGCCCGCCGCGGCGGCCTCTCCGCCAAGCGCGTGCGCCGGGTCCCCGACGCCGCCGACGCCGCCGACGCCCTCGCGGATTGGCTCCGGCCCGGCGCCCACGTCTTGTTCAAGGCCTCGCGGGCCGACCGCCTCGAG
>RFHU01000031.1 GCA_003695705.1 Planctomycetota bacterium
CCGCCGCGCGAAGTCCTCGCCGCCTGCGCCCGCGCGCTCCACCGCGTGCTCGAGGCCTTCGCCCTGCCCGTACGCGAGGTGGACGTCCTCGGGCCGGTGGTGATCCTCCTCTTCGAGCGCGAGGACGAAGCCCGCGGCAACCCGGTCTACGGCTCCTCCTACGGGCACGCGGTGGCGCGGGCCGCGCCGGACGGGACCTTGTGGCTCCTTCTCGCCACCTCCGACGAAGGCTTCCTCGCCGAAGACCTCGTGCATGCCGTGGCCCACGTGGTCGTCGGCGACCGCTTCGGTGAGCTGCCGCCTTGGGCGCGCGAGGGCGCGGCGGCGTATGCTTCTCCTGCGCGCCTGCGCGCCCGCTGGCGCGCGGGCGGGGACCCGCGCGCCTTCGACCTCGAGACCCTCTTCGCGCGCGGCGAGGGCTGGGGGGAATCCCGGCGCGCGCGCCGGCTCCTGCGCGCCGAGGCCACGGCCGGCTTCGAAGTCCTCGCCGAGCGCCTCGGGCTCCGAGGTGCCCTGAAGCTGGCGCGACGCCTGAACGGACCTTCCGGGAAGCCGGCCCTGCGCGAGGCGGGGATCGAGCCCGCCGAGTTCGCGCGCGCGGTTCGGGCGCGCCTGGGCTCGAGCGGCGGCTGAGCGAGGCCGGGGGGCGCGCGAGTGAGTCGAGCCTCGCGAGGCGATCCGGGCCCCGCCCGTCCGTGCACCACGCAAGGCGGGAGCGCGGGCGAGCCGGCGACGGGGCGGTCCACCCGCGCTGCGCCGCGGGGAAACGGAACGCAGACCTCGTGCGAGCCACGGGGCGGGGCGGACGGCAAGGGTCCTCCGGAGCCGCAGGCCTGCTCGGCGCGGCGCGCTCCGCGCGGCGGAGGCGCTTGAGGTGCGCCCCGACCGCCCCAGCGCCACCGCCGAAATGGTCTGCTCCTGGCGGGCCGTGGAAGGCCTCCTCCCGGCCGAGGCGCGTCTAGTGCACGACCCCTACGCGCGGGGCTTCCTCGGTCCCGTTCGGGCGCGCCTTCTGGACGCGGTCGAGCGACTCCCGCCACGCGCCCGGATCGCCCTCTGGCGAGGCGCGGATCGACTCCTGCGAGGGATCGTCTCCTTCGTGCTCGCCCGGCATCGGGCCATGGACGAGGCGCTCTGCGCGCAGGAAGGCTTGCGGCAAGTCGTGCTCTTGGGCGCGGGCTACGACAGCCGCAGCGTGCGCCTCGAGCCCTTTTTGCGCGGCGCGCGCCTCTTCGAGGTAGACCACCCGGCCACCGCCGCCCGCAAGGCCTCCCTCGCTCCCCGCGTCTTCGGCGACGCGCCCCGGGCCGAGGTGGTCTCGGTGCGGGTGGACTTCGCGCGCGAGTCCCTCGAGGAGCGCCTCCTCGCTGCGGGGCTGCGCCCTGGCGAACGGACCTTCTGGATCGGGGAGGGCGTGAGCATGTACCTCCCCGAAGAGTCCGTGGCGGCGACCTTGGACCTCGTGGCCCGGCTCTCCGCGCCCGGCGCGCACCTCCTGTTCGACGCCTGGTGCCCTCCCGCCGGCGGCCTCGCCGGGCGGATCGTGCGGAGGCTCCCCGCCCTCGCGCTGCGCCTGGTGGCTTCCGAGCCCTTCGACTGGGCGCCCGCGCCGAGCGCCCTCGCGTCCTTCGTCGCGGCCCACGGACTCGCTCTGCGGGAGGTCCTGAGCGGGGAGGAACTCCTGCTCCGCTACGGGGGCGCGCGGCTCGCGCGGCGCGCCCGCGGCGTCCTCGGCGCCGGCGGGCTGCGCCTGTGCGTGGCCGAGGTCGCGGGCGCCGCATGACGCGGGCGTCGCGCCGACCGCGCGGGTCGCTTCGCGCCGTCTCCGGCGGGGTCTGGTGCTTGCGCCCCGACGCCGGCGTGGGTCCAATGCCGAGCACGCCCGCAGCGAAGGAGCGTCGAGTGAGCGAGCGCAGGCCGAGGATCCTCTCGGGGGTGCAGCCCTCGGGCGAGCTGCATCTCGGGAACTACTTCGGGGCCATCGCCCAGCACGTGCGCCTGCAAGACGAAGGCGACGCCTTCTACTTCATCGCCGACTACCACGCCCTCACGACGGTGCACGACGCCGAGCGCCTCGCCGCGCTCACCCGCGACGTCGCAGCGACCTACCTCGCTCTGGGGCTCGACCCGCAGAAGGCGACCTTCTTTCGCCAGTCCGACGTCCCCGAGGTCCACGAGCTGACCTGGATGCTCGAGTGCGTCACGGGCATGGGGCTGCTCGAGCGCGCGCACTCCTACAAGGACAAGGTGGCCAAGGGCATCCACCCCTCGGTGGGCTTGTTCACCTACCCCGCGCTCATGGCCAGCGACATCTTGATCTACCAGGCCGACCTGGTGCCGGTGGGCCAGGACCAGGTGCAGCACATCGAAATGTGCCAGGACATGGCGCAGAGCTTCAACAGCCGCTTCGGGAGGCGGGAGCGCGACGCCGAAGGCGTCGAGCGCGTGGTAGGGCCCCTCAAGCGGCCCGAATACAAGCTCTCGCCCACCCCCAAGGTGCCCGGGACCGACGGCCAGAAGATGTCCAAGAGCTACGGGAACACGATCCCGATCTTCGCCAGCGGGAAGCGCCTCAAGAAGGCGGTCAATTCCATCGTGACGGACTCCCGCGACCCCAAGCGCGAGCCCCTCGACCCCGACGCCTGCAACGCGTTCGCGATCTACGCCCTCCTCCACGACGAAGACGAGGTCGCCGCCCTCGCCGAGCAGTACCGGCGCGCCCCCGAGGTCGGTTTTCTGGGCTACGGGGTGACCAAGAAGGCCATCATCGAGCGCATGCAGGAACGCTTCGGGCCGGCCCGCGAGCGCTACGAGGCGCTCAAGCGCCCCGGCAGCGAGCTCGACGACGTGCTCCGCGAGGGCGCCCTGCGCGCGCGCGCCGTGGCCCGCGAGACCATTGCGGCCTGTCGCCAGGCCACGGGCCTCGGACCGCTCCTCAGCGCGTAGCAGCACGCGAGCCGAGGCGGGCTTCCCGGCGGCCGGGGGGCGAACGACCGAGCCCCCCGGCGAGCTTCAGCGGCAGGCGGCGTCCTCTCCCGACGCTCCGCCTTCGTGCAGGTCGTCGATGTCCTCCACGCGGCGAGAGTTGCGCAGGATGCTCTCCGCGATCTTGCGCTCCTCCTCGGGGCCGACGCGGGGCAAGAGGTCGCTCCGCATGGCGATGGAAACGCCAGACACCGCGTGCATGACCTGCTCGGCCTCGTCGTCGCTGAGGGCTCCGCTGCGCAGGCCGGAGAGGATCCGTTGCAAGACCTCGTCGAAGCTCTCGATGACGGGAGCCGAGCCGACCACCGCGAGCTTGTGGTTCAGGATGCGCAAGTCCTCGACCAGGTCTTCGTCGAATTCGCGGCGGGCGACGAGTTCGGCGACCTTCTCGATCACGGCCAGGTAGACCTCCGTCTTGCGCTCGAAGAGGAGGACGTTTCCCTCCTTGCGCAGCTCGAGCTCCGTCTGGCGGTTGAGGAGGAAGGCCGTGATCGAAATGGTCACGAGGGTGCCAACGAAGACCAACAGGATCTCCTGGGCGAAGGGCCCCGCCTTGGCCGACAGGAAGAAGGCGCGGAACACCAAGTAGCCGGAGGCCATCACGGCGATGGCCACGACCAGAAGGGTCACGTCGGTTCCCTGGCGAGTCCTCATCGAGGCGCCTCTACTTCGTGCGGGGATCCGCGGGGCGGCGAGCGCAGAGCGCGTCGCCCGCCCGCGGCACGGACCCCGGCGGGGCCGAAGGGACGGCGTGGGCCATGGCGGACTCCTCTTCGCGAACCCCTCGCGAGGGCCGCTTCGACGAGGATCCTACCGCTTCGGCAGCGGGTCGCTCGGAACCGACCGCGCAAGCTCCGCGCGGGGCAACGCAGGGAGAGCCTCGGCTCACCCGTCGAGCCCTTCCCTCCGCTCGCCGGGCCGGGCGGCCTCCGACTCGCTGGGCGGCGCGGCGGGAGGCTCCTCGGGAGGACGCGCTCCCCCGCTGCGGCGCTCGCGCGCCTCCCGGGCGAGCGTGGAGCCGACGTCGGCGAGCGGCGCCGCCACGTAGGCCAGCCAGGGAAGGGCGATCCGCAGCCACGGGGGGGCCTCCCCGGCGCGCAGGGCGCCGACGACCAGGGCCACGGCGAGGAAGGCCCCGCAGCAGCCCACTTCGCCAACGCGCTCGCGGGCCGTGGCGAAGGGGAGGTAGACCCCCAGCACGAAGACCAGCGCGAGGAGACCCGCTCCGAAGTAGGCCAGGCGCGCCCCGCCCTCGAGGCCCAGCCCAGGCTCGAGGGCACAGAGCACTCCGCCCAGGAGGAGGAAGCCGTTGAGGACCGCATTCCCGTGGAAGCCGTGCATGCTCGCCCCCCTCGCGGCGTCGCCCCGCGGCAACGCGGCCTCCCCGGCGCGCTCTCCGCGGCTTCGCTGCGCGCCCTCGCCCTCTCCCGCCCGCCGGGCCGAGGCCCCCCAACGGGCGAACGACGAAGAGTTTAGGCGCTCCGCAGCGAGGCGCACCCCCCAACGGGCCCCCTGCGTTGTGTCCCGCCGGCAGAGGAGGAAGCCCATGCGCCCGTTCGCCCTCGCCCTGGTTGCCGGCGGTCTCTTGGCCGCCGCCCCCCCGGCCCTTGCCCAGGGCTTCATCATCGTGGAACGCCCCGTCGCCCCCCCGGTCGTCCGCCCTCGACCTCGTCCCCTTCCCCTGCAGCGGCACTTCCCGCTCGTCGTGCAGAAGGTGCAGGTCCGCGTGCGCATCGACGGCCCGGTGGCGACCACCGAGGTGCTGCAGACCTTCCGCAACCCCCTCCCCCGGCGCCTCGAAGGGACCTACATGTTCCCGCTCCCTCCCGACGCCGCCCTCGACCGGTTCTCCATGTGGATCGACGGCAAGGAAATGCAGGGAGAGCTGCTCCCTGCCGAGAAGGCGCTCGAGGTCTACACGGGGATCGTGCGCCGCATGCAGGACCCTGCCCTCCTCCAATACGCCGGCCGCGGCCTGTTCAAGGTGCGCATCTTCCCCATCGAGCCGCGCAGCACCAAGCGGGTGAAGCTGACCTACCGCCAGCTCCTGACCGCCGACGGGGGCCGCGTTCGCTACCGCTACCCCCTCGACACCGAGCGCTTCTCCGCCCAGCCCCTCGAGGAGTGCGTCATCTCCGTCGACCTGCGCAGCGACGTTCCCCTCAAGGGGATCTCCTCGCCCTGGCATCGAGTCGACCTGCGCCGCGAGGGGGACCACGCGGCGCGCGCGAGCTGGGAGGCCCGCGATGTCCGCCCCGACCGCGACTTCGTGCTCGACTACGACCTCTCGCCGGACCCCATCGGCATCTCGGTGCGGACCCACGCGCGCCCCGGCGAGGACGGGACCTTCCTGCTGCTGGTCACCCCGGGCGCCGAGGTCGGGCGCGCGGAGCGGATGGCCAAGGACGTGGTCTTCGTGTTCGACACCAGCGGCAGCATGGCCGGCGAGAAGATGGACCAAGCCCGCCGGGCCCTCCGCTACATGATCCAGCGCCTCGACCCCAGCGACCGCTTCGCGGTGATCGACTTTGCCACCGACGCGCGGGCCTACAAGGACGGTCTGGTCCCCGCCAGCGCCGAGGAGCGCCGCGGGGCCCTCGCCTACGTGGACGAGCTGGTGGCTCGGGGGGGCACCGCCACCGACGAGGCCCTCCAGCGCGCCATGGCGCTGCGCAGCGAGGAGGCGGGTCGTCCTTTCTCGGTCGTCTTCCTCACCGACGGTCAGCCGACCATGGCGAGACCCAGCCCGAGCGGATCCTCGCGCGCTTGCAGAAAGTCGCGCCCGCGCAGGCGCGGGTCTTCGTGTGGGGGGTCGGCAACGAGGTCAACACGCACCTCCTCGACGCCATCGCCCAGCGCCACCGCGGCGACAGCTACTACGTGCTGCCGGGCGAGGACATCGAGGTCGCGATGTCCGGCTTCTACGACAAGATCGCCTTCCCGGTGCTCACCGACCTCTCGCTGCACGTCGAGGGCGTCCGGGTCTACGACCTCGTCCCGCGAAATCTCCCCGACCTGTTCGCCGGTGGGCAGTTGGCCGTGGTCGGACGCTTCCGCGGCGAGGGCGCGGCCGTGGTTCGGCTGACGGGGAAGGTCAACGGCGAACCGCGCGAGATCGTCCACGAGACGACCTTTCGACGCGACGAGGCGAACCCCCACGTGCCGCGGCTGTGGGCTCGGCGGAGGATCGGCTTCTTGCTCGAGCAGATCCGCCTGCACGGCGAGAACGCAGAGCTGAAGGACGAGGTCGTCCGCCTTGCTCGGCGCTACGGCTTGCCCACGCCCTACACCAGCTACCTGGTCCTCGAGGAGGGAGCGCTCGCCGGCGGGCCCCGCCCCCTGCACCGGCGGGACGGTCGCGTTCCGCCGGCCGGCGGGCTTGCCCCGGCCGAGGACGCCGACGCGGCGGCCGCCGACGCCTTCGGGCGCTTCGAGCGCGCGGCGCGCAAGGCGCGCGGCAAGGCCGCCGCGCCCGCTCCGCCCAGCGCCTCCTCGGGCGAGGGAGCCGTGGCCGGCGCCCGCGAGGCGGGGCGTTTGCGCCGCGGAGAGGCGATCGAACTGCGCAAGGAAGAGCAGAAGGCCGTCGAGGAGGTCATGCGCCACATCGGCGACCGGACCTTCTACCGCGCGGGCGAGGTGTGGATCGACTCCACCGCCGGCAAGCGCTCGCCGGCCTGGAAGAAGATCGGCTACCTGAGCGAGGCCTACTTCGCGCTCCTCAAGGAGCACCCCGAGCTGGGCCCGTGCCTGGCCCTGGGCAAGGTCGTCGTGCGCGCGGGCGAGCAGGTCTACGAGATCCGCTGACGCGCACCGCGCGGGAACCAGGAAGCAGACGTCGGACCGCCGCTCGTCCTTCGCTCAGCGCGTGAGTAGGTCGAGGGCGTCGCGCGCGATGCGTTCGCCCGCGACGGCGAGGATGTCGTCGTGGCCTACGCCTTCGATGGGGCGGAGGCGGGCGCGGGCGCCGAGGGCGCGGGCGAGGGCCTCTCCTTCGGCAAAGGGCACCACGCGGTCGGCGGTTCCGTGGACGATGCCCACCGGCTGACCGGTCGCCGCGAGGGCGCTCTGGGAGTCGAAGGGGTCGCGGAGGAGGAGCGCGACGAGCGGACGCGGAGCGAGGCGCTCGGCCATGGCCCGCACGGAGCGAAACGGCGACACGAGCAGCACCGCGTCGCCATGGCCTTCGCCGGCGAGGAGCGAAGCGACGCCGGTGCCCAGGGAGCGACCCACGACGACCAGCGGACCGCCGGGAGCGCTCCGCTCCTTCTCAAGGGCCTCTAGGGCGGAGCGAGCGTCGAGGCGGAGCCCCGCCTCGCTGGGGCGGCCGGAGCAGCCGCCGTAGCCCCGGTACTCGGCCACGAAGACATCGAAACCGTGGCGGGCGAGGAAGAGGGCCCAGGGGACGTTGTTCGCGGCGCAGTCTGCGTTGCCGTGGAAGAAGAGCAGCGCGGGGCGGGGGCCCGCTCCGCGGCCCGCCGCGTAGACGCCGCGCAGCTCGACTCCATCGGACGTGCGGTAGGCCACGACGCGCGCTCCGGCGCCGAGTTCGCTCCCTGGCGAGGGGAGGGGACGGTCGGCGCCGGGGAAGATCAGCGCGCGGGCGGGAGCCCCGCTGAGGGCGTAGGCGAGGAGCGCCAGGGCCAGCGCGGCGGCCGCCAGGGCCCAGGCGGGCCGGCCGGCGCGGGCGCTGGCGATCCCCCCCGCCGCGAGGGCGCTCAGGACCCCGGCCCCCGCCGGCGCGAGGACCGCGCTCAGCGCGTTGGAACCGCGCCCGCTCACCAAGCCCGCGCCGACGTCGAGCAAGGCGCCGGCACCGGCCGCCGCCACGAACGCACGTCCGGCCCAGAGGGCAGGGGAGGGCGGCGACGAGGACGAACTCCGCGC
>RFHU01000371.1 GCA_003695705.1 Planctomycetota bacterium
CCACTTCCTCGCCCGCCACGCGGCGGAGTACGGCCGCCCCCGCCCCGAGCTCTCCCCCGAGCACCTCGCCGCCCTGCGCGCCCATCCCTGGCCGGGCAACATTCGCCAGCTCGAGAACACCTGCAAGCGCATCGTCCTCCTCGGCCCCGAGGCCGCCCTCCTCGAGCTCGGCCGCGAGGCCAAGGCCCCTCCTCCTTCGGCTGCCGCTCCTCCCGCCGACGAGGCCCCGCCCTGCCCCGCCGACGTCCGCCCCCTCAAGGAAGTCGTCCGTCAGGCCACCCGCGAGGCGATCCTCGCCGCCCTGCGGGCGACCCAGGGCTCGCGCACCCAGGCCGCCCAACTCCTCGGCGTGAGCCGCAAGACCCTCTTCAACAAGATGCAGGACTTGGGGATCCGGGAGGAAAGTAGCTGGAGTTGAAGCTCCTCCCTCCTCTCGCGCGGCGGAGGGCGCGACCGGCCCGGACGGGGAGGGCTCCCCCGGGCTGGGGCTTTGGCGTAGGCTCGGCGCGGGGAGGCGTCGTGGGGCGGGACGCGTACCGGGAACTCTTCGAGCGGTCGGCGGACGCGATCTTGATCATCGAGGAGGAGCGCTTCGTCGACTGCAACCAGGCGGCGGTGGACATGCTCGGCTACGCGCGCAAGCAGGACCTGCTGCGCACGCACCCCTCCCAGCTCTCGCCGGAGCGGCAGTCGGACGGGCGCGACTCCTACGAGAAGGCGAACGAGATGATCCGGATCGCCTTCGAGCAGGGGAGCCACCGCTTCGAGTGGCTCCACAAGCGCGCGAGCGGCGAGGTCTTCCCCGTGGAGGTCTTGCTCACGGCGATCGAAGAGGAGGGGCGACGCACGCTGCACGTCGTCTGGCGCGACATCAGCGAGCGGAAGCGGCTCGAGGAGCAACTCCGCCATGCGCTCAAGCTGGAGGCCATCGGCAAGGTGGCGGGCGGCATCGCGCACGACTTCAACAACCTGCTCGTGCCCATCCTCGCCTACGGGGATTTGCTCGAGCGAGAGCTGGCGGGAAACGAGCGGGCCTTGGAGCTGGTGCGCGAAGTGGTCTCCGCCGGGAAGCGCGCCGCGGAGCTCACCGACCAGCTCCTGGCCTACAGCCGCCGGCAGGTGCTCGAGCCTCGGGTCCTCGACCTGCGCGACGAGGTGGCGCGGGCGCGGCGGCTCCTCGAGCGCCTCGTCGGGGAGGACGTCACCATCGAGCAGCGGGCTACCTCGGAGTCGTGCAAGGTCCTCGCCGACCCCGGGCAGATCCAGCGGGTCCTCTTCAACCTGGCGACCAACGCCCGCGACGCCATGGGCGGCAAGGGGACCCTCTCCTTCACCACCGGGGTCGCGGACCTGCGCAGCGAGCTGCTCGGGCTGGAGACCGACCTTCCGGCCGGGCGCTACGCCCTCCTGGAGGTGTCCGACACCGGCTGCGGCATCGAGGCGGAGGTCCTGCCCAAGATCTTCGACCCCTTCTTCACCACCAAGCCGGTGGGAGAAGGGACCGGGCTCGGCCTGTCCACCGTGGTCGGGATCGTGCGCCAGAGCGGCGGCGACGTGCGCGTGGAAACCGAGGTCGGGCGGGGGACGACCTTCCGGATCTTCTTCCCCCTCACGACCGCCGAGCCGACGCCGCGCACCGAGCCCGTCGCCGCGGTTTCGACCTGGCGGGGGAGCGAGTCGATCCTCCTCGCCGAGGACCAGCCGCGCGTGGCGAAGCTGCTCCGTAGGGTGCTCTCCGAGGCGGGCTACACGGTCGCCTACGCCCGCGACGGGGCTGAGGCCCTCGAGCTCTACGAGGCCGGGGTCCCCTGCGACCTCCTGGTCACCGACGTGGTGATGCCCAACACGGACGGGCCCACCCTCGCGCGGACCCTGCGCGAGCGAGTCCCCGACCTCAAGGTGCTCTTCGTCTCGGGCTACACCCGCGAAGCCCTCGACCTCGAGGGCCTTTCCGAGCCCGGGACCCTCCTCTTGCGCAAGCCCTTCACGGCCGAGGGGCTGCTGCGCAAGCTCCGCCTCCTCCTCGACGGCTGAGGGCCGCCCCGGCGCGCGCGGGTCGCACCCCGCGACACGACGCCTGGGACGCTTCGGAACGCAGCCGGTCCGTCCCTCGCCGGGGCGGAGCGGCTCGGCTCGGCCCGAAGGTGGACGTTTCGGGTCCAGTTGGATTGGGCTCTCCCAGCGAGTATGCTCGCCGTCCTTCCCTCCCAGAGGAGACGAAAGGACTTCAATGATCGACGTCGGAAGCACAGCGCCGGATTTCTGCCTGAAGGACCACTTCGGGCGCGAGGTGCGCCTCAGCCAGTTCAAGGGCAAGGCGCACGTGATGTTGCTCTTCTACCCCCTCGACTGGACGCCGACCTGAAGCCACGAGGTGCCCGAGACCGAGGCGCTCCTGCCTCGTTTCCGGGCCGCCCACACCCAGGTCCTGGGTGTCAGCGTCGACTCCGTCTACTCCCACGCCAACTGGGCCCGCGACCTCGGCGGGATCTCCTTCCCGCTGCTGTCCGACTTCGAGCCCAAGGGCGGCATGGCCAAGTCCTACGGTCTCTACCTGGACGGCCCTGGCATCACCGACCGCGCCACGGTCGTCATCGACAGCGAGGGCGTCGTCCGCTACGCGGCCTCCGTCGGGCCCGGCGGTCGCCGGACCATCGCCGACCTCGCCGCCGAATGCGAGAAGGTGGACGCCCAGGCCTCGGGCCTGCCCGACCTGCCCACCGGGAGTGGGATCGACGGCGTGCTCTACGTGAAGTCCAAGTGCGGCCCTTCGCGCTCGGCCCTGCTCGCGCGCGACAACCTGCACCTCGATTCCATCGCCGTCAAGAACGTGAGCGAGGACCCTGCCGCCCACAAGGAACTGATCGAGGCGGCGGGCAAGGACCAGGCCCCCTGCCTCGTCAGCGGCGGCGAGGCCGTCCTCGAAGCGGAGCAGATCGTCGCCCGCCTTGCGGCGGCCGCAGCGCCCCTCCCCTGAACCTGCGCGTGCGCCGGACTCCGCGAGGTCGTCGCCCTTCGCTCGGCGACCTCGTGGGTCCTGGCCCCTCCCCTCTCCCCGGCATGCCGCAGGGAGCCGCCGCCCCTTCCTGAGCGAGGCGCAGACCGAATCCTCCGCCTCGGTCGCGGAACGGCGAGGGCTCGCCGCGTGGGGTTTTGGCCCTGCGAAGCAGGTCGGGCGCAGCTCCTCGCCCTTCCCTCCGCCGGCCCCGCGGTGCGGCCCGCTTCGAGGCCCCGACCGTCCGCCTCGGCGCCCGGAGGCCCGCGACCCCCTTCCCGGAGCGTCTCGGCCCCCGCTGCCCCCGGGTCCGGGTTAGCCTCCTGGGTCGCAGGAGAGCCCATGGAACTCGATTGGCTGGAGCGCTTCGCCTGGGGAGAGGACCGCGCCGCGGCCCTCGACGAACTCGTTCCCGGAACCGACGACTCCTTCTATTACCGCTGCCTGCACGCGCAGCAGGCGGGGCAGCGCGAGGAAGTCCAGCGCCTCCTCCGTCTCTGGATCGAACGCCACGGGCACACCGAAGGCGCACGCCGCATCGCCGCCCGGCAGGCGCTCCTCGACTGGGAAGAGCACCGCGACGAAGCGCTGCGCCTGCTGCGGGACGAACTGCGTCCCGACTTCGGCCACGAGCGACGCGCCGAAGGCGCTCGCGCTCCCCTGCCGACTCGCCTGGACGAGCGCCTCCTGCTCGACTCCTTCCGTCGCCACGCCCGCCAGCACGAGGACCTCAAGCGCTACACCCAACGCGGCCTCTACGCGCTCCTCGACGAAGAGCTCGACGCCACCCGGCGCCGACACCTCCTCGATCGCCTCGAGCGCCCAGACCACCCGCGCCTCGTCGACCACGTCCTCGCCGACCTCGACGCTCCGCGCAGCGGCGGCTTCGGCGCGCGCAAGGTCCATCGCCTCCTCCTCCGCGACCAGCTCGCCGAACTCGCCCAGCGGCGCCCGGCCCTCTTGCAGGAACCCGCCTTCGTCGCGGCCATGCTCGAGCGCATGCGCCCCTCCCCCGCCGTGGACCTCGAACACGACCTTCAGGCGCGCGGCGAATACCTCGACCTCCTCTGGCGCTTCGTGCAGGGCCTCGCCCCCGCCTTCAACTCCCTCAAGGCCCACGTGCTCTACCACCGGCTGGAACTCGACCGCCGGCTGGGCGTCCTCGACCGCGAGCGCCTCCTCGCCTACCTCCGCTTGCCCAGGCCCACCCCGTCCGCGAACCCCGACTTCCTGCGCCGGCCCGAGCACCGCCGGCATCCCGTCCAACTCGGCGAGCGCTTCCCCAGCGGACTTCCCCCCGTAGGCGACGACGAAGCGCTCGTGCGGGCCCTCCTCGCCGACTTCCTCCTCCAAGGAGACGGGATCCAGGAGTTCGAGGAATACGTGCGCGAAGACGTCCTCCGCCGGCTGCGCGTCACGAGCAAACTCCTCGCCGGCCTCGGGGACCCCGACGAACTCACCGCCGAACTCCGGAACCCGGCCCTTTACCGCGACCTCAAGGAGCGGGTCGAACTCGACTTCGCGCCCACCCTCCCCACGGTCTGGGACCGAGACGACCAAGTCGTCCTCGAACTCGACGTCAAGAACGTGGAGACCTTGGTGGTCAAGGTCTTCGCGCTGAACACGCTCAACATCTTCCTTGCCACCGGCTCCGAACCCGATACCGGAATCGACCTCGACGGACTCGTGGCCAGCGAAGAACGCGTCCTGCGCTACCAAGAACCGCCCCTGCGCCGGGTGCGACGGCGCTTCGAGTTTCCCCAACTCCGCGGCGCCGGCACCTGGGTCGTCGAATTCATCGGCGGCGGGCGCAGCAGCCGCGCGCTGGTTCGCAAGGGAACCCTGCGCTGCCTCGAACGGGTGAGCGCGGCCGGGCACGTGCTGCGCGTCGTCGACGAACGCGGACGCCACGTCCCCGAAGCGACCGTGTGGCTGGGGGGACGCGAATACCTCCCCGACGAAGCGGGCGAAGTCGTGCTTCCCTTCAGCAACCAACCGGGGACGCGGCGGATCCTGCTCCGGCATGGCTCGCTGACGGCCGTCGACGTCTTCGAGCAGCGCAGCGAAGACTACGAACTGCACGCCGGCTTCGCCGTGGAACGCGAGAGCCTCCTCCCGCGGGCGGAGGCGCAACTGCTGGTCCGCGCGTCCTTGCGGGTCGCCGGGCAGCCCATCGACCTCCGACTGCTCGCCGATCCCCGCTTGCTCGTGCGCAGCACCGACCGCAGCGGAGCCGTGAGCAGCCAGGAGACACGCGGCCTCGAACTCTTGCCCGATCGGGAACTCGTCCACAGCTTTCGCGTCCCGCCCGATCTGGCCTCCCTGAGCTTCGAGCTGCGTGGCACCGTGCGCACCCTGGACGGCAAGGAACGCGAGCTCTGCGCCCGTCGCACCTTTCGCTACAACGCCATCGAGGGCACCGAACAGGTAGAGGCCTTTCACCTGGCGCGAATCCCGCGAGGGTACGCCCTCTACCTCCTGGGGAGGAGCGGAGAGCCTCGCGCCGGAGCACCCGTGGCGCTTACCTTCACGCACGTCGACTACGAGCAACGGCATCGCATCGTCCTGCAGACGGACGACGCGGGACGCATCGAACTCGGGACCCTGGAGGGCTTCTCCGAGTTCGAAGCCACGGCCCAGACCTCGCAGGCCAGCGGCCATTGGAGCCTCGTGCAGGCCGGCGCCGAACTCCCCGCGACCCTCCACGCGCAAGCGGGCGAAGGCATCGCCCTTCCCTACGCAGGGGCGCGCCCCCGCGCCGACGCCGCAGCGCTCAGCCTCCTCGAGCGCCGCGGTGCGGTGTGGGTGCGCGACCTGCGTGAGTCCTGCGCGTCCATCGCAGGCGGCACCCTCCGGATCGAGGGGCTCCCCCCCGGCGACTTCGACCTGCTCCTTCACGAAACCGGCCAGCGCCTTCGCCTGCGCGTGGCCAGCGGCCGTACGGAAGGACCTTGGGTCGTGGGTCCCCCGCGGCTCCTCGAACGAACGCCCCCCCGGCGGGTGAGCATCGAGCGCATGGAAGTAGAGCAAGGCAAGCTCCGCATCCGACTCGGAGGCCGCACCCCTCGCACCCGGTTGCACCTCGTGGCGACGCGCTACCTTCCGCAGCGTCTCCTGCCGCTCGACCTCGGCCTCCCCCAGCCTCCGGGCGTGCGGCTCGTCGTCGCCGGTCCGCCCGAGTCCTTGTTGGTTTCGGGCCGGGACATCGGCGACGAATACCGCTACGTCCTCGAGCGCCGCTACGCCGAACGCTGGCCCGGCTGCATGCTCGAACGCCCCAGCTTGCTCCTCAATCCTTGGGCCGTGCGCGACACCGACACCGACGTCGCCGAGGCGGCCCGAGGGGACGACTACGAGCGTAAGGCTGGCAAACAGAGGGCCACGGGCCAACGCGCCGGAGGCGCGGCCCTCGAGGAGGACGCCAGCGAGGGCTTCGCCTCGGTGGACTTCCTTGCCCAAGCGGCCATCGTCGTGCCCAACCTCGCGACCGACGCGGAGGGCTGGATCGAGGTGCCCCTCGACGCGCTCCAGGGCGCCAACCTCGTGCGGGCCATCGCCGTGGGCTCGAACGGCGCCGCCTGGCGGGAACGGGCCATCGACGACGACGCGACGCCGCACCGCGACTTGCGCCTGCTGCGCGCCTTCGACCCCCAGCATCGCCTCTGCGAGCGCCAGCAAGTCTCCGCGCTCTCGGACGGCTCGCTCGTGGTCGAAGACGTGGGCAGCAGCGCCGTCGAACACTACGACACCCTGGGCAAGGTCTTCGCCCTCTACCGAGCGCTGTGCGACGAGCGGGACCTGCCTCGCTTCGAGGTCCTCACCCGCTGGAACTCCCTCTCCCCGGAGGAAAAGCGCGAACGCTACGACGAACTCGCCGGACACGAACTCCACCTGTTCCTCTCCCGCAAGGACCCCGAGTTCTTCGCCGAAGTCGTCCGCCCCTACCTGCAGCACAAGCGCCACAAGACCTTCTTGGACCGCTACCTGCTCGGCGAAGACCTCAGCGCCTACCGCGAGCCCTGGGCCTACGGGCGACTCAACGCCGTGGAGCGCGCGCTCCTCGCCCACGCATCCGCCGAGGAACGCCCCTACACCGAACGCCACTTCGAAGACCGCTGCGCCTCGCTCCGCACCGATCCCGACGAGGAAGAGCGCCTCTTCCGCACGGCCCTCGGCGGGAGCGCCCTCGCAGGCGAAGACCCGCTCGGCCTCGCGCAAGCGGCGGCCGCCGCTCCCGCGCTGTTCGGCATGGCCCTCGAAGCCGCCCCCATGGGGGGCGGTGGGGCACCCGGCGCGGCGGCCTTCGGTTCGGCGGCCCGACGGCCCTTCCCCGCCCCCCGGTCCAAGAAGGCCGCTCCACCGCCAGGGGCAGACCCCTTCGCGAACGAGAAGGCCGACGCCTTCGACTCGGCGGAGGAATTCGACCTGCTTGACGACGTGGATCCCTTCGGCGAAGAAGCGGCCGCCGAAGAGTGGCCCGAGGAAGCCGCGTCCGAACTCGACCTCCAGCGCCGCGAGCACCAGCGGTCCGGCTTCATCTGCGCCGAACCGACGCAGGAATTCGCCGAGCGCGGCTACTGGCGCCGGCGCATCGACGAGCAGGACGCGGACCTCGTCCCGGTGAGCCGCTTCTGGCGGGACTTCGCCCGCCACCGCGAAGGCCCCTTTCTCTCGCCCCACTTCGTCTGGGCGCACCGGAACCTGACCGAGGTCCTCTGCGCCCTCGCCGTCTTGGACCTGCCCTTCGCCCCTGTCGCCCCCGCAGAAACCAGGATCGAAGGTGCGCGCCTCGAGTTGCGCGTTCACGGCCCGACCTTCGTCGTGCACAAGGAAATTGCCCCGGCCGACCCATCCTCCGAGGAGGCACCGGTGCTGGTGGCCCAGAGCTACCTGCGCTCCGACGACCGCCAGCGAACCGTCGCAGGCGAAACGGTGGAGAAATACGTAGACGGCGACTTCCTCACCCACGTGGCCTACGTGTGCAAGATCGTGCTCACCAACCCCACCGGCAGCCCGCGCAAGCTCGACCTACTCCTGCAGATTCCCCAGGGGTCCATGCCCCTGCGGGACGGAGTTCGCACCCGCGGCCTCCGGCTGCGTCTCGAGCCCTACCAGACCCGAGCCCTCGAATACGCCTTCGTCTTCCCCCTCCCCGGCGAGTTCGTTCACTACCCCGTGCAGGTGACCCGCGAAGGCCGGCAGGTCGCCGCGGCCGAAGCGCGCACGTTGCGGGTGCTGCGGGAACCGAGCGGAATCGATCCGGACTCCTGGGAATGGCTCTCCCAGCGCGGACGCGCCGAGGAGGTGCTCGCGGCCCTCGGCGAGCGCAACCTCGAGGAACTCGACCTCGAGCGCATTGCCTGGCGCATGCACGACGCCGACTTCTTCGCCCAGGCCATCGAAGTCCTCCGCCGGCGGCACGTCTACCACCCGGTCCTTTGGTCCTACGGACTCCTCCACGGGCACACGACGGCCGTGCGCGAGGTCCTCCTCCACGAGGAGTCCTTCCTCGACCTGTGCGGGCCCGCTCTGGAGAGCCCCCTCCTGGTCAGCGATCCCGTGGAACGCGGACGCTACGAGCACCTGGAGTACTTCCCGCTCGTCAACGCCCGCGCGCACCGCCTGGGCGGTCGCCTGCGCATCCTCAACGACCGCTTCGCGTGGCAGTACCGGCGCACCCTGGAATTGCTCTCCGCCCGGCCCGCCCCCACCCACGAGGACTTCCTGGCCCTCGCCACCTACCTCTTCTTCCAGGACCGCGTTTCGGAGGCCACCAAGGCCCTGGCCCGCATCGACCCCGAGGCCATCGCCGAGCGGCTGCAGTACGACTACCTGCAGGCCTACGCGGCCTTGCATCGCGGAGAGCTCGAAGAAGCCCGCCGCTTCGCCGCCCAGCATGCGGAGCACCCCGTGCCCCGCTGGCGCAAGCGCTTTCGGAGCGTGCTCGCCCACGTACGCGAAGCCGAAGGCGGTCCGGCGGAAGACGATCCGCGGGCGCGCCGACGGGAAGATCGCCTCGACGCGCTGGCGGCCAGCGAGCCGTCCCTGGAAGTCTCCAGCGAGGGAGGGGAACTCCTCCTGCGCTACCGGAACCTGCGCCGTTGCCGCGTCAACGTCTACGGCATGGACGTGGAACTCCTCTTCAGCCGCCAGCCCTTCGTGCAGCGAGAAGCCACCCAGGCTTTCTTCGTCGAACCGAACCACAGCGAAGAAGTCGAGCTGCCTGCGGACCGCGAGGAGCTGCGGCTGCCCTTGCCTCCCGCCTACGCCGAAGCCAACGCCCTGGTGGAGGTCCGCGGCGGCGGCTTGCGCAGGACCCTGGCCCGCTACGCTCGCCGCCTCTCGGTCCGCTTCCTCGAGCGCTACGGGCAGCTCAGCGTGCACGACCCCGCGGGCCGGCCCCTGCCCGCGGTCTACGTGAAGGCCTACGCGCGCACCCACGCCGGCGCGGTCCGCTTCCACAAGGACGGCTACACCGACGTCCGCGGTCGCTTCGACTACGTGACCCTGAGCACGGGCGCCCTCGACGAAATTGCCCGCTTCGCGGTCCTTGTTCTCAGCGAAGAACACGGGGCGCTCGTGCAGGAAGTCGATCCGCCATCGCTCTGAGACCGCCCAGGGACCGCGACCCGCACGCAACGCGGGGCCCCATCCGGGCGGGCACCGAGGCGCCGGCCGCGGCCGGGGGGCGAGCGCCGCAGGGCCCCGGCCTCTGGCCGCGGACGGCGCAGGGCGGAGCGCGGCCGCCGCGGCGGCGGGGGCGGGCAGGGACCCGTGCGGAGTCTTCGCGGAGCTACCTGCGGCGCAGCGGAGGCCCCGGCGCGGAGCGCTCGGCGACGTCGGCGGCAGGGGCTCAAGGCCCTTCGGTGGGAGCGCAGAGCCGCTCGAGCGCCTCGAAGACCTCGGGCGAGCCCCGGTTCAGCAGACGAAGAGCGCGGGTCGTTCGCCGCAGCTCGGCCGCGGCCGCCCTCCTCTGGGCGTCGCTGCGGGCCTTCGCCATGAGGGTCGTGAAGCCTCGCTGGGCTTCCGCCAGGTACTTCCGAGCGGCGTTGCCTTCCGGAGATCCCCAGGGGGCGACGGAGCCTTCGGGGTTGGGGGCACCGTTGCGCGCGCGGTAGTCCTCGAGTTCGAGGAGGGCCAGGCGGCAGCGCCAGCGGTGCGCGAGGGCGGAACGCGGCGAGCGTTCGAGGACGCGCTCCCCGCACCTCCGGACGGACGCGCGATCCTTGCTCGCGCGCCAGAAGGCGTAGCAACGCTCGGCCGCATGGACGACGCCCGGCGTCACGACGTCGAAGTTCTCCAAGTAGTCCTCGAAGGCACGCAGGGCGGCCTCGCCGCGACCGGTCCGATCGAGGCTTTCGGCCCTGGCGCGCAGGTGCCCCGGCAGGCCACGGACGAGCGGATCGAGGCTCTCCGCGTGTTCGAAGGCGGCGAAGGCTTCGCGGTAGCGGCCCTCCTGCCAGTAGGAGCGACCGAGCACGGACAACGCTCTCGCCACGGATCGCCTCTCCTTGGGAAGCGGGTGGGAGGACCGGGCCCGGAGCGGAGCGAGGAGTTCCCTGCAGCGCTTCCGGCAGAGTTTCCTACGTTCCTTCGGCGAGCCTCCTTCGCTCGCCAAGGCTAGGTACGCGTCGGCGGCGAGGCAACGAAGGCTGGGTCCGACCTCCCCTCTGCAGCCTTCGGCCAGCGAGGCTTCGAAATAGGGCAGAAGGGAGGCTAGAGCCGCTGGCCGTCCGAGAAGGTTCCCGTGCACGAGGTTGAGAACGGCAACGAGTTCGCTGTTCTCGCCGTGGGGCCCCTTGGGCGCGAAGGCGGCGAGGGTCTCCAGGAGCTCGTCAAAGGCAACGGTCTGGCTGGAGGCCGCGTCCTCGACGGAGCGAGGCCCCGCGGCCAGGGCACGACGAACCGCGGCGGCGTGCTCCGCCCCCAGCCAGCAGGCGACGCGCAGGGAGGCTCGCCGGCGCTCCCCCTCCTGAAGGTCGAGGAGGCCCACGAAGGCCTCGCGGCGTGCGGCGAGCTCGAGGGCGTCTGCGCCCGCGGGGTCGGGGACGGCCTGCCGGAGGAGGCGCGCGGCGAGAGGCCGCAGCGCCTCCGCCCCGGCAAGGCGCGTGGGCCAGGGGCCGCGGACGCCGGGGCGGTCCGTGGCGGGGGCGCTCGGGGAAGGCTTGCGCCGGCGCAAAGACCAGGGGCGCTCGCCCGGGGGCGCGTGCTCGTCGAGCCAGCGGGAGGCCTCCACGGGCTCGAGGAGGGAGAGGTAGGCCGCGAGGTCGGGGCCCTCGAGGGCTCCGCGGGCGAGGAGGCCCTCCACGGCGGCCGCGTGCCGGTGCTTCTCCCCGGTCTGCGCAGCCGCCCAGGCGAGGGCGCGCAGGGCAGGGGCGTCTAGGTCCTGCAGGCGGGGGTGGGCCGAGGACTCGTCGCCCCCGGCCGACGCCGCGAAGGAGTCCTCGAAGGCCTCCAGTGCGTCTCCAGCGAACCTGGGGTCGCCAAGGCGAGCGAGGACGAGCGCGTGGAGGAGGGGCAGGTTCGCGGGCCCCCTGAGGTAGAGGCCCTCCCGCAGCGCGGCCTCGAGGTCTTCGCGGGCGGCGAGGAGGTCGCCGCGCGGGACGTCGCGCTCGCCGCGGGCGGCGAGCGCCGCGACGGCGCCGCGCAGGGCCCGGTGGGCGACGCGCTCGGCCGTGAGGGGGACCTGCTTCCGGGCGTCGAGGGCGAGGCGCAAGGCCTCGTAGCGCCGCAGGGCGTCGAGGGCCGCGGCTTCGTCCCCGCGTTCGAGGGCGCTCAGCCCCTCCACGAGGGCCAGCCCGGCGCGGGTCCGCTCGGCGTCGCCGCCGCCCAGCCAAGCCACGAAGGGCCGCTGCGCGTAGGAGCGGAGGCGCGCGAGGGCGTTCGGTGCGAGGGAGTGCCCGAGAGGGAGTTCGGCCCCGAGGGCCTCTTCGAAGCGGCGTGGCGAGCCGAGGGAGAGGAGGAGCCAGCCGGCAGCGGTCACCAGAACGCACAGGGAGAGGCTCAGGGCGAGAAGGCGCAGGGCTCTTTGCCGACGCGAACCGAGGGCGCGCCAGCGACGTGCCAGGGCCGGGACGGAGCGGGCGTCCACGGCTTCGCCGCGGAGGAGGCGTTCGAGCTCTTCGGCGAGCTCGGCGCAGGAGCGGTAGCGGTGGACGGGCTCCTTCTCCAGGCAGCGCAGCACCACCGCGTCGAG
>RFHU01000372.1 GCA_003695705.1 Planctomycetota bacterium
ACGAGGACGAGGACGAGGACGAGGACGAGGACGAGGACGAGGACGAGGACGAGGACGAACTCTACGACTGGGCCTGGCTCGGCCCCGACGAAGACGCTGCCTGACTTCGCTTCTCGACCCTTGCGGCCGAAGGCGCCCCGCCGGTTCGCGATCGCTCAATCGCTCAGGAGATCCTCAATCGCTCAGGAGATCCGAGGCGGACGGTCGGGAGGAGGAAGGCGCTCCGACTCGACGCCGTACACGGGGCTGATGCCCAACCGTTTCATCTTCTTCCAGAGGGTAACCCTGCTGATGCCCAAGAGGCTCGCCGCGGCCGCCTTCTTGCCACCGGCTTGCATCAACGCTGCAATGATTCGGCTGCGCTCGTCGCTCGGAGGGACGGGCAAGGCCCCCAGCGGAGGCGGCAACTCGACGCCTGCCTCCTCGGCTCGGGTCCCGGTTCCTGCCGCCGCGCGGATCTCCGCAGGCAAGTCCGAAAGGCCGATGCAATTCCCCCGCACCGTGACGAAGGCGTGTTCGACAGCGTTCCTCAACTCCCTCACGTTCCCCGGCCAGGCGTAGCGAACCGCGCAGGCCAAGGCCTCGGGGGACACCTCGCGCACCGACTTCCCGTGGCGGGCGGCGAACTCCTCCATGAAGTGGAGGATCAGTCGCTCGACGTCGCCTTCCCGGTCTCGCAGCGGAGGCATGTTGAGTTCGAACACCCTCAGGCGGTAGTAGAGGTCTTCCCGAAACTGCCCCGCCGCCACGAGCGCCGCGAGGTCTCGGTGGGTGGCCGAGAGGATCCGAACGTCGACCTTGCGCACGCGATCCTCTCCGACGCGACGAATCTCTCGCTCTTGCAGCGCCCTCAGGAGCTTCACTTGGACGCTCGGACCCATGTCCCCGATTTCATCCAAGAAGAGGATCCCCCCGTTCGCCGCCTCGAAGACGCCCCTCTTGTCCCTGATTGCGCCCGTGAAGGCGCCGCGCACGTGCCCGAAGAGTTCACTCTCGAGCAAGGGATCGGGGATCGCGGCGCAGTTCACGCAGATCAAGGGCCGGGTCCTGCGCTCGCTCAACGCGTGGATGGCCTGCGCAGCGAGCTCCTTGCCGGTCCCGGTCTCACCGCGGATGAGCACCGTGACGTCGACGGCGGCCGCGAGTTCGATTCGCTCGTACACCTCTTGCATGATCGGGCTCTCTCCAACGAGCCCTCGGAACGAGCGACGCGCCGCACGCGGGGGAAGGACTTCGGCAAATCGCTGGTTGGCCTGCAGCAACAAGGTCACGTCGGTGAGCACCCCGACAGCGCCCACGAGGCGCCCGGCCTCGCGGAAGGGGCGCAGGTCGGCCAGGACGTCCATGGGATGCCCCTCACGGTGCCGGAGAGTGAGGCGCCCTTCGGCGAATTCCTCCCCGGCCGCGAGGCGCCGCCACAACTCGGCGATGCCAAGGCGAGGCTGGTCTGCGTCCAGGAAGTCGGCCGGGGCGCCAACGACATCGAGCGCCGAAAACCCGAGCAGCCGCGCGGCTCCGTCGCTCCACCCCCGCAGGCAACCATCTGCACCCAGAGTGAACAGGCCCACGTTCGCGGTATTCACGGCGCGGCAGAGGGCCGGTGTGGGGGTGTGGAAATCCAGGTCCATGGTCTCGATTCTATCCCCGAGACGCGCTGTCGCTGCGCCCTGCTTCTGACCCCCGTGGGGCTTCCCCGCCTCCTCCCGGAGCTGCTGTGAAGGTTTGCTTCCTCGTCAATAGCTTGCACGAGTTGACTTCCGAAATGTCCACGTCGCTGCTCATTCATCGCGTCGTGCAGCGAGGCCATTCCGCGTGGGTCTGTGGGGTGGAAGAGCTGGAGGCCTCCCCTGACGACCGCCTGCGGGCTCTCGTCCGCGCTGCGCCCGACGGAGCCTACGGCGACGACTGGTGCGCAGCACTCCGCTCGGCCCCTCGCGAAGTCGTCGAACTCGATGACCTCGACCTTGTCTGGATCCGCACCAACCCTGCCAGGGACCCGCTCCATGGCGCGGCCCACCGCGCCGCGCTGCGCATGCTGCAGATCCTCGCGGAACGGCGCCCGAGCGTCCTCAACGATCCCCAGGGCCTCCTCCGGGCGTCGAGCAAGCTCTACCTGAACGACTTCCCCACGGACCTGCGCCCGCGGACCTTGGTGAGCTCGAACGCGCAGCGCCTGCGTCGCTTCGTGGAGCAGGCTCGCGAGGCCGTCCTCAAGCCTCTCGAGGGGACCCACGGCGCGGGGGTCTTCAAGGTGGCGGCCGACGGCGGCAACCTGAGCACGATCGTCCACATGTTGCTCTCCCAGGGCCCGGTCATCGCCCAGGACGTCGTGCACGGGGCCGATCAAGGCGACGTCCGCGTGCTCGTCCTCGAGGGGCGTCCGCTGACCGTCGACGGGCAGGTGGCTGCCGTGCGTCGAGTCCCCGGAGAAGGGGAGTTCCGGAGCAACATCCACGCAGGCGGTCGTCCCGAGCCGGAGGTCCTCGACGAGCCAATGCGCCGGCTGGTCGCTCGCGTCGGCGGTCGGCTGCGCGCCGACGGCCTCTTCCTGGTGGGATTGGACGTGATCGAGGGGAGGATCATCGAGATCAATGCCTTCAGCCCCGGTGGGTTCGGCGACGCGGAGGCCTTCTGCGGCGTTGATTTCGCCGGCGCGGTGGTGGAGGCAGCCGAGGGCGTCGTCCGGTCCTCGAGCTGAGCGCCTGCGGGAGCCTTGCCTCTCGGCGGTCCGGGCTCTGGCGCAGCGAAGGTTTCCGGGTCGAAACCCACGTTGCCCTTCGACCGTTCCCCCGCGCACGCAAAGACAGCACGGGGCGTCGCGGTCGGGCGTTGCGGCCCAGGTCCTATCGGCACAGGGAGTGCTATCCCTTCGCCATCCGTAGAGAGCGCCGCGGCGAAGGGCGATCTCGGAGGGTGTCGACATGACCGCAAGCGAAGGGACGAGACGGGAGCCTGCTCGGAGGGAGAAGATCTCCTTCCGCATGGAGGTCGCCGCCTTCCTCGCGGGGCTCGAAGCCGAGGCGAAGGAGAGCGAAGCGACGCCCCCGACGGCCCCCCCAACGAGCGACGCCGGGGCCCTCGCTGATCGAGAGGCCGTCCCCTCGGTCGAGTCCTCGGCAGCCTGAACCTGCCCCTTCGGCCGGGGCTCCTGAGAGCAGGCAGCCGAGGGCCCGTCCGCCAGAGCCCCCACCCGGCCCCGGGGGGTGCTCCCGGGGCCTCGCAGGGGACCGCGGCGCCTCGACGCTGGGAGCCGCTCTTCGGCTCCGCGGGTCGTCGTCCGCACCCGGTGACCCGTCGGAAGGCGTTTCCGTCCGCGATCAAGCCAACCGCAGGAAGAGGAGAGAGAACGTGTTCACGAACTGGACTTCTTGGCTCTTGCGCCTTGGGTGCGTAGCCACACTGCTTTGCGCCTGCCTGGGTTGCCCTCCCAGCGGCCGCACCGGGCCGGAGCCTGCCGGCGGCGGATCGCCTCCGTCGGACCCGCGCCCCGCGGCGGACTCCGGGGCCTCGCGGAGCGACGCAGAAGAGGAAAGCGTCGACGACTCCCCGGCGGAGGGAGCCGACGAGGCTGGAACGACGGAGACCGAGGAGGATCCTCCCACCTCCGCGGACGAGGACGGAGGGGAGTGAACGCCATGAGGACGATCCCGCTGCGCGCTCCGTCGGGCGACGTCGTTCGGTCTTGGTCCGGGGCCGTTCGCGCCAGGCCGTACGTCTCTGTCGGCGCGGCCTTCGCCGCCTTGTTCGTTCTCGTGCCGTCGGTTCGCGCGGGCGATCCCGTGGACGAGGGCGAGGTCCCCCCGGTTCGGAGCCTCTGGGAGGGATCGTGCGAATACCGCCGCGAGGCCTCCGAGACCGTTCGCGGCGGAGGCGAGGAGGACCTGGCCATCCGCCGGACCAGCGCGGCGAAGATGGTCTACGTGGACCGAGTGGACGCGGTGGAGGACGGGCGGGTCGTGAAGGTCACCCGCTACGTCCAGAGCGCCTCCCTGAGCGAGGACGGCAGCGACGTCCCGCTTCGCCTCAGCGGGCGCTCGGTGGTCCTTCGGCTCGGTGGGGGCGGCATCCTGCGCGCTCGTTGGGACGGAGGCGGAGAAGTGAGCGGTTCGGACGCGCAGGTGGTTTGCCTGGCCCCCTTGCCCGATGTGCGCTCGCGCTGGGGAGTCGGCGAGGGGAGCCGCAAGGGCGTCCTGGCCAACGTGAACCCGAGCGCCTACGAACGTCCCCCCGAGGTTCCGGTGTTCGTGGAGGAGGCCCTCTCGGAGTTCGGACTCGAGATGGTCCGCCAGGGCTCGTGGGAACTCGCCGTGGAGAAGGCCGACGCGCGCACGTGCAAGGTCACGGCCACGGTCTCTCTCAGCGGCGAGGAGGTCCAAGACGGAGGAGACGGAAGCGAGCCGACAATGACTTCGCTGTCGGATCGGACCGAACTTCGTCTGACCCTCGAACGCTCGTCGCGGGCTGCCCTCCCCGAAGGTCAGGGCCCGCCTCCCTCGGAGAGCGAGGAGGAGGAGGACCGGCCCGGGGCCGACGACGACGACGAGCCCCTGCCGCCCCCCGAGCCGGAACCAGAGCCCATCCCCGATGAGGACGACC
>RFHU01000032.1 GCA_003695705.1 Planctomycetota bacterium
ACCCCCTGCCCCCCGCCCGCGAGGTTCCGGACGGAGAGCCGGCCCACTCCCTTGCCTGCGGGGTGGACCTGGCGGGGATCGTGTCCGCCCTCGGCGAGCACCCGCTCTCCGGCGACGACGAGGGCCTGGTTCCGGCCTTCAACGTCTACCTCGCCAGCATGCCCGCCGTGTTCTACACCGAGCTCTCCACCCGCTACGCGCGCGCTCTGGAGACCGTTGGCCTCGGCGAGGTCGCGCGCCTGCAGCTCTACGAGGTCGCGGAGACCTGCGCCATGCGCCTTCTGGGCGGCGTCCTCGACTCCCCCGAGTGGGAGGCCCTCGCCGCGCCCAGCGTGAAGGGCGCGGGCGACCGGCTGCGCGCGCTCGTCGCCTTTTCCAACGGCATGGGCTGGGGGCGCTGGGCGGTCACCGAGCACACCCCCGGAGAGCGCCTGGTCCTCGAGGCGGCCGACGGCTACGAGGCGCACGAGCAGCTCGCCCGCCGCGGGCGGGCCCCAGAGCCGCGCTGCTTCATGCTCTGCGGAGTCGCCGCGGGGCTGTGCGAGCTCGTCTACGGCGAGGGCGACGTGTGCGAGCGCATGGGCCAGTTCGAGGCCGTCGAGGAGGAGTGCCGGGCCCAGGGCGCCCCCCGCTGCCGCTTCGTCGTGGAGGCCGCATGAGTGTGGTGCGCGAGCGCGTTCGCTCCTGCTTTGCCGGGGACACCTACAAGTATTCCCTCCCCCGCGAGGAGGTCCTCGCCGTGTGGGAGCGGCTCGCGCGGCGCTACGGGCGACCCGAACGGGCCGCGGGCGCCGGAGTCTTCACCCTCGAGACCCCCGATTTCCTCCTTCGCGCTCCGCCCTGGCTGAACCCGATCACCGTCCTCCGCCGCCGCGGGTGCCGCCCCGAGGCGCTGGAGGAGCTGCACTCCCTTCTTGGCTTCGTTTTCCCCGCGGAGCGCTCCCGGTGACCCCGCTGCCTTCCTTCGAATTCCCCGACTCCTGCCCCTGGGCCGAGGCCTGCGATCCGGCGGCCCTGAGCCTCACGCCCGACCGCCGCGTGGCCTGCGCCTCGCCCGAGGCGCGGCGGGTGCTCTCGCTCCCCCACGAGGCGCTGATCGGACGCAGGTTGATCGACTTGCTCAGTCCCCGCGATCGCGCCGGGCGCAGCGCGGTCTGCGAAGGGCTCGCGCGGGGCGGCGCCGGGCTGGACGCCCTGGCGGTCCTGCGGGGCGGGCGGGGCGACGTCCACTGCCGCGTGCGCTTTCCCCAAGCGGGCGGGGGACGGGTCGTCGTGCTCGAGCGCGTCGAGGAGAGCGCCTGCTTGAGCGAGCTGGTGCTCGATCGCCACTACTGGCGCGGCCTCCTCCGCGGCTCCCGCGACGGCGTCGCCGTGCTGGACCCCCACTGGTACGTCATCGAGCACAACGACGCCTTCGCGCGCCTGGTCGCCCTGCGCTCCCGGCACGGCGTGCGCGCGGTCGACGGCGGCCTGCGGGGCCTGCAACTCCTCCTCGCCGTGGAGGGGGAACTCGACGCGCTGCGCGAGCTGGAGTCGGTGCGCAGCTTCAGCAAGCGTCGCCTCGAAGAGCTCGCCTGGCACCGCGCCGGTCGAGAACTCCGCTGCAGCGTCTCGCCCCTGGTCCTGCCCCACAAGGGCCACGCGGGCTATTTCCTCCTCCTCCGCGACGTGACCGAGGAGCAAGAGGCCGCGCGCCTGCGCAGCGAGGCCGCCCTGCGGGCGGGGCGGGCGGAGGTGGCCAGCGACGTCGTCCACAGCCTGGGGAACGCCCTCAACAGTCTGGAGGCCTCGTTGACCCTCCTGCGGGAGAGCACCCGCG
This sequence comes from Planctomycetota bacterium, assembly GCA_003695705.1. GTDB lineage: Bacteria > Planctomycetota > J058 > J058 > J058 > J058. Next base: position 1,820 of record RFHU01000032.1, read on the forward strand.
ACGGATCCTTGGAGGCGACCCTCCGCCGTCTGGCCGCCCTCTGGAGAGGCGGAGAGGACCGCGACCGGGCCGCCCGCGCCCTCGAACTCCTCGCCGACAAGCTCGAGCGCCAGCGCTGCGCCCTCGACCGCGAGGTGGACGCCCTCGAGGAGCGCCTCGGCTACATGCACCAGGTGCTCGAGGCGCAGCGCCGCCAGAGCGAGCAGGGCGAACACAGCGCCGAGGCCTTCGACCTCGCCGAGGCGTGCCGCGACGCCGCCCTCCTCGCGGGGCTCGACGCGCGCTCCCTGAGCGTCGACGGGCCGGTGCCTCTGCGGCTGGTGGCGCCGCGCGTCCAGGTCACCGACGTGCTCACACACCTCCTCCTGAACGCCCGCCAGGCCACCGAGGCCGCCGGTCGCGACGACTCCGTGGAACTCCGCTACGCGCGCGAGGGCAGCGCGGTGCGCGTCGAAGTCGCCGATCGCGGTGTGGGAATTCCTCCCGGCGACCTGGAGCGGATCTTCGGGCACGGCTACACCACCAAGCCCGGCTCCACGGGCATGGGCCTGCACACCTGCGCCAACGCGGCCCGGGCCCTGGGCGGTTCCCTCACGGTCTCCAGCGACGGCGAGGGCGAGGGGGCCCGCTTCGTCTTCGTCTTTCCCGCCGGCGACGCCTCCGCCGCGACGCCGAGCACTGCTTTGCGCCGACCGAGCGACGCCAGCCGGAGGGCCAGCTAGTGAACCACCACTGCACGGACGGCGACTTTGGATCGCCCGGCCAGTTCGGAGGAGAGCTGGCGGCCGCGCCGCGCGACGACGCAACGTCGGGCGAGCGGAAGTGGGGGCGGGGCGTTCGCTCGCGTGCGGGGGCAGGCTTCGCCCTGGGCGGGCTGGCCCTGGGCGGGCTGTGCCTGGTCGCGGCGGGGGGGGTCCCCGCCGAGGCGGTCCCCCTGGCCCTGGGCGCGCAGGCGGTCGCGCTGCTCGCTGCGGCGGCGCTCCTCGGCGGGGAGCTGTGCCGCCTGCGCCGGCGCCTGCG